>JAIDKZ010000159.1 GCA_029051735.1 Anaeroplasmataceae bacterium | reverse complement strand
TTTTTTTCTCTTTTTTTAAATTAAATACCGCATTATAGATATCTAATTCATTTGGTTTATAAATTCCATATTCAACAGCAATCTCATAAAAAATAGATTCAATTGGATGGAAATCTAAATTATTTTTTTCAAATATTGGATTGATAATATCATCTAACATAGGAAAAAAGGTATCAGGAATATTCTGATTTTTATCTAAATATATATTTATTTTTTCTTCAAAATCATCTAAAGCTTTTGTATCTATATTAGAACCTAGTAGTTCACCTTGAAATTCATTTACATATAATAATAAATTAATGGTTTTGGCACAAGATTCTAATTCTTGATAATTATTTTTAAATTTATATTCTAATAGAGTCTTAATTGTATAAAAGTTATCATGAATATAATCAAATCCCATATTGAAGAATAAGTTTTCATCTTCAGATAATTTCCTTTTTAAGGATTGTTCATACAAGTAATCTACAACTACAATAACAGAAGTAAAACGAGAAATTGTTTTACTCTTATTTTTCACTAAATTGGATAACATTTCATGATTTTCTAGTTTCCAATTTACATAATCATCTAAAATGTCCATAAGAAATCCTTAATTTCTATTTCTATTATGAGGGAATAACAATACATCACGAATAGATGTTTTTCCTGTTAGAAGCATAACAGTTCTATCAATACCAATTCCAATACCGCCTGTAGGTGGCATGCCATATTCTAATGCTTCTACGAAATCAGTATCAATTTCACAAGCTTCGTCATTTCCTAAATTTCGTTCTTCTAATTGACGAGTGAAACGGTCCATTTGATCTAATGGATCGTTTAATTCACTAAACGCATTTCCATATTCTGTTGCTCCCATAAATATTTCAAAACGATCTGTAAAACGAGGATCTTTATCGTTCTTTTTTGCAAGTGGAGAAATTTCTACAGGATGTCCATATAAAATAGTTGGTTGCTGTAATTTTTCTTCACCATATTTTTCAAAGAAAGCATTGATGATATGTCCTACTCCTGTAAAATGGTGAGGAACATCAATTCCATGTTTTTGGGCAACCGCCTTTGCTTCATCAAAACTCATAGGTTGCCAAAAATCTACGCCACACTCTCTTTTGATTAAATCTACCATATGAATTCTTTCAAAATGAGAAAGGTCATATGTATTTCCATCAAATTCTACAATCGTAGTTCCTAATACTTCTAATGAAATTTGCTTGAAGAAGTTCTCAGCTAAATTCATCATGCCTTCCATATCAGAATAAGCTAAGTAAGCTTCAACCGTTGTGAATTCTGGATTATGTCTAGAATCAACACCTTCATTTCTAAATAGTCTTCCAATTTCATAAACAGCTTCCATACCACCAACAATTAATCTCTTTAATGGCAATTCTGTGGCAATTCTTAAATAAAATGGCATATCTAAAGCATTGTGATGTGTTGAAAAGGGACGTGCTGCTGCACCACCTAAAATTGGCTGAAGTACAGGGGTTTCCACTTCTGCAAATCCTTGATTATCAAAGAAATGCTGAATTGCACGTATGATTTTTGGTCTCATAAAAGCTACTCTACGAGAGTCTTCGTTTACGATTAAATCCACATATCTTCTCCGACGAGCTTCCTCAACATCTTGCAATCCATGAAACTTTTCTGGTAATGGTCGAATTGCTTTTGCTAAATGAGTAAAAATAGAGCATTTCACTGTCAATTGACCAGTATTTGTTCTCATGATGGTTCCTTCAATTCCTAGAATGTCTCCTATATCAGATTTGATAAATATATCATAAATATCTTCTCCTAATATTTCTTTTGAAATATAACATTGAATCGTTCCAAATTTATCTAAAATATTGATAAATCCTATTTTTCCTTGACGTCTTTTGGCAATCATTCTTCCTGCAACTTTTACAGTATGTGGATTTGCTTCAAGTTCTTCTTTACTAAAAGATTCAAAGTCAGCAATAATAGATGCAGAAGTAGCAGTTCTATCATATCTTTGTCCAAAAGGTTTAACTCCTTTTTCCTCAAGGTAATTTATTTTCTCAATACGGATTCTTTCTTGTTCAGGTCTTTTTTCCATAAGTATTCCTCCTATTTTTTCGCAAACTAAATTATATCATAATCTATAGTAAAAAACAATAAGCGTAATATGAATAGAAT
>JAIDKZ010000158.1 GCA_029051735.1 Anaeroplasmataceae bacterium | reverse complement strand
GGGATATTCTATAAATATGGTGGATAATGAAATTATAACAGATGTTTCCAAACTTAAAGTGGATGACATCATGACTACTAAAATGAAAAATGGAGAAGTAAAAAGCAAAATTATAGAGGTGAAAGAAAATGGAGAATAAATCATTTGAAGAGTATTTGAAAAGTTTAGAAGATATTGTAAAAAAATTAGAAGATAAGAGTATCTCCTTAGAGGCTGCAGTTTCAAATTATACAACAGGTCTAGAACTTTCTAAAAAATGCTATGATATATTAAATACGAATGAACAATTGGTTGTTCAAAAAATGACTGAATCTGGACTTGTAGACTTTGATAGTGAACATCAATGAGACTAGATCAATATTTAGTAGAAAAGGGCTTTTTTCAAAGTCGGAATAAAGCATCAACAGCAATTAAAGAATCTGCTGTTTTGGTAGATGGGAAAATAATAACTAAAGCAAATTATGATATTACAGGAGAAAATGTAGAAATCATAAAAGATGTTCATCCATATGTTTCACGAGGTGGATTAAAATTAGAAGCAGCCATAAAAACATTTCAACTTGATTTTAAAGACAAAGTGGTATTGGACATTGGCGCTTCAACTGGTGGTTTTACTGATTGTGCATTACAATTTGGCGCAAGTTATGTATATTCTGTTGATGTTGGGACCAACCAATTGGACTTTAGTCTCCTCAATCGTGATGATATATGTGTTATGGAACAAACCAATATTTTGGATGTAGAAGGATTTCCTAAGCCACTTGATTTTATTGTAATGGATGTTTCTTTTGTTAGTATTGAAAAGATTCTTCCTGCAATTGATCGATTTTTAACAGATAAAAACGCATTGGTTTGTTTAATTAAACCACAATATGAACTTGGCAATCAATATTTCAAAAATGGTATTGTTAAAGATCGCCATCAACATTTAAAGGTCTTAGAAAAGATTTCTGCTTGTTTTGCATTATACAATATGGGAATAGTCTCCTTGATTGCATCCCCTATATTAGGTGGAAGTGGAAATAAAGAATATTTGGCATTCGTGAAAAGGAATAGAAAAACAAATCTAAATTTTTTAAAATTGGTATAAGAGGTGTTGAGTCATGCTGGAAAGTTTAAAGGTGAAAAATTTTGCAATTATAGAAGATATACAAATAAATTTTAAAAACGGTATGACAGTTTTGACAGGAGAAACTGGAGCCGGAAAATCTTTAATTATTGATACAATTTCTTTACTTTTAGGTCAAAGAGCAGATAATGATATGATTCGATATGGAGAAACGAAAGCTTCCATTGAAGGTATTTTTTCCTATCAGAATGCAGCTATTGATGAAACACTAGATCGATTTGGGATTCTAAAACAAGATAAACTAAATATAGTAAGAGAAATAATGGCCAATGGTAGAAATAACATTAGACTAAATGGGACTGTCATTAGTTTAGCAATGCTTAAACAAATTGCGGTTCTTTTAGCAGATGTTCATGTTCAAAATGATACTTATCGATTATTTATGCCTGAAAATTATTTATCTATGATTACTCCTATTCAGGATGATAAATATGATGATTTAAAAACAAAATATACAGTTTCTTTATCTAAATATTTAAATGTTTATAGAAATTATGAGCATATTGTGAAAGGACAGAAGGAAAGCATTGCCCGTTTGGAGTTTTTGGAATATGAAAAACAGGAACTTTCAAATTTGAATTTGGAAAAGGGTATTGATGAAAAATTAAAAAATGAAATTTCTAAATTGGAAAATTTTGATAAAATATTTACCAATTTAACAAATGCTTACACTTTTTTAGAAGGAGACTATCCTACATTAGATAATTTATATGAATCTGCAAATTCTTTGAAAAGAATCATAGAATTAGATGTGAAATACCAAGAAAACTATGATAAAGTTTTAGATTCATATTATATATTAGAAGAAATAAAAAGTAATATTGCTTAAGAATTAGATTA
>JAIDKZ010000157.1 GCA_029051735.1 Anaeroplasmataceae bacterium | reverse complement strand
CTTTAGATCAATCTAAATATTATGTATTGGTAGATAAGAAGAATAGAATAAAAGAGATTTCAAGTTTGTTTTTAGAAGATTTAGGTCTTAATGAGAATGATGTTTATAAAAAAAATCTTTTTGATGTAATTGAAATGAAATATAGAATATTTAAAGTAAATGGAACAGACGCAGACAAGACAGATTTGAACATTTATTATAGCAACTCAGAAATAAAAACGGCTCAAATGAATTTAGAATTGCATGATGATCAAGGGGATGTAGTAGCGTATTATTTTAATGAAACACCAATTCTTTTTTTAGGAGCAATTCGTGGAAGGATGTTTGTTGGTGACAAAAAAAATTCTGAAGAATTAGTTGGAATGGAAAAAAATCTAGCAGTCTCAGCAGCAGAATTAGATATTATTAAATCAAGATTTATGTCCATATTAGAGAAAACTACAGAAGGTATTTTTTTTGCTGATTTAACTAATAAAACAATTTGGGTGAATGATGTTTTAACAAAAAATTTATGTTTGAATGATAGTACTTTATCCATTCAGCAATTTTTAGATTATATTCATCCTGACGATTTAGCTATGTATAAGACTAAATTAAGTATGGTAAATAATATCAATCCTCGATATTCTGTATCTTATCGCTTTCATGTTGGTTCAAAATATGCCTATGTAAAAGAAGAAGGAACAAGAATTACAAATGGAAAAGTTGTAGAATTATGTGGTATGATACGAATGCTTGAAAACTATCATTATGAGAAAACACAATCTGATTTAGATTCTATTTTAGGAGAGGCAGAAATGCTTGCTGGAATTAATCGATTATATCATGAAGGAAAAGAGTTTCAAGTCGTACAAATTCATATGTCTAATCTTGAGGAAATCAATAAAGAATTTGGCAGAGGCATTGGGAATATGGTTTTATCAGAATATGTGAAGCTTATCAAAAAACGCTATGTTGATTCAAATTTGATATACCGTATTTCAGGATTAGAATTTATTGCTGTTATAACAGATGTCCGAAAAATGCAACATCTTCATAATGATTTATATAATAAAGAAAGAGTTTTACATGTTACATTAGATTATAGTACTAAGAAAGTACAAATTCATACAAATATGGGAATTTGTTACTCTTCTGATGCTAAAGATGCTAAAGATGTAACTAAGCGTACAAAAGAAGCATTGAGATTTTGTACAAATCCACAATTTAATTCTAACTATGCCTACTATAGAGATATCCGATGACAAAACATGAAGCTCGCAAAATAGTATATGAACAGCGTAAATTATTAGATTATACACTTATTTCAAAACTAGGAATTAAACAAATTATAGATAGTGGAATTATAAATTCTAAAAACAATATAGCAATTTATTATCCTTTACAATGGGAAATCAATCTTTTAGAATTAATCAATCACTATCCAAATAAAAAATTTTATTTTCCTGCAATAAAACATCAATTAGAGTTTAGAGAATTTAAGGGATTTGAATCATTTGTGGATGGACCTTTTCATACAAAAGAGCCAAACACAAAGTCTGTTCCCTTGGACATGATTGATATTATCTTTATTCCATGTGTAGCTATTAGTGATACAAAACAACGGTTAGGATATGGGAAAGGATATTATGATAAAGCGTTAAAAGATTATCAAGGTATTAAAGTTGGAATTTGTCCTTCAATTTTTCAAAATATGAAAATTGAAATGGAAGAATACGATATTAAATTAGATTTATTGATTAAGGAATGATCTTATGATAAGTGTTGTATTATTGATGGCAGGATCTGCTACACGAATGAAACAAAAAGAAAATAAAGTTTATATGCCTTTAGGAAATCAAATGGTTTATGAACATTCTTTGGTTAAGTTTTTAGAATTGGGACTAGAAGTGATATGTGTTATTCGCACTGAAGATCGTTCTTATTTAGATGCTTATACTTCTAAAGTCAAAATTGTAATTGGAGGAAGCACTCGACAGGAAAGTGTCTTAAACGGAATAAAAGAAGCAACAGGAAAATATATTCTCATTCATGATGCTGCAAGACCTTTCATCACAAAAGATATCATACAACAATGTATTGCATCTTTAAAGGAAGATAATTGTTGTTTGGTAGTAGCACCATGCAAAGATACAGTATATCAAAAAAATCCATTGAGAACTTTAAAAAGAGAAGAACTCATATTGGCACAAACTCCTCAGGGAGGAAATAAGGCTATTCTTCTAAAATGTCATGAACAAGCTTTAAAAGAACAATATGTAGGAACAGATGATATGTCATTAGTATTAAAGTACAGTGATTCTGCTATAAAAATTATTGAAGGAAATGATTTAAATTTTAAAATTACCACGCAAATGGATTATATAATAGCTAAGGAGTTAGTGAAGAATGTTTAGAATTGGTCATGCATGGGATACACATCCACTAGTGAAAAATAGAAAACTGATTTTAGGAGGCATAGAGTTTGATAGTCCAGTAGGACTCTTAGGACATTCAGATGCAGATGTGGTTTTACACGCAATTGCAGAATCTTTTTTAGGTAGTTTAGCATTAGGTGACTTAGGAACGTTTTATCCAGATCATCAGGAAAAAACAAAAGATATGGATAGTAAAATTATTTTGAAAGAATGTTATCAAAAAGTTTTACAAGAAGGCTATACTTTAAATAATTTAGATGTAACTATTTATTCTGAGCATATTAAGATATCTCCTAAGAGAGAGTTAATTAGAAAATCTATAGCTCACTTATTGAACGTTGAATTGCATCAAATAAGTTTGAAAGCAACAACATGGGAATCTATGGGATTTATTGGAAGAGGAGAAGCTATAGCGGCTGAATGTGTTTGTCTAATTCAAAAAAAAGATTTATAATTAGAATATATAACATATGATTATATAGATAGGAGAAAAAAGAAAATGAAAGAACTTATTAAAGCATTTGATGATTTACCATTAATTATTAAAATAATATTATGTATCCCATGTTTAGATATTGTTTGGAGTATATATAAAATATGTAAATCAGCAGATAAAAGTAATATTTTAGGTGTGGTTTTAGGTATATTAACGATTATACCTGGAGCATTCTTTATTTGGATAATTGATATCATCACAGTGATATTAAATGGCAATGTTTGGTGGATTGATTAATTTTGTATAAAAACTATTTAACAAACTACCAATTTATGCTATAATTATTCTATCAATTAAGGAGGAATAAAAAAATGGAAAAATGGTTTGAAAAACAATCTCGTTTAGTACAAATTCTATTATTATTTATTCCAGTTGTAAACTGGGTAGTAGAAGTACTTGTACGTTGGAGTCATGCATTAAGAAAGGGAAGCTTAGTTAAATTTTTAATAGCTATTATTGTTACTTTCTTTGGTTTATTCATCGGCTGGCTAGATATGATTTGGTGTTTATTATTTAAGCATCTTATTTTCTGTGACTAATCCATTTATTTTAATTAGAGGTATAAACTATAATTTAGTAAGTTTATATCTTTTTTATTTTAGGAGGAAATATGATTAAAGTATTATTTGTTTGTCATGGAAATATATGTAGGAGTCCTATGGCTGAGTTTCTATTTAAAAAATATGTGAAAGAAAAGAAAAAAGAGGAATACTTTATTATTGATTCAAAAGCAACATCCAAAGAAGAAATTGGTAATGGAGTCCATTATGGAACAAAAAAAATATTAAATAGACTTCACATTGATTGTTCTTTAAAACAAGCAGAACAATTAAAAAAACAAGATTATGATTTCTATGACTATATTTTGGGTATGGATGCATATAATTTAAGGAATATAAATAAAATTTTTGAGGGAAGAATGGAAAAAGTTCACTTATTATTGGATTTTACACCATATCCAAGAGATATTAGTGATCCTTGGTATACAGGTGATTTTGAACAAACCTATAAGGATATAATGGAAGGAATAGAAGGATTCTATAGGGAGTTATCTATGAAAAAACTGGTTTAATCGACTAGTTTTTTTATTATTTTCCAAAAATTAGTTGACACAAACTATTTATTTGAGTATAATACATTTGGTTAGTTTAGGCTAACTTATGAAAGGGTGAGAAAATGGACAATAAAATTTATCAAATTGGAGAACAATGTAAATTAAGCGAATTAATGGTTGGGCAAGCTGGTACTTTAATATCCTTTGATAATGATAATAAGGCATTACGTAGAAGACTATTGGACATGGGACTTACTAAAAATGTTTTAATAGACATTATAATGGTGAGTCCATTAGGTGATCCTGTGAGTATTGGTCTTAGAGGATACCAATTGTGTATGCGGAAAGAGGACATGGAACAAATCATTGTAAAGGTTACAAAGTCATACGAAGGTAAGAAAATAGAGAAAGGAGATAAAGAATAATGGCAAAGCGTTGTGCATTAGTCGGAAATCAAAACTCTGGAAAGACATTGTTATTTAATGTTTTAACTGGTATGAATCAAAAAGTAGGAAACTGGCCAGGTGTTACTGTTGAACGTAAGGATGGAATTATTAAGGGGACAGATGTAGAACTTACAGATTTACCAGGTATATATTCTTTAAGTCCTTATACCTCAGAAGAAGAAGTTAGTAGAAGATTTGTAGTAGAGGAAAATCCAGATTTAATAATTAATATTATTGATGCAACTTCTATAGAAAGAGCTCTATATTTAACTACACAACTATTAGAATTAAATAAAAAAGTATTAGTTGTTTTAAATATGGAGGATATCTTAGAGAAAAAAGGATATAAGATTGATATAAAGAAGTTAAGTGAAAAATTAGGTACCACAGTTGTATCTATCTCTGCATTAAAGAAGACAGGAATCAAAGAACTTATCTCAACAATAGATGAATGTGATCGACTTGTTTCTACAAATATGGAAAAGCCAATCTATCCAAAAGAAGTAGAAGGCTTAATTGAAGATATAATCACTAGATTAGATGAAGAAGTATCAGAAAAGCGATTTGCTGCTGTTAAAGTTCTAGAAAGAGATACTAGATATTATTCTAAATATTATAAAGAAGAATTTGAAGATAAAATTTCAAAATTGGAAAAAAATTTTGATACTGATTCTGAACAATTGATTGCTTCTTTAAGATATGATTATATTGAAGAAATTCGAAATGCTACTGTTGAGAAGAAACAAGTTGCCTCACTCACTCAAAAAGTTGACAAGGTTTTAATGAATAAATGGGCATCTATTCCAATTTTCCTTGTCGTCATGATTATGGTTTATCTATTAAGTGTAGGATTAGTTGGTGGAGCTACTGTTGGAATTGTTGATATGTTGTTTAATGGAGGAAATGCTATAGAATTCCCATTACCTTTTATAGACCCAATAGTCGTTGAGTTTGCTCCTGAGGGAGAAGGACTTATGGGACTTGGACCATGGTTAGCTCAAGTCATTACAAATGCTGGTGGTTCAGAATGGGCAGCATCTTTAGTTGCTGATGGAGCAGTTGCTGGAGTAGGAGCAGTATTAAACTTTGTTCCTCAAATTGCAATTTTATTCTTATTAATTAGTTTATTAGAAACATGTGGTTATATGTCACGTGTAACATTTCTATTTGATAGAGCATTTAAAAAACTAGGTATGAGTGGAAAATCCTTAATTCCATTTATTGTTGGAACTGGATGTAGTGTACCAGCAATAATGGGGGCAAGAACATTAGAGGATCGTAATGAGCATCAAATGACTGTAACGTTAACTCCATTTATGCCTTGTAGTGCAAAACTTCCAATTATAACTTGCTTTATAGGAGGAATCTTTGCTCCTATGATGGGTGGAGGTTTGACTTGGTTAATTACTTTCTTAATGTATATATTAGCTATTGTTGTTATAATTTTAGCAGGCTTTTTATTAAACAAATTCTTTGTTAAAAATAAGTCTACAAGTTATATTACAGAACTTCCAGAATATCATGCGCCATCTGCAAGTTATGTTGCAAAGGATGTATGGGAAAAAACATGGGCTTTTATTAAGCGTGCTGGAACGATTATTTTCCTTTGTTCCATTGTTGTATGGCTATTATTAAATTTAGACTATAAATTTCAATTTACAGATGATATAGAACAAAGCTTATTAGCATCTATTGGAAAATCTATATCTTGGATTTTTGCCCCTATGTTAGGATTGAACTTCTCTTGGGGAGCATCTGTTTCTGCTATTCAAGGTTTGGTTGCTAAAGAGGCAGTTGTATCTTCTATGGAAGTTATTACTGCAGTAGGAGAAGGAGAAAATGTTTTTGCTGGAAATGGAACATTTGCATTCTTTAATGGATTTAGTGCAATGGGATATATGGTATTTACCTTATTCTCTGCTCCATGTTTTGGTGCAATAGGAGCAATGCGTAGAGAGCTTGGATCTACAAAAGCTATGTGGAGAGCAATTGCTTTTGAAACTGGATTAGCGTGGGTATTGGCTTCTGCAATTGGAATTTGGGGAGCACTTTGCTAGGAGGTTTATGAAGTATGGTTGTTGATGTAATTGTAGTTATAATTGTTCTATTACTGGTTTTATCTGTTATATTTTTCCGCTTTATATTTCCAAAAATAATGAACAGAAAAATAAAGAAAAAAGGAAAGGAATGCTCTGGTTGTGTTAACTGTCAACATCGTTAATATAGCAGTAGTAGGAGTTATTTTATTTTTAATAACCTTGGTAATTCTCCATTTAGTTCTCGTCTATAAAAAGAGTCCATGTGGAGATTGTGCAAGTGCAAAACAATGTAATGCATTTTCAAAAAAGAAAATATTAAAAGCTTATAAAAAACAATGCAAATTAGAGGAGAAGAGATAAATGCTCTTCCCTTTTATTTTTCTTTATTGTAAAATGATTATTATGGGGGCGTAAATTATGAAAAGAAATAGAACATTTATTCTCATGGTTATTTTAGCTTTTATTGGTGGGTTTTTTAATGCATATTCTTTTTATATGCGAGGAGGAAGATATGCGTTTTTACAAACAGGTACATTAATTGCAATAATTTATGACTTATTCATTGCAAATTACAAGGATCTATGGTTTGGACTATCCACATTTTTTTCTTTTTATTTAGGGATTCTTTTTACAATTGTGTTAAACAAAATATTTCATAAATATAAAAAAGAAAAATATTTGAGATTCATTTTGCTTTCTTTGTCTTTTATTTTAATGGTACCATGTTTATTTTTTAACCAAACTAAAGAAATTGACCTATCTTTTATTTCTATTTGGAGTATTGGAATAATGGGTGGTATCATGCTAGAAGGCTTTAAAGATCTAGTAATTCCTTCTGTAACAACGATGATGACAAATAATACTAGACTTTTTGTAAAACATTTATCAAGAGGAATTATGGATAAAGATAAACATTTTTTTAAAATTGCAGGTTTAGTTGGAGTATTAATTCTTAGTTTTATTCTAGGGGTTATCATATTTTTAATAAGTTATCTTTATACAAATTTTGTTCAGTATAGTGTTTTAGCACCCTTACTCCTATTATTATGTTTAATTATTATTGAAGTAATCTTTCTATATAAAAAAGATTATGATTTAGCAAAATATGAAAAAACTTATATACCAGATGAATATCTCAAACTTGAAGATGAAATTCTTGTGAATCATTTATTATTTGTCAATTTGGTAGAATTAAAAAAGATGCATTTGAAAGAAGAAATTTTTCAGGCTATTTATGTACTAAATTCAAAAAAAGAAGAATTAATTTTGCAAAATGAAATTGCAAAAAAACTATATATTTATTTTTTGATAGAAGAAGAACAATTAAATGAATTAAAAATTTTTTTAAAGAAGTTATGACAAATTTTTTTGTAAAAAACTAATTATATTTTGTAGCAATTATCAAATTATATCATAAAGGAATTCAAACGAGCGTTTTACTTATGTTCTTTGGAATAAATTATTTGTTTAAAGCATAAGAAATAATGGTGATTATATGGAAGTTTTACAAAATAAATTAATAAGTGAAGAATTAACTCTAAATTCATTGGAAATTCGTCTAAAAGGAACAACTTTGTTATTATTAGAAGGATATGGTGCATTTTTTATGTGTGGTGCCTTGGATTGTACTGTGTATAAAGAAAGAGAAGTTGTTTGTGGGAGAGCACTAGGGGTAAAAACAATTTATGAATTATATAATGCTGAGATAAGAGATGTTAGTTCCTACGCTTTAACAAAGGGAATAGTTCCAGGAATGAAAGTTTATGAAGCGTTTAAAAAAATACGTAAGGAAGTTTAGTTTACTTTTTATATTAGCATTTTTGATATATTTCATTTCTAAGATTTCTGTAAATTATTTTTCATCAGCAGTTAAAGCGTATACAGAATCTTTAATCATTAGTTATGCAAATGAAGTTGTTGACCATGGAGTAGGAGAAGGCGTAATTGAATTATTAAATGGTAGAGATATTTTGAATGAGACTTATGATACAAATGGAAAAGTGAGTTATGCTTATTTAGATGTCAAAACAATAAATTATTTAAGAAACAATATTTCAAGATATGTCGCTGGATGCATTGATACAATTAATCAAGGGGAAAAATTCAAAAGTATTGAATTACCGCTTGGTTATTTTTTTGGTAGAAACTATTTTTTAGCCAACGGTATTAAGGTTCCAATTCATTTAGAAGTTATTGGGCATCAAGAAGTTGAAATAGAAAAAACAGTAGAAAGCTATGGATTAAATACAACAATTTTACAAATTAATTTAAATGTTACATTAAATATAAGAAGTGTAATTCCTTTTCAAACTGAAATGATAGTTGCTAAAACAAGCATTCCTATTGCATTAGAAATATTGAATAATGATATTCCATATTTTTTAGGAGATATATTGAAATAAAATCTTTTGTAAAATATAGAACTTGTGGTATAATATCCTATAGGTGGTATTATGCTAATAGAATGTAGAAAAGGTCGATATAAATTAGAGAGTAATTATAGAGATGCTTTTAAATTGGAAGAATTTGAAGAAAAATATATAGAAGAGTGCTTTGATCGATATATTTATATTGTTGGAGATATAAGTTCAGGAATATTAAGATTAAAGGGATTTGATACTAACCCTAAAAGTAAAAATTATTTTGGATTTATGGAAGATTATTTAGATGGGTCTTGTGCTATAGGATGCCCATATTATATTTTAAAACGAATCCAATCTGATAATGAATATCAAAAAGAATTGAATCAACCAAGTATTGTAAAGACAGATGGTTTCATTATACACCCACTTACAAAAGAATCCTTTGATAAGGAGAATATAATATTAGAAACAACTCCTGCAGTTGTCCCTAATATTTTGATTGATCCAGTTAAAATGAATGATATTCCCAAAGGAGAATTATCAAGTGATTTATTGGATATAATAAAACAAGATGGTAAAGATATAAATAATAAAACTCAAGAAAAACCACAAACTACCCAAAGCTATGTTTCTAGTAGCCCAGGTTTTGTGCCTAATCAGAATCGAAATAATAATTTTAAAAATTTTAGAAATCACAAGAAGAATAAGAAGTAGAGATTATGGAAACGAAAAATATAGAAGAACAAATTAAAAAAATATTAGGAAAAATCCGCCCTTATTTAAATTCAGAGGGTGGCGATTTAGAATATATAGGATTTCAAGATGGTATTGTATACATTCGTATGTTGGGAGCTTGCATGGATTGTGGAGCACTTGATTCAACTTTAAAAGATGGTATTGAAGCTTTACTTGTTGAAAATGTACCCGAGGTAATAGAGGTGCGAAATTTAGCATTAGGAGAAGAAGTAGTATGATTTTTTTAGAGAATGAATTTGGGGTTGAAGAATTACTTAAATTAGTAAATTCTAGAGTCTTTCAAATTATATTCATTTGTCTTTTTTCACTCCTCTTTTGTCAATTATTTAAATTCATCTTTTTTTCAATTAAAGAAAAGAAAATGAATTATAGATATTTGTATACTACAGGAGGATTTCCAAGTTCACATTCAGCGCTTTGTATTACTTTAGTGACATCTTTGTTTTTATTTCAAATGCATGATTTACATGGAAAATTAGATTGGTCTTTTACAGTTTCAGTAATTTTTTCCATTATTATCATTCATGATGCAATGGGAGTACGACTAGAAGCATCTAAACATGCGAAAATATTGAATCATATGACAAGTGATTTACCAATGGAAGAAAAAGAAGAGTTAGGTTTTGGGAAAAAAGGAACTTTAAAAGAAATGCTTGGCCATAAAGGTTTAGAGGTATTTGGTGGAATATTATTTGGATTTGTAATTGGTTTATGTGGTTATTTTATATTTGTAAATCTTATTTGATAGAGGTGTAATGCCTCTTTTCTTTTGCTTGTAAAGTTATATTTCAAGTGTTATAATTAGTATAAAGAGTACTAGGAGGAAACGTATGAAAAAATATTTAAATTTGGATATTTCTTTAGCAAAGCCTTTCTTTGAACAAAAAGAGTTTGAAGAATTAAAGAAAGAAATTATCCATGCTCATGAGGTTTTAAGATCAAAGCAGGGAGCAGGAAATGATTATTTAGGATGGCTAGATTTACCTGTTGAATATGACAAAGATGAAGTAGAGCGTATTAAAAATGCTGCAAATAAAATTAGAAAGCAATCTTCTGTTTTATTAGCTATTGGAATTGGTGGTTCTTATTTGGGTGCAAGAGCTGCCATAGAGATGTTAAAAAAATATTTTAATCATTCTGGAGTTGAGGTTATCTTTGTAGGGAATCATATTTCTTCAACTTATGTATCAGAGTTACTTGATTATTTAAAGGATAAAGATTTTTCAATCAATGTCATATCAAAATCTGGAACGACTACAGAGCCTGCAATTGCTTTTCGAATTTTTAAAGAATATATGGAAAAACGTTATGGCAAAAATGAGGCAAAAGAACGTATCTATGCTACTACAGATAAGGCAAGAGGTGCTTTAAAAACTTTATCTAATGCAGAAGGATATGAAACATTTATTGTGCCTGATGATGTTGGAGGAAGATTTTCCGTCCTAACACCAGTTGGCTTGCTTCCTATTGCTGCAGCAGGGATAGATATTGATCAAATGCTTTTAGGTGCAAAAGATGCTTATTATTTTTATAAGGAAGAAGAAGTAGAAAAAAATGATGCTTTACTTTATGCATTAGTTCGTAATTTGCTTTATCGCAAAGGAAAAAAATTAGAAATGCTTGTGAATTATGAGCCTAGATTACATTACTTTGCTGAATGGTGGAAACAACTTTATGGTGAATCTGAAGGGAAAGATGGAAAAGGAATTTGGATTACTTCAGCTTCTTTTTCAACAGATTTACATTCTCTTGGGCAAATGATACAAGAAGGAGAAAGAACTATATTTGAAACAGTTTTAAATGTAGAAGAGCCAATTGAAAATATCACAATTGAAAAAGATAAAGACAATTTGGATGGATTAAACTTCTTATCTGGTAAAACGATGGATTATGTAAATAAAATGGCAATGAAAGGAACAATGATTGCTCATGTTGATGGAGGAGTTCCTAATTTATGTTTAAACATTCCAAATGTATCTGCTTATAGTTTTGGTTATTTGGTTTACTTCTTTGAACTTGCTTGTGGAGTATCTGCTTATACATTAGGTGTGAATCCATTTAATCAACCTGGAGTTGAGGCTTATAAAAAGAACATGTTTGCATTACTAGGAAAACCTGGATATGAGGAACTAAGAAAGACATTAGAATCTAAATTAAACAAATAAAATAAAAGTGGAGAGATCCACTTTTTATTTGCAATTTAGTATATTATTTGATAGAATTTTATGTAGTAAAAAAATGAAAAGTAGGAAGATATATGAGTGAATTTAAAAGAATTGCAAAATTTGAAAAAGTAAGTGAAGAGACATATTTATCTGCATGTGAGTATGCAAATGCTTTAGAAATATATCAAAGAATTCTTTTGCCTAAAAGAGCAACTTCTGGATCAGCAGGATATGATTTTTTTGCCCCTTTTGATATTGAATTAAAACCAGGTGAAACTATAAAAATTCCAACTGGAATACGAGTTCAGATGGAAGAAAACTATGTTTTAAAGCTATATCCTAGAAGTGGACTTGGTTTTAAATATCGTTTGCAGTTAAATAATACAGTAGGAATTATAGATAGTGATTATTATTATTCTGATAATGAGGGACATATTTTTGCTAAAATTACAAATGATTCCAATGAAGGTAAAATATTAAAGATTAAAATGGGAGAGGGCTTTATGCAAGGCATTTTTGTCGAATTTGGTATAACATTTGATGATGATGTAAAAACTATAAGAAATGGTGGATTTGGTTCTACTACAAAGTGACAAATATTGACTTATCAATATAAATAAAGTATAATAAAAAATATCTTAATTTACAGGAGGTTCCTTATGGAAGAAAAAGAAGAGGGAATTTCACTAGGTGAAATAATTCATGTAGCATTTATAAAGAAGTGGTTATTGTTAGGCATATCTGTAGTAGTTATGCTTTTGGGTGTTATCTTGTTAGTTGCCATATATAATCCAGGGAAACAGATTTATCAAATGGAATTTGAACTTAGATTCCCAAATTATGAGGAAAAGATTTTTCCAGATGGCAAAGAAGTTATTTATTCAGAATTTGTTTCATATGAAAATTTAGCTAAGGCTAAACAAAAAAGTGAAGATTTTTCAAGTATAGACACAGAAAAAATGGTTACTAAAAATGATATACAGATTTCTGAAAAAGAGATTGTAGAAAACAATCAAACCGTTCGTACTGGTAAGTATACAATCAAAGTGTTAAAAAAATATTTTTCTTCTGACAAACAAGCCTCTAAATTTTTACAGACTGTAGCTAACCTTCCTATAGATTATGTATTAGAAACTTCAAGTAAAATTGATTATTATTATAATCTTAGACAAGCTTCTACTGCAGGTGATTATTTATCAGAAATTCAAAGCTTAAATTCACAACGTGAGTTACTTTTAAATGGCTATGACTATTTAATAGATAAGTATACAAACGGTTATTCAATTGTATTAGATGGAAATGATTTAACTTTAAATAATGCAAAATTAGAAATTGAAGCATATTTTTCTAAAAATAAATCTTTATCCTCAATGAAAACTGAAGTAGAAATGAATGGTTACATAAAACTGGATAGTAATTATTTATATGAGATAGAAAGAAAAAAAGATGAATTAGAACGTGAAAGTGATTTGAATAAAGAAAAAATAAATGCTTTAGAAAAACAAATTCAAGCTTTTTATTCTCAAAATACAAGTGGTATTGTTATGGATACAGCATTAAAATCTTTGTTTGATGAAATTACTACACTTACTCTTAGAAATGCAGAGATAAAGTATCAAATAGAAAATGTTTATAACAAATATACAGATCATTCTCAAGTTGCTGATTATGATACAAAAGTTTCAAATTTTGATGCTGATTTAACAAAGCATTATGAAAATTTAAAGAAATTTACAGATACTTATGATTTATTTTCTAAAGATATTTATGATAAGAATTCTTATGTAGTATACTCTTATGGTTCTCATATTGTGGAAAATGGTGGTATCAATCCATTACTTGGAGTTGTTGCATTCTTAATTCTAGGCTTTATTTTAGGTTGTTGTGTTAATTTAGTAATTGATATGCCTAAATATTTAAAAAGCAAGAGAAAAGAAAATAATCAAATTTTAGAAATGCCATTAGAGGAAACAAAAGAATAAATCAATGTAGGATGTGTCTTTATTGACCATCCTATTTTTCTATTGTATAATTATTTTATAATGAGGTGATACAAATGAATTTTAATGTAGAAGTTCCTTTTTTTCGTGAAAAGATTTTTAATATTTTAGACTTTGGAGCAAAAAGTAATTTAGATTTTAATAATAAGTCTGCTATTCAAAATGCTATAGATACTTGCAGCAATTCTGGTGGTGGTATTGTATTGATTCCAAATGGATATTTCTTAACTGGACCAATACAATTAAAAAGTAATGTAAATTTACATTTAAGTGATAATGCATTCTTACAATTTTTAAAATCTAAAGAAGAATACCCACTGATTTGGACAGACTATGAAGGACAAAAAAGAATTAGAGCAGTTTCTCCTATCTCAGCAGATAGCCAGGTCAACATTGCCATAACTGGAAAAGGCGTTATAGATGGCAATGGAGCCTTATGGAGAGGAATTAAAAAATTTAAATTAACTTCTAAAGAATTTGAGCGTTGTATGAAAAAAAGTTCATATTTTATAGAAACAAATGAAGGTGGAATATGGTGTCCTACCCAAACAGTTTATGAAGGAATATTAAATGGAGAGCCTAATTATGAAGATCCTAATGCATTACAATTAGCTTCTAAGTATTATGATTTATATCGACCTGTATTAGTTTCATTAAAAAAATGTAATCAAGTTTTAATTGAAGAAGTCACTTTACAAAATTCTCCAGCATGGAATATTCATCCTTGGTTTTGTACAAATGTTACAGTGAAAAACGCAAAGGTTCGAAATAAATTTTCTGCTCAAAATGGAGATGGGATTGATTTAGAATCTTGCCAAAACTGTGAAATTGTTGGAACTACTTTTGAAGTTGGTGATGATGGAATTTGTATAAAATCTGGAAAGAATAAAGAGGCAAGAAAACTAATAGGCCCTTGTAAGAATGTATGGATTCACAATTGTAAGGTTTTTGATGCGCATGGCGGTTTTGTAGTGGGAAGTGAAATGAGCCGAGGTGTTGAAAATTTGATTGTAGAGGATTGCACATTTATAGGTACTGATATTGGAATTCGTTTCAAATCTGCTATTGGTCGTGGTGGAGTTGTCAAGGATATTTTAATTAGAAATATTGCAATGGAAAATATAATAGAAGAGGCTATTATTTTTACCATGGGATATGTTTTGAAAAACTTAGAGACTACCGCTACAGATGAGATGCAAAGTACATTAAAAGAGGATATTCCTGAATTTAAAGATATTACGTTAGAAAATATTTATTGTAATCATGCAAAAACTGCAATTAAAATTAATGGTTTACAGGCATTGCCAATTCACAATTTGCATTTTGAAAATGTACATATTGTATCTGATAATGGGATAGATTTATCTGATTGTAAGGATATTCATTTTAAGGATGTTCATCTTACCATCAATGGAAAAAAAGAAAGTTTCATTGATGAAATATTAGAGGGTTAAGATGAAAAATATTATTCAGAAAATATTAGATGAAAATAATCATGAGATTCTTAGCATAGAAGGGCAGAATCATGAAGTATTTCAATTTGAACAAGTTGCTTTAATTAATTTAGAAGAAGAACTGTTTTCTATTCTTCATCCAATTGCAGAAGATGTTTTGCCAGAAGATGTTTTAGTTTTTAGAATTGTGCAGTCAGAAGATATTGCTGAATTGATTTTAGAAGAAGATGAACAAATCATAGAAGAATGCTTTAAAGTTTATGAACAATTATATAAAAGTCGTTCTACAAAAACAAAAAAATAGTTGCAATTTAATTGGGTTTATGATAAAATCATAGAGCTGTTTATGGACAGTAAAGCACATTGCTCCGCTGGCAACATGGGATGATTTGGCTATGAGCTTTGGTAGATAAGGAGTTGAGAATTATGGCAAACGCAAAAGGACAAGACTTAATTAGAGAAATTACAGCTCAATATTTACAGGATAGACCTAGTTTCCGTGCTGGAGATTCTGTTAAGGTATTTGTTAAAATCATCGAAGGGGATACACATCGTATTCAGGTTTTCGAAGGTTTAGTTATTAAGCGTCAAGGTACTGGCATTGGTGAAACATTCACTGTAAGAAAAATGTCATACGGAATTGGTGTTGAACGTACATTCCCTGTTCATTCACCTAACATCGACCATATTGAAGTTACAAGAAAAGGTAAAGTACGTCGTGCTAGACTATTCTATATTCGTAACTTATCAGCAAAGGCTGCTCGTATTAAGGAACGTCGATAATCAAAAGGTCAACCATATTGGTTGGCTTTTTGTTTTATTTTTAAATGTATAAAAATGTGAAATTATGTAAGAAAAATCCATTAATTTACAAAATTTTTATGTTATAATAAAAATATAAATTTAAGAAAGGATTTTTAATATGAACATCATAACATTATTAACTCCAAAGGAGAAGACCTTTTTCTTAGATTCTCATGCTACGATAAGACAAGCATTAGAAAAATACGATTATCATAAATTTACAGTAGTACCTTTAATAGATAAGGAAGGACATTATGTTACAACACTTTCTGAAGGAGATATTTTGAGATACATTAAAAATAATTGTAACTTTGATTTAGAGATTGCTGAATCTCAAACTGTAGATTTAATAGAGAAATATCGACCTTATAAAGCGCTAGATATTAGTAGTTCTATTAGAGATGTTATAAAGTTACTATATGAACAAAATTTTATTCCAATGATTGATGATCGGGGAATGTATATAGGAATAATTAAAAGAAAGGGAATCATTCAATATTTAAATGAAAAAATCAAGAAACTATAAAATATATAATAATGGAGAAGATTTTTTATTAGACAATGAAAAACTAATTCATCAAAATAAAATGACAAAAATAGAAACTGCTTTTTTTGATTTGAATGCAAAACGTTTTTTTTCCTTTGATAAGGAAAATTATGCTTTTTCATTTACAAGCCAGGATAAAAAACTTTTAATATTAAAATGTGCTCCATATAATGCCTTAATATATGGAGATATAGACTTAGCAGCAGAAGCTGCAAGAATTCTTGCAGAACAAAATGTAGAAGTAGATAACATATTAGGCAAAAATAAATTAGTAGAATCTTTTCTAAAATCATACCAAAAAATAAAATCAGGAACTATAAAGTTAATTCATTCAATGTCAATTATGGTGTTAGATGTTTATAAATCTTCAGACACAAGTGATGTTTTTGTTTGTTCTTCAGATGATTTAGAGGACTTGGCAGAATGTTATAAAGCATTTGAAATGGAATGCTTTCAGAAAGAAAAATCTTTAGAAGAAATGAAAGAAATGCTAAGGGGAAGAGAACAAAACTTTTATGCATATAAAATTGATGGTAAAATTGTAAGTATGGCTTCAAAGAATAGAGAAGTAGAGGATATATGTGCAATCTCACATGTTTACACAACTCCATGTCATCGAGGGAATGGTTATTCAAAAAAAGTTGTTTCTAAGGTGGTAGAAGATTTGATAGAAAACAATAAAACACCTTATTTATATGTAGATAATGAAAACCCAATTTCTAACCACCTATATTTAAAGATTGGCTTTCAGTATTTCATCAATCAATCTCAATATCAATTTAAAATGAAGGAATAGGAGAAACTGCAATGGCTAAAACAATTTATCATGTATCTAAACGAGATAATAATGGAAGAGAGTGGAAAGTTTTTATTCAAGGCTCTACAAGAGTTATCAAATTATTTGATACACAAGCGGAAGCACTCGCTTATGCAAAGAGCTTATGTAAAAATAAAAATGATGGTGGGACAGTTATGTTACATGGTCTAGATGGAAAGATGAGAAAGGCATAGATGTTTTTGGTAAAGCAATGATGAGAAAAATCTTGGTTTTACTTTTAGTACTGTCGATTTGTTCATGTTTACTGAGTTGTATGAATCGTTTTGAAAACCAAACACCTAACAATGAGGAGATTACAAAAATGTATATTACTATCAATGACAATAAGTTAGCAGTTACGTTAGAAGAAAATTCTACTGTTGATGCCCTTATAGAACTTTTAAAAAAGGAAGATATCATTTTTACAGCAACTGATTATGGAAATTTTGAAAAAGTTGGATCTATAGGATATACTCTTCCTACAAATAATTCTCAAATAACTACAGAGGCAGGAGATGTTGTTTTATATTCTGGTAATCAAATTGTGTTATTCTATGGTAGTAATTCTT
The DNA here is from genome assembly GCA_029051735.1 of Anaeroplasmataceae bacterium. Classification (GTDB taxonomy): domain Bacteria; phylum Bacillota_I; class Bacilli_A; order Acholeplasmatales; family Anaeroplasmataceae; genus Pelethenecus. The sequence continues at coordinate 22,156 of JAIDKZ010000157.1, read as the reverse complement.
GGTCATATACTTTGCTTGGTAAAATTGAAGGATATATGGTAGAAGAACTTCGTTTGTTGCTTGGTGCTGGTAATGGCAGTGTGGAAGTTAGGATAAGTTTAACTTAGGCTTATTCAACTTTAGTTAAACCTATTAAATAAATGTGGAAGAGTCTAAGAAAATCTTAGACTTTTTAATTTTAAATACATTTTTTTGATGGAATGGGAATATTGTTATTTTAACAAAATTATGTTAGAATTGAGATAAGAATAAATTGCATTTAAAGTACTATAACAAAGGAGGTATAAAGCATGAAAAAATTAAGATTGATTTTTTCTCTTATTGTAATGATTTTTGGCTTAAGCTATTTATCTTCCTGTATCAGTAAAGCGACTGAACCAAAAATATATATATTTAGTCCAGAAATAGATTTTTCTTCTATAAAATTTGATATCAAAGTTGTTGAACCAGAAGAGGTTTTAATTAAGGAAGTTTTTATTAATCTTTATAGTGGAACAGAATTAATAGAAACTCTTTCTTCAGAAGATGGTATTCAAAAAGTTGGAATAACAGAGAATATTATGTTTTATGCACTAGATTCAAAAACAAAATATAGAATAGATTTCTATTTGGATTATTGGGTAGGAGCAAACAAGAAAAAAAACGCATTGGCATATACCTACAATTTTACGACTACAGAAAATAACACAGGTGTGTCAGGCTATATATCTGATTTATTTTTAGAGAAAGCCAAGGTCAAATTCAATGCTACATTTGATGATACAAATAAAATTGTGACAGATCTAAGAATTTATTTAAAGCAAAAGAATCAAATCATTTACTCATTAAGTATGCAAGATGGATTGCATCTAGGAACGAATTATGACTTTGAGTTTGGATCTCTTCCACCAAATTGCAGTTATGAATTATTATTATGTGCAACATTTACCTATAAGGAAGATTTTTATGAAAAAAAATATGAAGAGTTGCCTTTAGATAAGAAGACGTTTCATACGGGGTCCTATACTTATCTTCCTGCTGCTAGTTTTTCTAATGTTTTTTTGACTAAAGATGTGGTAACATTTGATTTAACTTTAATTGATGAATTTGATTTTTTAATTGATTTAGCAGTAGTTTTAATAGATAAAAAGGAGAATATTGTATCAGAACTTAAGTGGGAAGATGAATTAGCATTAGGAAAAAATGAGGGGTGTAAATTCAGTCTTTTATATCCAGATTCGTTCTATACCTTAAGTGTTATTGCTACTTATAAGACACCAATTGGTATATTTAGAAATGAAACATTAGCGAATTATATGATTACGACAAATACGTTTGAGATTAAACCTACTGCTACAATTACTAATGTTTCAACTAAGAATGATGTTGTTAGTTTTGATTATAATATATTAGATAGTTATTCTTTTCTAACAGCATTAAAATGTAATATTTTAAATATGGATAATGAACTAATTCAAACGATAGATTTAACTGACAAGATGTCAAATTCTTATCATAATGTTATCATAAATAATTTAAATAAAATGTTAAATTTTAAAATTCATTTAGTAGCTGATTATTCATGCTTTGGTTTTGAAAATAAAAATGAAATTATAGGAAGTTTTGATTATATTGAGAATTCAAAAGATGATTTTGAATATATAGAGAGAAACCAAAAAATTGTAATTACTAAGTATGTTGGAAATTCAGAAACATGTATCATACCTAAATTAATTGAAAATAAAGAGGTAGTTGAAATTGCTAGAGATGTTTTTAAAGATAAAGACATTAATAATATAATTATTCCAGAAAGTGTGACATCACTATCATATTCAGCTTTTGAAAACTGTAATAATTTAAAAAATATCGTTATACCAAAAAGTGTAAGATTTATGGAGTGGAATCTTTTTAATGGCACTAGTAATTTAACTAATGTATTTTATGAGGGAACAATAGAGGATTGGTGTAACATATCATTTGGCAGTAATACTTCTAATCCAATGAACTATGCAAGTCATTTTTATATGAGAAATACAAATAAAGACTGGGAAGAAGTAACAAGTATAAAGATACCAGATGGAGTCACAACAATTGGATCGTATCAATTTTTGGGATTTGGGAATGTTGCATCACTATCAATACCAGAAAGTGTAACAAGTATAGAAAATTGGTCTTTTGACAAATGTTTTAGTTTAACAGAAGTCTATTATGAGGGAACAATAGAGGATTGGTGTAACATATCATTTGGTAGTTCTACTTCTAATCCGATGAACTATGCAAGTCATTTTTATATGAGAAATACAAATAAAGACTGGGAAGAAGTAACAAGTATAAAGATACCAGATGGAGTCACAACAATTGGATCGTATCAATTTTTAGGATTTAGGAATGTCACAACACTATCAATACCAGAAAGTGTAATAAGTATAGGCAATTCAGCTTTCTGGTTGTGTAGTAATCTTGTAAATATCACTCTACCAGAAAGTGTCACAAGCATAGGCGATTCAGCTTTTGAAAACTGCAATAATCTTGTAAATATCATCCTACCAAAAAATGTCACAAGCATAGGAAATGCAACTTTTAAAAATTGCAGTAGTCTTACAAATATCACTCTACCAGAAAGTGTTACAAGTATAGGCAGTTCAGCTTTTGAAAACTGCAGTAGACTCATAAGTGTCATCCTACCAAAAAATATCACAAGCATAGGCAATTCAGCTTTTGAAAACTGCAGTAGACTTGTAAGTGTCATCATACCAGAAAGTGTAACGAGTATAGGCAATTCAGCTTTTAATAAATGCAGTAGTCTTACAAGTATCACCATATCAAAAAGTGTAAAAAATATAGGTTTTAATTCATTTTATGGTTGTTCTAATCTGACAAATGTCTATTATGAAGGAACAGTAGAGGATTGGTATAAGATTTTATTTGATGGCTCTATTGCCAATCCAATGAATTATGCAAGTCATTTTTATATAAGAAATAGTAATAATGAATGGGTAGAAATGTATTTATAGATTCTCTAGATGTGAAAAAAATTTTACATACTCAAGTTAATTTATAACAATAAAAGGTCTAAGGATATCCTTAGACCTTGTTTTTAAATTATGGGGCGCACAACAGGGATCGAACCTGCGCATGGCGGAGCCACAATCCGCTGTGTTAACCACTTCACCATGTGCGCCATAAACATATTTTAAAATATGCATTTATTATTATACTTATTTTATTTGATTTGTAAAGAGATATGGTTGATTTTTTTTATAAAAAAAGGTAAAATCTCATATGTAGGGTAAAATACCACTTGAAAGGAAAATAAATAAAATGTGGAAAAAAGTTTTATATATAGGTATTGCAATAATTTTTGGAATTATAATATTCTTGGTGGGATATATTTCTAACCAAGTGAATCATATTTCAGATTTAGTGACAAAGGCAATAAAAGAAGAACGATATGAAGAAATTCCAAGAATTTCTGATGCATTATGTTTTAATGATGAGTCTTTAATTACAGATGATGGAACAGATAAAATGGAATTGAAAGTTTATTCAGGATTATTACAACAGGATATAAGTTATACTCCAAGTGCGAATAACACAATCAATGAATCTTTATTAGAAGAGGCTTACTATTTTTACATTTTCAATCCAAAATTTACATATAGTGATGTAAACTCTAAAAATTATATGGGTGTGACATTTAGTAATGATCAAAGCAGTTATACTTATTATTTTATTGTTGATGGAGATTACAATTCTCAATTTTATAAGGCTGCTCCTACAACAAAAGAAGAAGCAATCTTAAATAAAACAAGAAATAGTTCAACTTTTAACAATTGGGGTTATTACAGTTTTGCATTAAGTAAGTCAATGTCAGAATTTATTTCAAACAAAATAAATGGTGATATTACATCTTTTACCATTATAGATAGTGAAGGCATCAGTGTGGCTTCATATAATGATTTAGCATTAGACTTTTCCCAGCCTTTCTTTATAGATCAAAGCAATCAGGAATTAATAAAAAAATATGCTGATTGTTCTAATCGTTTTGCAAATGCTGAAACGAAGGAAGAAAAGAAAGCAGCTCAAGATGAGTTCAACACATTCTATTCAGAGTATTTAAAAAACACTCCATATACAATACACTATACAAACAATGAGTTATTGCCTAGCTCTTTAGTTTGGAAGACCATTGGTATGGAAGCATTGTATGTTATTTTTATTGCATTCTTATACATTTTATTATTCCATTTTAGAGGACTTAAGGCACTATTTTCTAGAAGTAGTTATAAAGATTATAAAACCCCTAAGGATGAAATTATTATTAATGGTAAGAAAGTTAAAATTAATCAAAATCGTGGTCCAAAATCTGTAAGTGAAAAAGAAAAGGAACCAGAGGTATTACCTGATACAACAGTAGATGAAACTTTAGAAATTGTTACTGCACATGAGGTGATTCAAGCAGAACATAAGATCAAAGATAAAGAGGATGACCTAGTAGAAGAACCTACTATTGTAGAGTCTCTTTCTGAAGAAAATACAAAAGAGCTTGTTGAAGAACCTATAGCAGAAGAGCAGAAGATTAGCAAGCCCGCTCAAGTAGATAGTGATTCTTCTAAAACTAGCAATCAAACATTAGAAGAAGAAACAAAACCTGCTCCAAAGAAAAAGACTACTGTTGCTAAAAAGTCTACAACTGTAAAGAAATCACCTACGGCTGCTTCTAAAACTACAACTGCGAAGAAATCTACTGCAACAAAATCAACCACATCAAAAACGAAGTCTACTGAACAAAAAAAATCAGCAGAATAAAAGGAGTTCATGCTTATGAAAAAAGTTAAAAAGGCTGTGATTCCAGCAGCTGGATTTGGGACAAGATTTCTCCCTTTTACTAAGGCAGTACCAAAGGAAATGTTGCCTTTAGTAGATATACCTACTATTGAGTACATTGTTAGGGAAGCAATGGAAAGTGGTATAGAAGAAATTCTTATTATTTTAAATACAGAAAAAGAATGCATTAAAACTCATTTTGGTCATAATTTAGTTTTAGAGAAATTTCTTCTAGAAAAAAATAAACAACAAGAATTAGATATCATTGAAGCATTACCAAAGCAAATTAAAGTAGAATTTTGTTACCAACATGAACAATTAGGGTTAGGACATGCGGTATTATGTGCAGAAAATTTTATTCAAGATGAACCTTTTGCATTACTTTTAGGAGATGATGTCTATGTTGGGGAACAAATACCTGCTACTGCGCAGTTAATTCAAGCTTATCTCCAAACAGGATGTACAATATTAGGAACATTAGAGGTTCCTTATACAGATGTCAGCAAGTATGGAATTTGTAAACCAACTGAAAATAGCAATGCTTCATCTTTACTGTTATTAGAAAGCGTTGTTGAAAAACCTAAACAAGAGGATGCACCTTCTAATTTGGCAATTGGAGGAAGATATATTTTAACTCCAGCAATTTTCCATTTCTTAAAAAATCAAACTAAAGGTGCTGGCGGAGAAATACAATTAACAGATTCCATTTTACGTTTAATGTCAGTGGAAAATGTTTATTCTCTAGCAATCAAAGGGAAAAGATATGATATTGGTTCTAAGAAAGGATTCTTAGAGGCAACGGTAGATTTTGCACTTGCACGTAAAGATTTGGCAGAAGATATGCAAAATATTATTAATCAGCGTTATATAAAAAAAGACTAGCTAAAAGGCTAGTCTCTTTTTGTTTGTTCTAACTCTGTTTTAAGAATATTTAATACTTTTTTTAAATCTTCCTCATTGATATTGGTATATCCTAAAATTAAAGTGTGATTGGCTTTTAGTGGGTAAGAGTAATGACCTGTTGTTTTGATAAGAATTCTTTTTAAAAACAATTGATGGAGCAAATCTTTGATAGATATTTTTGGATCAATATTTACAAGAACAGATAAAAAATTTTTTTGTTGATCAAATTGAAAAATTGCACTGTTATTTAATATTTCAAAAATGATTTTTCTTTTTTTAATATATTTATTTTTTAAACGATTGATATGCTTAGCATAATCTCCTTTTGTTATATAATGGTAAAGTATTAACTGATCAAGGCTAGAAACAGGGTTAGAATGATTTTTAAAAGCATTTTGATACTTAGACAATAAATCCTTTGGTAAAATCATATAAGCGATTCTAAAGCCTGCAAATATTGTAGAAGAGAAACTTGAAAAAAATATAACTCGTAGGGGATTTAATGAAAACAAGGCAGTCTTTGGTACACTTCCAATTCTATATTCCGCATCAAAATCATCTTCAATTATATAGCCATTATTTTTTAATGCCCAATTGATGAGTTCTTTTTTTCTAGATATACTCATTTTTATTCCCGTTGGAAATTGATTAAAGGATGTAGTATAAAGAATTGAACTTTTTTGTGGAATCATAACACCTTGATCATCTACTGCTAGATATTCAATAGGAATATTTTTAGAAGACATCATTTGTGCTAGTTTATGATAACCAGGATTCTCTATTCCAAATGTCTGACAAGGTATGATATCAAATATTTTTTCTAGCATCTCAATTCCATTTCCAATGATGATTTGCTGAGGAGTAGTGTAGATTCCTCTATTTTGCTTTAAATGTTCTGCAATAGCACATCGTAAACATTCTAATCCCTCTAAAGGAGATTTTTTTATATAGTCTTTTGTAGTTAATGTCTCTTTCACACATTTTATAAAATTTGTATAAGAAAACTCATTTTCTTCTGTTGTCTGTGTAGTTAAATCATATAAGTATTGATTTTCTCTATTTTCAGGTACTGTCACATTTTTTACAATGGAAACAAATTCTTGTTTTGTAACATAATAGCCTTTTTTTTCTTTGGCATGAATGTATCCTTCATCTAATAGTTGATTATAAGCATTCATGATTGTATTGATACTGACACCCAAATGTGTAGCTAAATTTCTTTTTGATGGGATTTTTTCCTCAGGTTTCAAAATACCTTGATTGATACAGTCAACAAATTTTTTATAGATTTGATAATATAGAGGTTCTTTTAAATTAAAATCAATGGTAATATTAGTCATTGGTATCTTTTTCTCCTTAGATTTTTACATAATTGTTAGTACCAGTTGTCTATTATTATAAATGAAATGTATATTTTTTTAAAGTAGATTTGCGATTATCAGTATATTTTGTTAAAATAGTAAAGGTGAAATAGATGAATAAGACAATGTTATGTATAGAACTTCTGCAATTATTATCAACAAAAGATAAAATGTCAAAAAATGAATTGGCAGAATTGCTAGAAACAAATCCAAGAAATATAATTGAATATATAAAGACATTACAAGATTGTGGATACGATATTACTTCAATGAAGGGGGTATATGGAGGATATCATTTAAATATAGATTGTCTTCTACCAGTTGTACAGCTGAAAAAAGAAGAACTTGCAGTTCTTAAATCTAGTTGTTCCTATTTAGAAAAACAGTCTGATTTTTTGGATTACTCCACCTACTTAAAAGCAATCTCTAAAGTGCTATCTACTCATGGACAAGCACAAATAGAGCCTATCACTATCATTGATCGTTTTCCTTTGCTTATGCCTAAAGAGGAACTAAAAGAGCGCTATGAAATTTTATCACAAGCAGAAAGTACTTATCATAAATGTAAGATTAGCTATCTATCAACACGCAATAAAATAATGATGCATATTATTCATCCATATAAAATATTTGTGTATAATGGATCATGGATTGTTTTGGCTTGGAATGAAACTGTAAATGATTTTGGTTATTTCAAATTAAATCGTGTAAAAGATATTCAGATTTTAAAAGATAAGTTTCAATTGTTAAAAACATTTAATGCTTCTGATTATATTGATCGTTATGGAATGAAGCAAAATGGAAAGTACATAGATATAAAGTTAGAATTAAAAGATCTTTATACTGTGATTTCAGAAAGAAAATATGGAAAGAATCAAAAGATTACTAGGATAGATGAACGAACTACAATTTTAGAATGTAGTATGCAAAATAAAGAAATGATTAAATCTTTTATTTTAGGGTTTGGAAGCAAAGCAAAAATAGTAGAACCTTTATGGTTAAAAGAAGAAATTACTACAGAAATAAAGGAAATGCTTAAAAAAAACACAGAGGAGGTTTCACAATGAAATATATTTTTTTAGATTTTAATGGGACAATTATTAATGATGTTGATTTATGTGTAGATTTATTAAATCAAATTTTGGATAAACAGAAGAAACCTAAGGTTTCTATTCAACAGTATAAATCCTTATTTACATTTCCTATTCGTAAATACTATGAATTAGCAGGAGTGGATTTCACTTTAGATTCCTTTGAAGATTTAGCCAATTGGTTTATAAAAGAATATCAACCAAAATCAATGAAATGTGGATTGTATGAGGGGTTAAAAGAAACATTTCAAATTTTAAAAGAAAAAGGATATCATTTAGTGATTTTATCAGCAAGTGAAAAAAATAATCTTTTAGAACAATGTGAACATTATAAAATTTCTTCATATTTTGATGCGATATTGGGTATTGATAATATTCAAGCAGAAAGTAAAATTCACATTGCTAAAAATTATATACAAAAGGAAAACATTGATGGCGCAGATATTTTGTTTGTTGGTGATACTCTTCATGATTTAGAGGTTGCTAAAGCAATAGGAGCAAATTGCATGTTAGTATCTTGTGGGCATCAATCTATAGACGTTTTGAAAAAAGGAAATGTGAAAATTATAGAAAGTGTTTCTTCCTTGGTGAATTTATTATGAAACAGGTTTTATATGAAAATTTTCAAGATTTTGAACTAAATGAATTTCCGTATGATCGTGGACATACAGCCTTAGGAGAATATCATTTTATTAAGGATGAAGGATATACAGGAAACTTTTATGATCCAATACGCTCCCATCAGTGGCGTAGTTTAGATGGAAGTTGGTTAGTTACCTCAGATGGAAATAAAAGATATATGGAACAAAATAGAGGTAATAATTCTACAGGTGCTTTTGAAAATGTTTATTGTTGTTTAGTGCATAAAACAGCTTTATTTGCCCCATATATTTTAGAATTTGACATTCGTATTTTGGAGATGGCACATTTCTGTGGAATGGGATTTCATTATTTGACTTCTAGAAACTATTATTTTATTGGTATAAAAGAAAATAAAATTGCATTATTCTTTCGTCATGAAAATGAGTTTGACATATTAAAAGAAGTTAGTTTTAAATTTGATATTGATGCAACCTATCATTTTAAGATAGATATTGATCAAAAGGTTGTAGTATATTTAAATGATGCATACCTTTTTGAAATCTTTCTTCCTTTTTTAGAAGGTAGAAAAGTTGCATTTATTGCGAAAAGTGCATGTAGATATTCTGAACTTTCTGTAACAATGACAGAAAAGAATTACCAAATGCATCAGTTGAAAATCAAGGAAGAAGAACAACGAATTTCTCAAAAGCAACAAAAATATCCCAAATTAAAGTTGATACATAAAATCAATTTAAAAAATTTTGGCAGTGGCAGACAACTTCGCATACGATCAGTAAATAAAGAGCCTATTTTTTTAATTGCGCAGCACCAAAAAAGAATGATTCGGGATTCTTTTGCAAGATTATCTTGTTTAACTTGTTTTGATTATAACGGAAGAATTCTTTGGCAAAAAGGAGAAGCAAATGCATGCTGGGATACAGGACTCATTTCTTGTGATTTACCATTTCAAATTGCAGATATCAATCATGATGGCAAATATGAAGTTATATATTCTATGGACTTTGAAGTAATTATTTGTGATCTTTTAACAGGAAAAATAATAAACAAAATGCCAACCCCAGTGATTCATAATGATCCATTAGTCAAAAACGAACCATTTTATCGATTGAATGTGGATGCGATTCGTGTTGCAGATTTTACAGGATTAGGATATAAAGGAGATTTTATCATTAAAGATCGGTATCAAAATGTATGGGCATATGATCATAATATGACTTTTTTATGGAGATACCATCATAAAAACACAGGTCATTTTCCTTATATCTATGATTTTGATGGGGATGGATTTGATGAAATGTTTGTTGGGTATGATATGGTTGATCATGATGGTACAATCAAGTTTAGCCTACCTATGAATTCAGACCATACGGATGAAATTATTTTTGCAAGATTACATAAAGAAAAACCAAAGCAGTTGATATTAGCTTCAGGAAATGAAGGAGTAAATATAGTTAATTTAGATGGTACAATTGCAAAACATAACGAAATTGGACATGCTCAACGAATCAGTGTTGCTAAATATGATATGAACCAAGATGGCCTTCAAATCATGGCTACTTCATTTTGGGGGAGTAATGGAATTGTATGTATCTATGATTGTAATGGAGATTTAGTATGCCAAAGAGAATTTTGTGATAATGGACATGTAATTACTCCTATTTCCTATGATGGAAAGCATTCTTTAGCAATTTTGAATGCTTCTGATGAAGGTGGTTTACTGGATGAAGAATTAGACATTGTTGTGAAATTCCCACAAGATCATCATCCCAATTTATCTATAGAGGTTTATGATATTGATGGAGATGGAATAGATGAAATTCTTTGCTTTGATTTAGAAGAATTATGGATATATAAAGCAGAATCTTGGGTTCCTTCTCAAGAATATATAAAATATAGTGATGATGCTTTTTCAAATTATCGTGGTGAGTTTTTAATTCCAAAGGAGTATGATTAAAATGATATTAGAAAAATTCAAAAATAATATAGAACAAAATTTAAATGTTTATAAACAAATTGTTTTGGATTTATATGAGCATCCTGAAATTGGAAATCAAGAATTTGAAAGTTCAAAAAAATTAGTTCATCTAATTGAAAAATATGGTTTTCATATAGAATATCCATATCTTTGTCCTACTGGATTTAAGGCAGAGTATCAATCCAAAAAGCCTGGAGAAACCATTGGATTTTTATGTGAATACGATGCTTTGCCTGAAATAGGACATGGGTGTGGTCATAATCTCATTTGTACTATGAGTATTGCAGCTGCTGTTGCATTAAAAACTATAATTGATGAAATAGGAGGAAAAATTATTTTATTTGGAACTCCTGCTGAAGAAAACTTTGGAGGAAAAATAGCTTTTGCTGAGCATCATGCATTTGATGGTGTTGATTTAGCTTTAATGCTGCATCCTTCAAATGTGAATCGTATTGGAGGAAGAACGAATGCGTTATACCCATTACGCTTTGAATTTTTTGGTAAAAATGCTCATGCTGCTAATCCTTATGATGGAAGAAGTGCTTTAGATGCTGCTGTTCAGACTTATATGGGTATATCCATGCTTAGACAATTTGCTTTACCAAATTCATATATCCATGGTGTAATAAAAAAAGGTGGAGAAGCAGCAAATATAATTCCAGCCTATGCAATGATGGAATATTATTTTCGTGCTCCTCAAATGAAATATGCAAAACATTTAGCAAATCAAGCTTTAAAAATAGCTCAAGGAGCTGCTATGCAATTTGGTGTAATGGTGAAAGAGTCAATCTATGAATGTCCTTATGATGATAAAAAAATCAATTATACCTTATGCGCTAAACTTAAGGAAATCTATGAAAATGTTGGGATTACAAATGTTTTAGATGTCTGTGAGGTTCCAAGTGGTTCTTCTGATATTGGAGCAGTTTCTTATCTATGCCCCACAATAGAAGGTCAAATACAAATCGCTGATACTTGTGTTACAGCACATTCTAAGGAAATGGCAATGGCTACTATATCTGATTGTGGTACAGAGGCAATTGTAAAAGGTGGAATGAGTCTTGCAAAATTAGCCTATGATTTTATTACTGATCATGAGTTTTCAAAGAAAGTGAAAGAAGAATTTTTGAAATAGTTTTGTTAAAATTCTTGATAATATTATGATTTTAAGATATAATATTTTTTAGACATTTTATGGAGGAAATAACATGAAGAAAATTTTAAAATTTACTAGCCTATTTTCAGCTGTAGTATTATTTTTGATTTTAATGGCTAGTTGTTCAGGATATAATTTTTATAAGGACTGGCATAAGGCAGGAGCAGATATAGAAAAGAATCACATATTTGAAGTAATTACCTTAGAACAGGCAGAGACAAAAAAGAAAAATGGAGAGGTATTTGCATTATTATTTGCTTCTTCAACAAATACAGAAAGTGTTAAAGTTGTAACCTCTTTTGCAGCACAAGCAGAATACTTAGAGGCAACAGATAAGACAATTTATTTTATTGATTCAACAAAGTATACATCTACTTCACTACGTAATGAGGTAAGAACTGCATTAGGTATGCAAGATGTTCCTACTAGTGGTGCTCCTGCAGTGATGACTTTTAAGTCAAAAGCAGTTGATGTAGATACAACGAATAAAAATAGTACTCGTACAGGTAAATTTATTGTTAATGGAGAGATTCAATATTCTTCCTTAGCTTCTTATATTTTTAGAGAATTAGCATAAAAATAAAAAATTCTTTTTACGAAGTATTTTATAGAGATAAATGCAAGGATGAAAAATTCCTTGCTTTTCTTATTTTGTTTTGATAAAATGAAGCCATGATAAACAGTAATTTAGAGGTATTTATGAACAGTGTTACTCTCCATATAATGACAAAAGAGTTATGCCATCAGTTGTATTTAGATTGGGAGAACGACTCTTCAATTTATATGGATATGAATTTATTTGCAGCATACAAATATGATGAAAATCTCGTAAATAAATATTTTGAGACAAAACAAAATCCATCTCGCATTCTGTTTGCAATAATGAAAGATGAAAAACCGATTGGAGAGTTGCAATTAAAGGATATTAATCGTACAAGTCGGGAATGTACATTAAGTATTCACTTGCAAAATGATACAGTTAAAGGTAAAGGATATGGCACACGTGCAGAGCAGTTGGCAATACAATATGCCTTTGAGGTGTTGAATATGGTTGCCATAAACGCTGATACGATTGTAAAAAATACACGTAGTCAGCATGTACTTGAAAAAGTTGGATTTCGGTTTATTAAAAAAGAAAATGGTTTTATGTATTATCGTTATGAACGATAAATTGCAATTTAGCAGACTAGCATCAAATAAGTATAGCCCACCATTCTTCATTAATGAAGTAGAGTGGGCTATTTGTTTTTCCGCAAGAAAGTCTCTATAATAGATACTCCTTTGAGGATTTTTTTGATAAATAGATGATTTATCATTAGATTAAAGAAAAGAATGAATTATTTGTTTTTTGCTGATGGAAGTTTTAATATTGAGAAAAGTAAGATAAAAAGTACTAGGCCCAAAATAATTTTTTCTTCCACAGGTATCACCACTAATACTATATGATAAGAATGTCGTTTTTGTTCTTATTTTTCATAATTTCTGCATAGAATTAGTTAGGTGATAAAATGCGAATCATAAAAGAAGATGTACTCATAGATAATATAAAAAAAATACAAAAAACAAATGATATAATTTTAGTTGTAAAAGACAATGCCTATGGTTTTGGAATTTGTTATATGATTCATCTTGCTAAACAATTAAATGTAAATAAATTTGCAGTAAAATCCATTTCAGAAGGGATTTTTGTTAAGAGCATTTATAAGGATTCTAGTGTTTTAGTTTTGGGTAAAATAAAAAAAGAAGATATAGAGGATGTAAAAAAATATGATTTAATTCCAACAATAAATGATTATGATGATTATATCTTATTTAAAGAACAAAAATTATCATCCCATCTTGCCATTGACACGGGTATGAATCGCTTTGGAATGAAAAGTGGATTCTTAGCTATAATTAATGATAGTATTGTAAAAGCAGTTTATACTCATCTTTATGATAGTGAAACTAAAAATAAAATTCAATTTATTGAACAGCTTTCTAAAAATTATTTAAAACCATTCCATATTGGAGGAAGTGTAGCTTATGGTAAAACGAAAGGCACAATTCGAGTTGGAAGAATGGTATATGAAAATGCACTTTATTTTTATGGTCAAATAGTTAATATTAAAGAAATAGATAAAAAAGAAACTGTAGGGTATGATGGATTGTATCAGGCAACTGGAAAAAAACGCATTGGTGTGTGCAATGTTGGTTATGCAGATGGATTATCTTTGTTTTATCATGGACGAGTACGGATCCAAGATCGTTTTTATTCTTGTGTTGGAAAATGCTGTATGGATCAGTGTTTTATTTTAATTGATGATCAGGTAGATCTTTGGGATGAAGTAGAATTTTTTGGCAAAGAAATTAATGAAGATGAATTTATAAAAAACAATCAAATGTCTAAATATGAAATGTTTTTAAGGATAAATCGTCAAAACACTGGTCTTTATCCATAAGATTCTGTATAATTGTAGTTGAAGTGGGTGGTTATATGTTTTACATTTTGTTTAATAGCAAAAGTAATCATGGAAAAGCTATAAAAAAGGCAATAATGTTAGAAAAAAAATTAAGTAAGAAAAATATTTGTAAACGAATAAACTTACTAGAACTTGCTGGAAAAGAAAAGGAATTTAGTAAGTCTTTATCAAAAGAAGATTCTTTAGTACTGGTTGGTGGAGATGGAACAATTCATCAATTTTTAAATCATATCTACCCATTAGAAATACAATATCGTGTTTTTATTTTAGCATCTGGAAGAGGAAATGATTTATCTAGAGATTATAAAAAGAAAAAAATGTTTGAAATCACTCATTTGGTAAATGCGTTGCCAATATTAAAAATAAATGAAATTGATTCTTATAGATTCATAAATGGAATTGGAATGGGAGTTGATTCTTGTGTTTGTGATGAGCAAAATAGAAATGGAAATACAGGAGTAAAGGAATCTTATTTTAAAATTGCTTTGCGAGTTTTCAAAACATTTGTTCCCTATACACTAGATATGGTGGTAGATGATAAACCATATCATTTTGACAAGGTATGGTTCTTTGTCTGCAATAATGGACGCTATTTTGGTGGTGGAATGAAGATTACACCTAAGGCAGTTCGAGAGGATAATGTATTAGATATTTGTGTAGTTCACAATATTAGACTTAGAACACTTTTATTTATTTTTCCTCTTGTTTTTTTGGGATTGCATACAAAAATTCGAAAGAAGAATGTCACCTTTATAAAAGGGAAAAATATTAAAATTGAACCAAAAGGTTGCAGCATCCTTCAAAAAGATGGAGAAGTATCTTATGATGTTTCAAAAATTGAAATTAATAGGTAACTCTATAAATTAAGCTTTTTATAGAGTACAAATTTTTATGCTAGAATTATTGAATAATTTTAAATTGAATTTTCTTTTGACAAATTCCTCTAGATAAGTTTGATAAAGTATTAAACTAGGTGGAGGAAAAAAATGAATATAGCAGAAATGATTTGTCAGACAACACAAATTCTAACAGATATTCGCAAGGTTTATAGTTTATATCATTATTGCAATGATAGGAAGCTTATTTATAACCAAATTGTGAATGAGATATGTTTGTTAAAAAGAGAAGATATTATGTTGTATTTTGTATGTGAAGATTTTAGTGAAGAAAGTAGTTTAGAGGTTTTAAAAATAGAGTTATTAAAACTATACAAATTTTTATCAAATGAATTTGTTCATAAAATTCATAGTTTTAATGAAATAGTAGAGGTTACAAATTAAATATTTTAAAAATAGGTATTGAAAAAGAAAAAAATAAGACTATAATTATGAGGAGATGAAATTCATCTCCTTATTTGTTTATATAAGAGGTTTATATGGAAGTTGGAAATATAAAGGAAATACAAAATCAAATCCCAAAGAAAATTCAAATTGTTGCTGCAACAAAATACGTTACTTCAATTGACATGAAAAAACTATTTCAGTTTGGTATTTATCATTTTGGTGAGAATCGTGTGGATTCTTTTTTGGAAAAGTATGATGATTTAAAAGAAGAAAAAATTTGTTGGCATTTTATAGGACATCTTCAAAGGAATAAAGCTTTAAAGATCATTGATAAAATCCAATATCTTCATTCTTTGGATTCTATTGAACTTGCAAAGATAATCAATGAAAATCGTAAAAATCCTTTGAAATGTTTTTTGGAAATCAATATAAATAATGAAGAAACAAAACATGGAATAAAATTTGAAAAATTAGATTATTATATCAAAGAAATTTTAAAACTTAAAAATATTGAACTTATTGGATTTATGATGATGTCAAAAAAGGTATCTTCTTTAGAAGAAAAACAAAAACAATTTAAAGCTTTAGCTTATCTTTTACAAAGAACGAATGAACGTTTTCATCTTTCTATGAAAGAACTTTCAATGGGAATGAGTGATGATTATATGGAGGCTATTAAAGCAGGTGCAACTTATATTCGGTTAGGTAGGATTTTATGGAAGCAAGAGAAGTAGAATTTTTTTTGAAGCAGATGAAATCAAATATTAGTAGAGCTACAAATGGTAGTGTAATTTTAACAGGTTTTTTAAATGAACAACAACAATCTCTTTTATTACAAATTCCTCATTCAAGTGTAGAAATTTTTTTAGATGGTGGATTTGAAAAAGCAGAGATGAAACGTGCAATTTTTAGTTCTTTTAAAGTAGATATTTCTTCATTTAAAATTTTAATTTATGAGATAAAATACAATAAGAGATATTTAACTCTAAATCATCGTAAAATTTTAGGAAGTCTTATGGGATTAGGAATTAAAAGGGAAAGTATTGGTGATATTGTATTAATTGAGGATCGAGCTTATTTTGCAGTCACTTCTGATATAGCTTTTTTTGTGGTTTCTGAATTTAAGACAATTCATGGTATTCCAATTGATTTAGAAGAGACGAAAGATAGAATTGAAATAAAGAAGAGTCTTAAAATAGAAACGCATATTGTTTCTAGTCTACGTTTAGACTGTATTGTTGCCTCAGCTTATAAAAAATCTAGAAGTGCTGTGGAGGATATGATTCAAAATGGGTTGGTTGCCTTAAATCATATAGAATGTTTAAATGGAAGCAAACAGGTTTCTACTTCTGATGTAATTAGCGTAAGACATAAGGGGAGAGTATATATTGAAGAGATTGGAGGAAAGACAAAAAGCAATCGTATCATTATCAAATTAGGCTTTTTGATTTAATATGCAAAAGATTACTAGTTATGAAAAACTTTCAAGTTTTAAATATTTATTAATATTGACATTGCCAATTTTTTTGGAATTATTATTACAAATGGTTGTTGGATATTCTGATCAAATCATGATTTCTAAGGATCAGGATGCTGTAACTGCAATAACAAATACGAATACAATTTTAAATGTTTTTATTATTGCATTCCAAGTTTTTTCTATGGGGGCAATTATCCTTATTAGTCATTATAAGGGGGCTAAAAACTACGAAGGAGAAAAGAGTGTATATAGTGTATCCTTTGTATTGTCTACTTTAATTGGGGTGGGGATTAGTATTATTTTATTAACCTGCTCACAATGGTTTTTTCAGTGGATTGGGTTAGATGAAAGTTGTATGGAAAAGGGATTAACTTATATTCGAATTGTGGGAGGTTGTATATTTTTACAAGCAATAACAACGACGCTTTCTGCTTTTCTTAAAAGTAATTCCTATATGAAGGATTCTACTATAATTAGTGCGATAGTAAATGTGATAAATATTTGTGGTAACTTTATATTAATTCCTTATTTAGGAATAATGGGAGTTGCAATTTCAAGTGTAGTTTCAAGAGCTATAGGTGTAATTATTCTTTCTATCGTTTTTTTAAAACGGGTTAAGATTAATATTTTTCTTCATCCGCTTCAGAATTTTTCTGCTCCTATTTTGAAAAAAATATTATCGATTGGTGGTCCATCAGGTGGAGAGGCTTTATCCTATAATGCAAGTCAAATTATCATTTTAGCAGTTGTTAATAATCTTGGAAACAAAGGGATTGTCAATATTAAATCCTACGCATCAATGTTTGCGATGGTTTCTTATTTATTTACATCAGCAATTTCACAAGCTATGCAGGTTGTTGTTGGTGAACTTTTAGGAAGAGGCGAAATAAAGGAGAGTAAGAAGAAGGTTTATCAAACTTTGATAGCAAGTGTAATATCTGCTATTATAATATCTCTCATTTTGTTCTTTATTAGTGACATAGCTTATGGTATATTTAAAATAAGTGATCCTGAATTATTAAGAATAGGGCGAATGGTATTACTAATAGAAATCTTCTTAGAAATTGGACGTGCATTTAATATTGTTTT
Source organism: Anaeroplasmataceae bacterium (assembly GCA_029051735.1). Lineage (GTDB taxonomy): Bacteria > Bacillota_I > Bacilli_A > Acholeplasmatales > Anaeroplasmataceae > Pelethenecus. The sequence continues at coordinate 3,947 of JAIDKZ010000157.1, read as the reverse complement.
TGTAAGGTTTTTGCAAACAAGTGGAGACATTGCATTCCCAACAATTATGTCTGTAATTTTTTGTTGGAGTGTAGCGGTTCTAGGAAGTTTTTTGTTTGGTGGAAAAAATATTTGGTTGAATTTAGGTCTTATTGGTGTTTGGATTGCAATGGCAATGGATGAATGTATAAGAGCTGTATTATTTATGATTCGTTTTAAAACAGGTGCATGGGAAAGGAAGTTAATTATATGATAGGAATTATTGCTGCAATGGAAGAAGAAATGTTTCTTTTAAAGGAGGCATTAGAAATAGAAGAGGAAGAGATTATTTGTGGAACTTCTTTTTATTTAGGAAAACTAAATTCTCAAGAGATAGTTTTAAGCCAGTGTGGTGTTGGCAAGGTGAATTCTAGTATTGCTGCTACCATAATGATAAGTCATTTTTGCTGTGATTTTATATTGAACACAGGAATTGCTGGTGGAATTACGGGAGTGGATACAAAGGATATTGTTATTGCTAAATCTTTGATGTATTATGATGTGGATGCTAAAGCTTTTGGATATGCTTATGGTCAGGTACCTGGCATGCCAGTACAATACCATTCCTCTATAGATTATATAGTGAAAATTAAAACAATTTTATCTAAACAACATCTTTCCTATAAAGAAGCTGTTGTTTATTCAGGAGATTCATTTGTGAATAGAAAGGAATTATTGAAGAACATGGATATTTCTATTCCTTGTATAGCTGAGATGGAAGGAGCATCTATTGCTCAGGTTTGTGTAAAATCAGGTGTAGATTTTGTTGTGCTTCGGTACATCTCTGATATTGTTGGTAAGGATAGTCAAATAGAGGATTATAAGACATTTGAGTCTGAGATGGCTAGACGCTCAGCTCTTGTTTGTTTAGCAATTTTAAAAAATATGGAATAAATTTATTTTTATAGGAGAATAATAAGGATGGTGAGAATATGTTAATTGCCATCTTTATTTTTTTGATATGTATAATCATATTATCTATGTCAATAGAGCTGAATATAAAAAGCAGTAATGACACAATAAAGGTTGATGCAAAAATTGGACTAATAAGATTTGTTGTACCTCATCAAAGATTGATAAAAAAGGCTTTAGAAAAAGAAAAGTTAAAGACGAATAATGAAAAAAAAGATGACTTCAAAAAGCTATTTAAAAATAGGCAATATTTAAATAGACTATTTAAGCATTCCAGTTTATCTATGTTTTATATGGCTAGATTTACATCAGATGAGCTTTATCTAAATCCTATATTAAATGGAGCCTATTTAATTTTATCCAATCAAATCAATTCTTATTTTATAAATCATTTTAAAATGGTTGATACTAGCAAGATAAGATTAGTGTATGATGAACTCTATGAAAATATTGATTACTTCTTAAGCGTTAAAACGGATCTTATTAGCATTCTTACCGCAATAATCATAAGGAAATGAGAATATGGGAAATATATCTGAATTATTGAATGTTTCAATGAATAAAATAAAAGAAATGATTGATGCCAATACAATTATAGGTACACCAATTATTGAAGAATCAACAATTATCATACCTGTATCTAGATTACATTTAGGTTTTGTGAGTGGTGGAAGTGATATACGTCCAAACTCAAGTAAAGAAGAGGTTCTTTTTGGTGGTGGTGCAGGTGGCGGATTTGGAATTACGCCCATTGCATTTTTAGTTATCACTAATGGAGAGGTAACACTGCTTTCAATTGATGAGTCTACGCATATTGCAGAAAAGTTAATTGATTTAGTTCCAAAAAGTATAGATAAGTGCAAAACTTTATTTAAAAACAATGCTCCTATTGAAAAGGTTTAATAAATTTGGTAGTATCTTATTGGTGATAAAATGAAATACTACGCAGTGAAAACTGAGGAAGAATCTAAAATTTTTACTTCCTGGGAGGATTGCAAGAATTATATAACAGGGAAAAAAGGCTTTTTACATAAAAGCTTTTTATCGCTTGAAGAGGCAAATGCCTTTTTACGCAATCAAAGTATAGAAATTGATGATAAGATACCTACAGCATATATAGATGGATCTTTTGATTCTGCTTCTGAAGCTTATTCTTTTGGGTGTGTATTTTTACATCATGGTATAAAAGAAGAATATGCTAGACGATTTGATAAGGATAAATTTTCTGCTGCAAGAAATGTTGCAGGAGAAATAAAAGGTGCAGGATTTATTATACAGCATGCATGCCGTATAGGAATAAAAGAATTAAACATATGCTATGATTATGAAGGGATTGAAAAATGGTATACAGGAAAGTGGAAAGCAAATTCTGAGATTGCTTTAGCATATGTTGCATTTAAAGAAGAGGTAAAAAATAAAATTAAAATACATTTTCATAAAATAAAAAGTCATAGTAATAATTTATATAATGACAAAGCCGATCAACTAGCTAAAAAAGCTCTAGGATTACTCTAGAGCTTTTTTTAATAAAGTAAAATCATTATGACTAAATTTAAAAGAAAGAACTTGTTCATATTGTTCATTGCCTTTTCCTGTGATCAAAATGATATCATTTGGTTTAGCTAGTTTTGCAGCAAGGCAGATTGCTTCTTTTCTACTTAATGTTAAATAATATTCTTTATTTTTTAAATCTGTAGTCAAGTCATAAAGAATCCCAAATAGATTTTCATTTTTAGGATCTTCAGATGTGAAAATCGAGATATCAGCATATGTTGTTGCAATTTTGCCCATCTCTGTTCGTTTTGTTTTATCTTTTTCTCCTTGTGCACCTAGTATGGTGATAATATTTCCTTTTTTGAACTCTCTTAAATTTAATAATAAATTTTCTAATGCATTTGGTGTATGGGCAAAATCTATAATACCAGTGATTTTATTCTTTGAAGTAAAGGTCATAAATCGTCCCTCAATTTTAGGAAGCGTAGAAATGGCTTTTATAATATAATTTATGTCAATACCTAACTCATGTGCATAAGCTATTGCGGCAAGGGCATTGTATATGTTGTATTTCCCAAAAAGCGGAAGATGAAAATGAGATAAAAAATAACCCTTATAATATACATCAAATGAAGAAGCAGTGAAGCCTAAAACAATATTTTTAGCTTGATATATTCCACTATCCATCCCATAGGTTACGATTTTAGCTTTAGTATATTTTGTTAAATAATGTGCATAAAAATCATCGCTATTTAGTATAGCTAAACCATCTTTGTTTAATTTGGAAAAAAGCTGAGCTTTTGTCTTTAAATAGTTATACATTGTTTTATGAGCGTTTAAATGCTCATGACTAAGATTGGTAAAAATTGCTCCATCAAATGCAAGATTCTCAACTCGACCATCCAATATTCCTTCACTAGATACTTCCATTATCATATCATTGATATGATGTTTTTTTAATGTATTATAGGCTTGATAAAGTAAATCAGGTGTTGGTGTTGTATGACGTATCTTGATATTTTTTCCTAAATATTGTATTCCGTTTGTACCAATATAAGCTGAACGATTTGCTGTTTCAAAAATATGATTTAATATACTTGCGGTTGTTGTTTTTCCATCTGTACCAGTTATACCTACAGTATAAATATCATGATGATAATGATAAAATAACTGTAATAATCTTATATATTCTTTTTTTGCATTTGGAACACGGATATGAGGATAGTTTTTTAATACCATTTGGTCAGTTACAATAAAACATGCTCCATTTGATAAGGCTTCATTGATAAATTTCATTCCATTGTTTTGTTTTCCTTTTATTGCTACAAAAATATAATTTTTCCTTACAGACTTTGAATTTGCAGTTATTCCATATATTTCTTTTGATAAATTTAATTGAGGGTAAAGGGTATTTAAGTTCATTATAATCATCTCTATTTTTATTATTTAAAAAATGCTTTTTTTTATACAAAATATTTTTAGAATTATTTGTCAATTTAAAGCATAAATCCATAGAAAATATG
>JAIDKZ010000156.1 GCA_029051735.1 Anaeroplasmataceae bacterium | reverse complement strand
AAATAAAGAAACTTAAGATAAAAAAAATCAAGCTCAAATGAGCTTGATGTCAATAAATTATTTATTATACATTTCTAAAAATTCTTTATAGATTACATCAATTGTAAATCCATATTCTTCTGCAATATATTTTAAAGGCATAGATTTACCAAATTCATCTATTCCATGAACGACAGAAGCATATTTATACCACGGCATGCTTGCTCCCATTTCAACAGCCATTCGCTTTGTAATACGCTTTGGCATTACTTTATTTTTATACTCCTCACTTTGACGCTCAAACAAATCCATAGAAGGCATGGAAACTACTCTAGTAAAAATATTTTCTTCTTCTAATTTTTTTGCAACTGAAATGCAAAGATCCAATTCACTACCACAAGTTATTAATAAAGATCCTGGAGTTCCCTTAGGTTCAAAAACAATATATGCTCCTTTTGAAACCCCCTCTAGATTAGTACAATCTAAAACAGGTAAATTTTGTCTTGTAGAAACAATAATTGTAGGATTTTCTTTATTTTCTAAAGTTAAAATCATAGCTGAAGCCATTTCTTTTGCATCAGCTGGACGGAAGACATTGATGTTTGGCATGCTACGAAACATAGCTAACTGTTCAACTGGCTGATGTGTAGGACCATCTTCTCCAACACACAAAGAATCATGGGAAAATAAGAACATTGTTGGAATCTTCATAATCGCAGCTAATCTTATTGCTGGTTTCAAATAGTCACTAAATACAAAGAATCCAGAACAGAATCCTCTAAGACCTCCATGTAATGTAATACCATTTGCGATAGCTCCCATTGCATGCTCTCTTACACCAAATTTTATATTTCTTCCTATTAGATTTACGCCTCCATATATGCCTCCGGCTCCCTTAATCATAGTAGAGGAGGATAAATCTGCAGAACCACCAATTAAATTAGGAAGTTTAGATGAAGCCCAATCCATTACTTTCCCCATTACAGTTCTAGTTGAAACACTACTTCCAACTTCAAATTCAGGTAAATCATCATAATCTTCAATTCTAAAATCATCAAACATATAATGATTGAGCAGTTCATATTCTTCATTATATTTTTTTGCAAATTGTGCCATAATAAAGTTCCAATTGGAATTTGCTTGACTTCCACGTTCTTTTACATTATTCTTATAGAACTCTCTTACTTCTTGAGGGACTGCAAAAGACATTTGGTTATAATCCAAATTATTTTTCAATATTTGGACTTCTTCATCTGACAATGGCTTACCATGAACACTACACTCCCCACTTGTTGGAGCTCCATATCCAATAATAGTTTTCACTTCAATTAAAGTAGGCTGACTCTTAGAATTTTTAGCTTTTTTTATTGCCTCATCAATTTCTTCTACATCATTTCCATCTTCTACTCTAATATAATTCCAATTCATTGCCTTAAATTTATTTTCAATGCTTTCTGTATTAGCCAAAGATACCACACCATCTAACTGAATATCATTAGAATCATACAATACAATTAGTTTGTTCAACTTCAAATGACCTGCTAAAGATGCAGCCTCCATAGCAACACCTTCTTGTAAATCTCCATCACCGCATAAAACATAAGTATTATGGTCTACAATATCTAGATTTGGTTTATTAAATTTTGCAGCCAAATGAGACTCTGCAATAGCCATTCCTACTGCAGATGCAAAACCCTGTCCTAATGGACCTGTTGTCATTTCAACACCTGGTGTATGTCCATATTCAGGGTGACCTGGAGTTAAACTTCCTTTTTGTCTAAATTCAGTTAAATCATTAATCGTAATGCCAAATCCAGAAAAATGAAGCATCATATATAATAATACAGAACCATGTCCAGCTGACAAAATAAACCGATCACGGTTAAACCACTTTTCATCATTAGAATCAATATTTAAATGTCTAGTAAATAAAGTATGTGCAATTGGAGCAGCACCTAACACAATACCTGGATGCCCACTCTTCGCTTTGGTAATAATTTCTGCTCCTAAAACACGTAAGGATTTAATGCACAAATCATCAATATAATTACTCATTTTGATCAACCTTTTCTTCTTTTACTTCTTCAATCTCTGCTTCCAATACAGGTGCTTCTATGGCGTTTTCATTTGAACCTTCAGCTTCAATAGACTCTACTTCCTCTTCATCAGATTCCTCATCTGCATATAAAGCATCGTAGTATTCATCCATATAAGTTTTTTGTCTATCAATAAGTCTGTCAAAATTATTAGTGCCCCCTACTGCCTTTTTAATTTCTTCAACACTATTTCTATTAGCATCATAAATCTTCTTTTTAGTTAAACGATTAAAAAACATCATTAGTCCAAACGCAACAACCACAACCGCAAGCATTACATAGAATTGCACTTCTTTTGGCAAAACAAAATAAAACAAAAATACTAATGCAACAGCAGATATAGTTACAGGGATAATTGCTGTTCTTGTTGTTTTCTTTGAAATATTTTCACACGTATCCCAAAAATCAACCCAAATCTTATTTACAGGCTGAGTGTATAACTCTTTTAACTCTTCATAATAACCTGTTTCTATAAATACACGATAATTCTTGCCATCAATAGATGACCAAGTAGCAAACTTCCCTTGATTAATAAACTCTTCCTTTACAGCTGGATAATCATCCATGAAAAATATTTCTATTTTTCTTTCATCAAATTCCTGTACTTCTACAGGTGTTGCTTCATTTGCAACCTCATACAACTTAGGATTAATTCTCATATCATAAATTCCTTTCTAAAAACCCATATTTTATTATATCATAGAGCTACAATCTTTAAAAGAAAAACCGTGAAAAAAATCACAGTTCTTTAAAACAACAAACTAATTAAATCATATAAAATATTATGCTCATAAAAATATTTTGTGATTCTAAATCTTTCAGAATCAGCAAGCATCATATCTACATCTAAAAACTTTTTTACAGGCTGATAAAATTCAACATTTTCCATCAATCTCATCATCATAAAAATAATGTAAATTCCAATTAGAAATAAACAAGCATACAATGCCATTCCTAAAATCCCATCTAAAACACGTATTATTTTATTGCCACGTAAAAGATTAATAACAATCTTTAATACTAAAGCTAAAAGAAAAATTCCTATAAATAAAATTAAAAAACTAATAATAACCATCAATGTATGTGCAAAAAAATGAGAAATGTTATGCGCTAATACATCAATCTGAACACTTTCTTTTATATGCCCTGCAAATAAAGAAGCAAAAAACTTAGGAACTCCTATACTTTGAAGAACTTCAGATACTGTTGCATCTGTAAGATTCAAAAAATTATCCTGAAACAACTTAGACGACAAAACATTTCCATGAATCTTAGCATATAAGTCATCATAGATTAAACCTGTTTTTTCCAACCATTCCGCAAACTGAGTACAAAAAACAAAAGCTACAATTAGTCCTGAAAAAAGACCAACCATTCCTACTGCCTTTTTCAAAAACCCCTTTTTATACCCAATAAACAAAGATAGCAATAATAATAGTATAAAAACTATATCTAAAATACCACAAATTTTCAAATCCATTTTGATATCACATCCTATCTCCTTATGAAAAATATTATAACATAAATTTCATTTTATTCAAAAGGATTTTATTTGTTTTAAAAAAGTTGTATAATGTTAAAAAGGAAAGGATGAAAAACATCATGGATAAAATTAGAAATTTTCAAAAAATTTTAGGAAGAAAACAAATTAAAGCTTATATAATTCCAACCTCAGATTATCATAATAGTGAATATGTTTCTTCATATTTTAAAGGAAGAGCATTTTTAACTGGATTTACTGGTTCTGCTGGTACTTTAATCATCACACAAGATAAAGCTTATTTATGGACAGATGGTAGATATCATATTCAAGCTGCAAAACAAATTGAAAATCGACCTATCGTTCTTATGAAACAAGGGAATCCAGGTGTACCTACAATTACAGAATTTTTATCTAATTATTTAATAGAAGGTGATACATTAGCATTTGATGGGAAAGTATTATCTGCAAACATGGTATTAGAATTAATAAAAAATTTACCTAATATTAAAATTAAAGCTGATGAAGATATTTTGCAAGAAGTTTGGTCAGATCGTCCTAATCTTCCTTTTTCCTTTATCTATAAATTAGAGACATTTTTTACAGGGAAATCATTTCAAGAAAAGATTAATTTAATTCGAGAAGAAATGAAACAAAAAAATGCTACAGTTCATATTTTGACTAGTCTAGAAGATCAAGCTTGGCTATATAATTTACGAGCAAATGATATAGAACATACTCCCGTTTTTCTAGCTTATACAATTATAACCTATGAAGATTGCTATCTATTTTTAGACCAACGCAAATTAGATAAAATGTTAGAATCCTATTTAAAAGAAAATAAGATCATATTAAATACTTATTTTTATTTCTATGAATTTATAAAAAATTTAAATAATCAAAATATTTTAGTAGATTATAATATAATCAATTATTCTACTTATTTAAATATTATTTCTGAAAATACTTTAATGAACTTTTCAAATCCTTCCTTATTAATGAAGGCTATAAAAAATGAAACAGAAATCAAAAATATTATCTCAGCACACATTAAGGATGGTGTGGCATTTACAAAGTTTATGTATTATCTTAAAAATAATATTCAGACTTCCTCTTCTATGTCTGAAATTTCAGTATCAGAATATTTACAAAAACAAAGAGAAAATCAAGAAGGATTTGTTGATGTTTCTTTTAATACAATATGTGCATATAAAGAGCATGCGGCAATGATGCATTACTCTGCCACTCCAGCCACAAATGCCACTTTAAAACCTGAAGATTTATTATTAATTGATTCAGGAGGTCATTATTTAGATGGAACTACAGATATAACAAGAACATTGGCCTTAGGTTCACTCACCTCAACACAAAAACTTCATTTTACCACTGTATTAAAATCTGTGATTGCATTATCAGAAGCAGTTTTCTTAAAAGGAACTAGAGGTATGAATTTAGATATTTTAGCTCGTGGTCCAATATGGAAGCTTCTAATGGATTATAAATGTGGTACTGGTCATGGTGTAGGTTACCTATTATCTGTTCATGAAGCACCTAATGGATTTCGGTGGAAAACTGTCCCAGAACGAAATGATTCAGCAATTCTTGTTCCAGGTATGATTACAACAAATGAACCTGGAATATATTTAGAAAACAAATATGGTATACGCATAGAAAATGAATTACTATGTGTTGAAAAGGATTCAAATGAGTTTGGTGAATTTTTAGGATTTGAAACCATAACCTATGCTCCTATTGATTTAGATGCTATTGAAAAAAAGCTTTTAACTTCTGATGAAAAGAAATGGCTCAATCAATACCATGAAAAAGTTTTTGAAACCTTAGAACCTTATTTAACAAATGAAGAAAAAGAATGGTTAAAAGAATATACAAAAGCAATATAAGCAGCAAATGCTGCTTTATTTTTTGGCATAAAAAAACGCCTTAACCACATTACTTACTAGCTTAAGGCTGCTACCTTCCGATCCTGACCTGGTTCACCGTAAATAATTGATTAAGGACTTTTTAATAATAGCATATTTCAAATTTAAAATCAAGCATTACTTATTCCTTAACTCTTTAAAGAAATTAGATAATATCGTTTTACATTCTGACTCAAGAACTCCACTTTGAATTTGAACAAAGTGATTATATTCTGCATTAAATAAATTGAGTGGCCCTGTATGAGCTCCAAACCTTAAATTTTTTGCGCCATAGACAACTTCTTTTATTCTTGCTTGAATCATAGCACCAGCACACATAATACAAGGTTCTAATGTGACATAAATGATAACTTCATCTAAACGCCAACTTTTCAATTTCTTACAAGCACGATTGATAACCAATACTTCTGCATGAGAAATAGCATTACGCTTTGTTTCTCTTTGGTTATGCGCTCTAGCAATAATTTTATTGTGATATACTGCAACCGCTCCAATTGGTGTTTCTTTCTTTTTATATGCTTTTTGCGCTTCCTTTAATGCTTCCTTCATAAAATACTCTGATGTCATTGTAACACCACATGACATTTTCTACATCTTGGCTCATAAGATTCCTTTTCTCCAACCAAAATAGTAGGATCATTATACTTTGCAGGTTTGCCATTGATAATTCGTTGTGTCTTTGTTGCTTCCATGCCACAACAAACACAAATTGCAGTTAACTTATGTATACTTTCTGCCATTGCCAATAGATTCGCAACTACAGGAAACGGATTTCCTCTAAAATCACAATCTAGACCTGCACAGATTACTCGCAATCCCTGATTTGCAAGATTTCTACAAATTTCAATTATATCATCATCAAAAAACTGAACTTCATCAATAATAACAGCTTCTATTTCCTCATGAATATGATCAAATATCTCCTTAGAAGCACTTATGTTAATCGCTTTTGCAGATCTTTTACTATGAGATACGACCTCACAAAATGAATAACGATTATCAATTGTTGGTTTAAAAATCAAATATTTCTTTTTAGCAAAATCCATACGTACTACTCTACGAATTAATTCTTCTGTTTTTCCTGCAAACATTGGTCCACAAATTACTTCAATCCAACCCGGCTTATCATTATAATATCTCATATTTCTTCTCCTACAATTTTTACAATAAAAAAGCTCATCTTTAAGTGAGCTTCCTTATCCTTATTTATTTTCTTTCATACCATAACGTTTGTTGAACTTCTCAACTCTACCATCTGCCTGAGTAAATGCTTGCTTACCAGTATAGAATGGATGACAATTTGAACATGTATCAACACGAATCTCGCCTAAAACAGAACCAGATTCAAATACGCTACCACATGTAGTACAAGTAACCTTTACAGTCTTATAGTCTGGATGTATACCTTTTTTCATGTCTTCTTCTCCTTCCGCCATGACGAATTGTCATAGAAAGTTTTACCTCCGTTATTCTAACATAATACACCAATAATTGCAAGTGAAAAACATTTTTTTATAATAAAAATTAAAATTAAAATAAGCTGTGTCATCAAAAACACAGCTTATTTTTCTATATTTTTTTAATTTCACTAAACTTGAAAGTCATTTGAGTAGATCTACCACCAAACATTTCTACCAAAACAATAATTTCTTCAGCTTCAGCATTTACAGCGGCTATATCACAAATTCTACCTGCAAAAGGTCCCTCAACAACTTCGATTTTATCTCCAACATTAAAATCAACAACAGGTTTTTCAACAACACCTAAAGAGATTAAAATTCGATTCATTTCATCAATTGGAACTGGAACTGGCTTTGTACCACCACCACTAGAACCTAAAAATCCAGTAACCTTTGGTGTATTACGAATCATAAACCAAGCTTTTTCATCCATTTCGCCTTCTACTTCCATCTCTACAAAAACATAACCAGGAAATAATTTATTGACTTTAAGTTTCTTCTTGCCCTTTTTATCAGTAACTTCCACTGTTTCTTCAGGAACCATGACTTGATAAATTTTATCTGTCATATTCATACTTTCTCTACGACGTTCTAAATCCTGTTTAACAGCATTTTCATAACCTGAATAAGTACCAACAATATACCATCTTCTCATATAGATTCTCCTAATCCAAGATTCTTGATAATATTTGAGTTATGAATGAATCATATAAGAAGAACAATAATGCAAAAATTACAATGAATAGTAATACACGGAAAGAATTACCAATAAACTTTCCTAAAGTTAACCATGTAACCTTCTTAAATTCTGGAAAAGCTGGTTTAAAGAAAGGGTATAAACCATACACTGTAAATAAACCAGATATCACTACTAAAATCCATCCAAAAGCCTTTGGATGATCACCAATTAACCAAATATTATTTTTAACAGCTAAAGCTCCTGTTAAAATTAATAATCCTAATATCAAAACCAAAACAGAAAAAATTAAAAATACATAATTTTCCCATTTGTGTGATTCCTTTAAATATTGCCAAATTCTTGAAGGCTTATCATTTTCTTTTTCTTTTATAGCCATAGTTCTAGCTCCTTACTTAGTTTCTTTATGAATTGTATATTTATCACAATTCTTACAATATTTTTTCATTTCAATTCTTTGTGGGGTTTTTTGAGGATTTTTAGAAGTCGTGTAATTGCGAGATAAGCATTCCTCACAAACAAGTATAACTTTAGTACGCAATTTCATCTTCCTCCTATTTATCGCAAAATAAAAAACCTTAAAAGGCTTATTCATATTTTAACTCATCCCTTAAGATTAGTCAATATTTTTTCTACCTTTTCTTTTGCTTTTTTATATTTAATATAGAGTTTATTATAAGATATATTCAACTTCTTTGATAAAGCAGAAAGTGTGCCATTCTCAATAATACAAAAATCAAGTATGACTTTTAATATCTCTTCTTCCTTTTCAAATTCTTTTTGAATCACCTTAAATAAATAACTTTTACTATTTTCATCTATATAATCTTGATTGTTTATATAATGTTGTGGGTTTTCTCTTAAATAGACTGCACTCTTGGTTCTACTTAAAAATTTAAAAGATAAATTTCTAAGAGAAACTGAATAAAAAGAATAGAATGTAGAAACTTCTGAACGATAACAATATATCGAACGCTCTAATAGCATCAGTCCCTCTTGTAAAAAATCAGTAAACAAAATTTTGGCAGAAGAAAAATAAGTAAAGTAAAATTTCTTAATTAAATACGTATACTTCTCATATAAAACTTTTCTAGCAGCATTACTGCCATCTTTTATTAAATAAATTAATTCGTTATCGTTTTCTTTATAATATCCTTCCATTTTTTCTTGTCCTATATAGAACAATACCTGTACTTACAGAAGCATTTAAACTGTTTACATGTCCTATCATAGGAATAGATATTAAATAATCCACCATTTTTAATAAGGTTTTATTCATTCCAAAGCCCTCTGATCCAATAATAACAGCTAAATCTAAGGATAAATCTAGAGATTCCAAAGAATCATTACCTGAAGCATCTGTACCACAAAGCCAGTATCCCTTTTCCTTAAGTTTTAAAGCAAAGGTGGAAAGGCTATTTACATAGGCAATTTTTACATGTTCTATCGCTCCAGTAGAAACATGTGCAACTGCTTCAGTTATACTACAGCTTCTATTTTTAGGTAAAATTACTGCATCATATCCAAAAGCATCCACACTACGTATAATTGCTCCTAGATTATGCGGATCCATAATACCATCCAGTAGTAACAATCGTTTAGAGGTTCCAACAATCTCATCTATAATCCCCTCATTATAAATCTTATACTCCTCACGATATGCACCATATCCCTGATGTCCATTCCCAAAAATTTGATCCATTTGTTTTTTATCTACGATGTCATATGAAATCTTTTTATCATTTAACATACATAAAAACTTTGAATCTTTTTTTGATACCTCAAAGGATAAATAAATCTTTTTGATTCTGCTTTTTGCACGAATAGCTTCATAGATACAATTTTTACCATAGATTTTAATCATCTGTACACCACCATATTGTTCTAGTTCATATTATACCAAAATATCAGATAAAATAAAATACCTCTATGAAAATTCTTCATAGAGGTAATTATTAATTTTGATTATACATATCATTTACTTCAACAGGTGCTGTAACAAAAAATTCAGTTCCAAATTCATAATCATAGAATTCTTCTACCTTAACACATCGTTGAAGAAAATAACTCGTATTTTTAAATTTTTTATCATCAAAATTGTCTTGCATACCATCACCAAATTTAGTATGGACAAAATTTGACAAAATAATGTATTAAAATTTAGATAATATTTTTTGAATCAATGCAATTTGTCTTTTAATCCAAGGAACTATAGCCTGTAATAAATTCATTGATGGAACTGCAAGCAAGCATAACATTAATAAAAATATTTTAGCTTGAATTGTTAATTGCTTAACAATGCCACTTGTATTTGTAGACACTAGATTAGGAGAAATCCTATAATCTGTGACTACACCACCTAAAATCAAGTTATAATCTCCATCTATTTTTGGATCTGGAGTATTAGATGTAACTGCAAAATCTGTATAATAACCATCAATAATATAATTACCACTAACTGTAGTTGTAACATCTGGACATATTAATGGATTGGATAAACGAATTGAAGTATTCATTCCAGCACTTACTGTTGAAGTATTCTTATCTACAAGATAATAAGAAGCATCATAAGGTAATACCTTTATATTAGATGAATTGGAAACCAATCCATCCTTAACCTCCACATCAAATAAAGAAGCATTAATCTCTGTATCTAATCCATTGATAATAATATTTCTATCCTTGTCAAAAGATACTGTTGGTAATTCTACCTTATATGTATTAGAAGAAATAGATCCATCTTCTAACATATTACCAAGTTTTTGCCCATTGACTAGTAATTCTAAAGTATTTTCATCAATTGATAATTTTAAATTTTCCTTTGATGAAATATTTATCTTATAAGTTTTTGTAGTAGAATCCTGAGCAGAATTGATATTAGAAATACGAGGTGTTACAGTCAACTGATCATTTTTAAGTTCCACTGTAGGCATAATACAAATTTGAATATCCAAAGTCTGATTTTTTCCATATTTGTTATAAAAACCATAATATTCATCTGTAGCAGTTAATGTTCTCATAACTGGTTTACCATTATATTCTAATTTACCATCTGATTTGACTTTAAATTTAGATTCAAAACCAGGTTCATACATAATACTTTTCTTTTGACTAACGCCATCAACTTCTTCTTCATAGAAAACTGTTGTTCCGCCCAATACAACACTTCCATCTGACATAAAACTGATATTAGGAATTACAACTTCCTCTTTAATATTAGTACCATTAAATACATAAAAATATTTGTCTAAAGATAAATCATGAAAACAAGATATATTTATATTGTTTTCTGATGAAACTTTTTGATATTTTGTTACCTTTCCATCAAACACATAATAATAATCTTTACTAATCTCTATTTGAGGTGTAAACATCAGTCTATCCTCACGAATACTGCTTGAATAATATTCTGAAAAAGGAACAACTGGCCTAAATTCTAAGAACTGAGGCAACAAGAATGCAATAATTAGGAAAGCTCCATAACAACAAATACATAATGTTCTTCGCAAAGTATTAAATGGTTTTGATACTTTAAATAATACCATTAAACAAGTATGAGTAGCCGCAATAACAATAATTGTTTGAATGGAAATTGTATCCAAACTTAAACTATTAGATAATCCAAAAATCAGCAAAGAAATCATCATAATTGTCAAAGCACCAGGCAAGGCACCTTTTAAAATATTTCCTAAGAAATTTCCTTCAACTTCTTTATTGTTTGGTTCTAATGCTAAGAAGAATGATGGAATACCAATTGCAAACAAATCAATCATGATCAACTGATTTGTAGATATAGGATATGCACCACCATTAATCATAGCTTGAATTGCTAAAAGTAATGAGAAAATTGTTTTAGTTAAAAATAAGGAAGCAACACTTGTAACATTGTTGATTACTCTTCTACCCTCTGAAACTACTTTAGGCATAGAATCAAAATTAGAATCCAAAAGAACTAAATGACTAACATTACGAGCAGCCTCACTACCAGATGCGATAGCAATAGAACAATCTGCTTCTCTTAAAGCAAGGATATCGTTAACACCATCACCTGTCATTGCTACTTTCTTACCAGACTTCTTTAACGTAGTAACTAAAAGCTTCTTTTGAGAAGGAGAAACACGCCCAAACACTGTATACTTTAATGCTGCTCTTTCGACTTCTGCATCAGAAAGACCATCTAAAGAGATATACTGATCTGCATTTTCTATTCCTGCACGCTCTGAAATTTTGGATACAGTAATTGGATTATCTCCAGATATTACTCTTACAGATACTCCACTTTCTTTAAAATAATTGATTGTGTTAATCGCATCTGGACGAATATTATCCTCTATTAAAATCAATGATATAACCTCTGGTTCTGAAGCAGGAAGTTGATTATCATTAATTGTACCGTTAAAATGTGCCAAACAAAGTACACGATACCCCATTCCAGCATATTTATTTACTTCTTTACTAATCTGATCAAAATTCTTCTTTAAAACAAATTCTGGAGCTCCTAACGCAAAAGTCCCCATTTTATCAAAGGTAACTGCATTAAACTTTCTTTGTGAACTAAACGGAATTGTTGCTGTATGCTTTATACGTTTATTCAATCCAAATTCTTCTTCTAAAGCCTTTGAGGTTAAATTATGTTCATTGAGCGCATTTAACATTGCTGAAATTATATTCTTTGTTGTCATCCCATATAACGTATTATAATCAATGACATTCTTCACACTCATTGTTCCATCCGTTATTGTACCTGTCTTATCCAAACATAAAACATTAATTCTAGCTAGCATTTCAATGCAATATAATTCTTGAACTAATACATTCCTCTGAGATAATTTGATTACACCAACAAATAAAGCTACAGATGTTAATAACCATAATCCTGATGGAATCATACCCACCATGGCACCTGCTGTCTTTCTTACAGCTGTAACATAAGGAATACCACTGTTGAATAACTGTAAGCAAAATAAAGCTACACCAATTGGCACAATCAAAAATGCCATTGCATATATAATCCATTTTAATGATTTTAATAATTCAGAGTTTGGCTTTTGATATTTTTTAGCCTGATCAGAAAGTTTTTCAATATAATTATCCTTACCAACCTTATCAACTCGAGCACGACATTTTCCAGACACTACATATGAACCAGAAAATAACAAGTCACCTGGTTTTTTTATAATTGCATTACTTTCACCAGTAAGCAAAGATTCATTAACTTCTACTGACCCATCAACAACAACACTATCTGCACAGATCTGATTACCAGAATTTAAAATAATCAAATCATCTAAAACAACATCAACCACATTGATTTCTTTGGTCACTCCACCACGAACTACTACAGCACTTGGTGCAGAAAGTAAAGATAATCGATCAATGGTCTTCTTTGCTTTTAATTCCTGATAAATTCCAATTACAGTATTAGCAGTAACAATTACTAAAAATACCAAATCTGTCCATGCTTGGATGGTCATCAACCATATTGCAATAGATAATGTTAAAATATTGAAGAAAGTAAAGATGTTAGAAATTACAATCATTTTACGAGATTTAGAAGATCCTTTTTTAGTAACATTTACCAAATCATCTAAAATACGCTTTTCAACTACTTCATCTGGCAATCCTTTATCAGCATCTGTATTATATCTTTTGATATTTTCAGGATTATTTTTCATTTCTTTACGATGCTTTTTTACCATTTTAGCATATTGCTTATCAGCAATTTTTTGCTCTTTAGCCTCGCGTTTTTCTCTTTTTTTCCGAACCTTGTCACTTTCAATAACTTCTTCTCCAATGACAATAGCATCTTCATTTTCATCTTCAGCTATTTCTTCAGCAGTTTCCTCTTCTATAAGTTCTTCTGCTGTCTCCTCTAAAGCTTCTTCTGACTCTTCTTCTTTAACTTTTTCTTCAGTATCTTCTTTTTTACCAAATATACTTTTATCATCAAAAGTTGCCATAGTTACCTCCTAATCTAAATCAATAGAAATTTCAATAATTTTTTCCAATCGATTTTTTTGATCATTTAAATATAAATATCCTATCAATGCTTCAAATCCTGTAGCATCCAAATATTCAGATAAATCAACATTTTTTCTTGCGGTATGAACATGAGAATTTCTTCCTCTTTTATAAATTTTTATTTCATCCTCTTCTAAAAAGTGATTATCTATTAAATAATGAATCGCCTTAGCTTGAAAAGAAGCATTTGTATATTGAATTGCTTTTTTATGTAAATCATTTACCTTGGTTAAATTTAAATTTAATGCATACTGGCGAATATATATTTCATATACTGCATCTCCAATATAAGCTAATGTTAAACCATTTAATAATACAGCATCCATTAAACTATTTCCCATTCTACAAGTTGTTTACGATATTGATCTGCTGCTGTGTAATCCTTAGCATTTCTAGCATTGATCCATTTCTTATAAACATCTAATTCATGTTCTTTCATTGGATTTACAAACAAATCAATTCCTAAAACATCTAATATTTTGCGAATTGTATTTAACTTTACACTAATTTGCTTTAAATCTTTTACCCGAATATAAGCGTTCAATTCCTTAATTAACCCCTCAAGCAAAGTCATAACATTTTGAACATTTAAATCCTGATTCATATAATCTTCAAACAATTTCATAGTTTCTTTACTATAAGATTCTTCTTTAAAATCTGCTAACTGTAATTCATAAAGTCCTTGCTTGTATGCTCTTTGCCATTTAGCAAAAGTGGCTTCATATTGTTCATATACTAAATTAGAGTAGGAAAAATTATTGCGGTATGGTGTAAAAACCAATATCATACGAAGAATCATTCCCACCTTATTATTTGCTAAATCATGCACAAAAATAACATTACCTTTGGATTTAGACATTTTTTGCCCTTCAAAATCCATTCTTCCAACATGCATCCAGTACTTAGCCAGATGATGATGGTAAAGTGCTTTGCTTTGCGCAATTTCATTTTCATGATGTGGAAATTTCAAATCCATCCCTCCACCATGAATATCAATTTGGTCTTGAAAGATTTTATGATTCATAACTACACATTCTGTATGCCATCCAGGTCTTCCTTCACCAAAAGGAGAATTCCATTTTATGCCCTCTTCTGTCTTTTTCCACAAAGAAAAATCTAATGGATTTTCTTTTTTTTCATTAACAGAAATTCTAGCCCCCTGTTCTAAATCCTCACTTACCTGATTGGATAAGCATCCATAATCCATAATGCGGTTTACTCTAAAAAACACATCCCCATCAACCTCATAGGCATACCCTTTATCCACTAATTCCTTAATAAAAGAAATCATATCATCAATATATTCTGTGGCATGAGGAATAATATTTGGTTTTTTACTACCTAGCTTCTTCGCATCTTCAAAATATGCTTTCTCATAAAATTCTGCAATCTCTTTTTCTGATTTATGTTCTTCAATTGCCTTTTGAATAATTTTATCATCTACATCTGTTATATTAGAAGCATAAGTAACCTCATAACCCAAATATTCTAAATAATTTTTTAGCATATCATAAAATACAACTGGACGCATGTTGCCAATATGGCAATAATTATATACCGTAGGGCCACAAACATACATATTCACTTTTTTAGAACGAATGGCTTGAAATTCTTCAAGTTGATTTGTTAAAGAATTATAAATTTTAAGCCCCATTTTTTCATCTCCTTAACTAGCATAAAAAGGAGCTTAAGCTCCAATATTATACATTACAATAAGAATTATGCTGTTGCACGAATAATTACATTTTGAATTGTCTGACTAAACGCAGTGATTATAGTAGAAACTACAGATGGTGTTTCTTTATAATTATCATGTGTATTCGTTACAACTAAATTTCTAGAATAACAAATTACATTATCCATAGATTGCTCAGTTTTACTACCATAGCGACCAACTGTTAAAGAAACATAAGCCTCCTGTGTTGTAAAAGGAGCAGTTTCACCTTCTTTTGCCTCACCTTGCGTCATCAAAGTAACAGTTAAACCTTTTCCTGTAGGTACATAAATGCAGTTAATCATACGAGAAGTATTTACCTCTACTTCTCCTTTATTTTTAGCAAAAGTACTACCAGCAAATCCACCAATACAAACATAAGTTGAATATGCAACTGTAACATCTAATTGTCCAACGCCAGCACAATTATCATAATATGCACCATCATGGAAATTACTTCCTGCAAATCCACCAACATGTACTTGATGTGTTTTTGTTCCGCTACTAGTAACAGAAGTTGGCTCTAAAACTTTAATATCAACAATAGAGTAACAATTTTTTATACCTTTGTTAGAACAATTTGCACCAACAAATCCACCTAAAAATAAACAACCATTATCATTAGAAGTATATGCAATTGTTGCTTCTATGCTTCCTGAAACACTACAATCTGTAATCAATGTATTTTCATTTTCTCCAATAAAGCCACCTGTATATACATATAATTGTGCTCTAGAAATATTAATTTTCAACCCATTGATTGTACAATTTTCAATAGTTGAATTCTCGGCTTTACCAATTAAACCACCAACATAGTTCATTCTTGTTGTTTGACCTGAATGAACAAAATTCAATCCATCAATTGTAACATTACGTATTGTACAATTCTTAGCATAACCAGATAAAGCACCTAAATATGTGTCTGAACGGTTTGCATCATAAGAAACATTGGATAATGTTAGATTTTCAACTACTGCATTAGACATATAACCAAATAAACCATTATACTGATTACTTTCTAAAGAGAAATTTGAAATCATATGATTGTTTCCATTAAATACTCCTTTAAAATAAGTACTAGAATTGAATATAGATGTCAATTTTTCTCCACCTAAGTCAATATCTTTTTCTAATATATAATATGAATCATTCCCATTATTCATATTTAACAATCCATCTAAATCCTCAATTTTAATAGGATCGTCTGCTGAAGCTCCATTGTTAATCGTTTTAACTGTTGAAGTGGAAATTGTACGTTGTTTTCCTTTAGCTGAAATTATCAATTTTAAAGTATAACTTGTATCAGCAGTCAAACCAGTAAAATCCAAACTATTGCTTGTTAAAGTTTGTGTAGGTTCTTCTCCACTTTCTTTTTTAATTGTAACAGATTTACGAGTAATCTCTTTTTCTTCTTTTGTATTGTTCAATACAATATATGAACTTACATTACCATTAAATAATGCATGATCATCTGAATCTGTAAAATTAGCTGTTACGCTTAAATTTGTTTTACCATTAACAATTTTTAAACTACCATCTATATTTGGTAAATTATTCTTTGAACACCCTGTTAATAAAAGTAATACCCCTAAACAAAGCGTAGAACATATCATAATAAGTCGTTTCATAATACCTAAATCCTTTACACTTATATTTTTTTTGAATCTCTTAAATATTATATCGTAAAACTCTTTATGTATCAAGAAAAATATCATTTAAAATCAAGATTATCTATTATTTTTTGTTTTTTTAAACATTTGTAAAAAAATGGAAGCATTTTTGATAATTGACTTGTTATATTATTTATAATATAATAAATTTTAGTATTGCCAAACTTTTTTTGGAGGTGTTTCAATGAAAAAAATAGGACTAGATGTAGGATCTACAACCATAAAATGTGTTGTACTTGATGAAACAAATAAGATTATATATACTGACTATAAACGTCATTACTCACATATAAAAGATAATATAATACAAAAATTAGAACAATTAATTTCTGATAAAATTATTGATAATGAGGCAACCTTAGCTATATCAGGATCTGCTGGAATGGGACTTGCTGAAGGAGTAAATATTCCTTTTGTACAAGAAGTGTATGCTACTCGTATTGCAGCTAATACTTTAATCCCTGGTACTGACTGTATAATTGAATTAGGTGGAGAAGATGCCAAAATTTTATTTTTAACAGATGGCATGGAGGTTCGAATGAATGGATCTTGTGCTGGTGGTACTGGTGCTTTCATTGATCAAATGGCTACACTTTTAAATGTAGATATTACTGAAATTAATGGATTAGCAACGAATCATCAAAAACTATATGCTATCGCATCTCGATGTGGTGTTTTTGCAAAATCAGATATTCAGCCATTATTAAATCAAGGTGCATCAAAATCAGACATAGCTGCTTCCATATTTAATGCAGTGGTAAACCAAACCATAGGAGGATTGGCACAAGGAAGAGAAATCACAGGAAATGTTGCTTATTTAGGAGGTCCTCTTACTTTCCTATCTGAACTAAAGGCAAGTTTTGATTCTGCCTTAAATGTAAAAGGGATTTGCCCTGAAAATTCTTTATATTATGTAGCTATAGGTGCCGCTTTATGTGCTAAAGAAGTTTTAAACATACCAAGTGTTATCAAAAACTTATTAACATATACAAATCAAGCCACTTATGCTTTCAATCAACCATTGTTTGCTGATGAACAGGAACTCAAAGAATTTAGAGAACGACATAAAAAAGCCTATATACCTTCTTATCCATTAGAAAATTATGAAGGAAAGCTATATATTGGAATAGATAGTGGTTCAACTACTTTAAAATTTGTTATAATTGATGAAGAAGAAAATATTCGCTTTGAACGTTACCAACAAAATAAAGGTAATCCAGTTGAGGTTATTCAAACTATTTTTAATGAATTATATGAAAAATATCCAAATTTAAATATTGCTGGTTCTGCTTCTACTGGTTATGGAGAAGATCTTGCAAAAAATGCTTTTAATTTAGATGCAGGATTAGTTGAAACTATGGCCCATTATCGTGCTGCTGCAAAATTCAAACCAAATGTAGATTTTATTATAGATATTGGCGGACAAGATATAAAATGTTTTAAAATTGAAAACAATGCAATTGCTAATATATTTTTAAATGAAGCATGCTCTTCTGGATGTGGTTCATTCTTACAAACTTTCGCAAATGCGTTAGGATATAAGATAGAGGAATTTGCAAAGTTAGGACTTATGGCTGATAAACCTGTAGATTTAGGTTCTAGATGTACTGTATTTATGAATTCCTCAGTAAAGCAAGCACAAAAAGATGGTGCTACTATAGAAAACATATCTGCAGGGCTTTCTATTTCTGTTGTAAAAAATGCATTATATAAAGTTATTCGTGCAACAACAAGTTCACAATTAGGTAATAACATTGTTGTACAAGGTGGAACATTCCATAATGAAGCTGTGTTAAGAGCATTTGAAAAAGAATTAAACTTAAATGTGGTTTGTCCAAATATCTCTGGATTAATGGGAGCCTATGGAGCTGCTTTATATGCAAAATCATTAAAACTTGAACACTCAAAAACGATAACTAAGGAAGAATTAAAAACTTTTAAGCATGAGGTCAAAAATTTCAATTGTCAATTATGTAATAATCATTGCTTACTTTCTGTAAATACATTTGGAAGTAATCAAAATCGTTTCATCAGTGGAAATCGTTGTGAAAAGCCTTTAACCAAAAAGACAACAAATGAAAATTCTAATTTATATGAATATATAAGAAATAAGCTACTAAGTTACAAAAGTAAACCAGGAACAAGAGGAAAGTTAGGAATTCCACTTGTTCTAAACAATTATGAATTATGGCCTTTTTGGTATACTTTCTTTACTAAACTTGGATATGAAGTGATTCATAGTGGATTTTCTAATGAAAAAATTTACACCTTAGGACAACACACTATACCTTCTGATACAGTTTGCTATCCAGCTAAACTTGTTCATGGACATATTGCAAAACTGATGCAAGAAGATATTCAAACTATCTTCTATCCATGCATGAGTTACAATATTGATGAAGGAAAAGGAGATAATCATTTCAATTGTCCAATTGTAGCTTACTATCCACAAACTATAGAAAATAACGTAAAAGACGTACAAAATATTAATTTCATTCATCCATTTATAAGTATTCATGATAAGAAAATATTTGAAGAAAAAATGAGTGAAATACTAAAAAGCTATAAAATATCAAAAAAAGAGATTAAAGAGGCTTCTTCTGCTGCTTACAACGAATATGATCAACATCTTATGGATCTAAGAAACCAAGCTGATAGAATTATTAAACAAGCTAGAGATGAACATAAACAAATTATTGTATTAGCTGGAAGACCATATCATGTAGATCCACAGGTAAATCATGGAATTGATAAATTAATTCATGGCTTTAATGTTGCAGTAGTAACGGAAGAATCAATTTCCCATCTTATCCCTAAATTCAAGGTGGGTGTACTAAATCAGTGGACCTATCATGCTAGACTTTACGCTGCAGCAAAATTCTGTACCACCCAAAAAGATATGAATCTTGTTCAACTTGTAAGTTTTGGTTGTGGATTAGATGCAGTAACAACAGATGAATGTAAAACGATTCTTGAAAATCATAACAAAATCTATACTCAAATCAAAATAGATGAAATTACAAATTTAGGTGCAGTAAAAATTCGTTTAAGAAGTTTATTTGCTGCTTTAGAACAAAAGGAGGATTAAATATGGAATCAGAAGTAAAAGATTATCCTAAGTTTGTCGCATCCATGCGTAAAACTCATACCATTTTAATTCCATCCATGCTTCCTTTTCACATGGCTTTATTTGAAAAAGCATTAATTTGCTCTGGGTATAAAGTAGAAATCATGACCAATGAAGGCCCAGATGTCGTAACTGAAGGATTAAAATATGTACATAATGATACTTGTTATCCTGCACTGCTTGTCATTGGTCAATTCATAGATAACCTGAATCACCGAGATGATTTAGATAAAGTTGTTCTTCTTATCACTCAAACTGGTGGTGGATGCAGAGCCTCTAATTATATACATCTCCTCAGAAAAGCTTTAGATAAAGCTGGATATGGTTATATTCCTGTCGTATCATTAAACGCATCTAATCTAGAAAAGGATAGTGGATTACGTCTTACCTATTCTTTAATTAAAAAGGTTGCTGCCGCAATGACCTATGGGGATGAGATTATGTATTTATATAATAAAACAAGATCTTATGAAGTAGAACCTGAAAGTGCTAAAAAACTAGCCTATGAATGGGTAGAAACAATTGGAAAGCAATTTGAAAATAAAAAAGGTGTTTCGTATCATGCATTAAAGAAAAACTTAAATGCAATTGCAAAAAGTTTTGATGCATTATCCTTAGACTTATCTCAAGCACTACCTAAAGTTGGAATTGTTGGAGAAATTTATGTTAAATATGCCGCACTTGGAAATAACCATTTAGAAGAGTTTTTAGTAAGTGAACATGCTGAAGTTATGGTTCCAGGATTATATGGATTTATTCTTTATTGTTTGTATAATTCTATCTATGATAATCAATTTTATGGTCATGGTAAGAAGAAAAAATTTCTATCAAAAATATTAATTTGGTATTTGAAACGTAGAGAAACATTGATGATAAAAAGTATTCAGCCTACAAAAATTACACCAATGAAATATTTCTCCCATACAAAAGATTTATCAGAAGGAATTTTATCCCATGGAACTAAGATGGGAGAAGGTTGGCTACTTACTGCTGAAATGATGGAACTAGTTGAAATTGGATATGAAAATATTGTATGTACTCAACCATTTGGATGCTTACCAAATCACATTTGTGGAAAAGGCGTTATGAAAAAAATAAAAAGCCTTCATCCAGAAGCAAATATAGTTGCAATTGATTACGATCCTTCTGCTACTAAAGTTAATCAAGAAAATCGAATCAAACTGATGCTTGCCATTGCAAGAGAGAAAATTAAAGAAAACGAGGACGCTAAGCTGTAAATAAAGGCTTAGCTTTTTTATTTATGAAAACTTATTTTAGAAATGAAACGATTATAAAGAAAAATACATATATCAATCAAATCTTTCAAATCACCAAAGGACATATAACAAATAAAAAAGGAACAGAAATATATAAACCAAAGGATTATTTATTTTTAGATCAAATCTTTTATAACCCTTATACTTTAGATGACTATATTGCCTTAGACTTAGTTGCAGGACAATGGATAGACAAATCAGAAATTGACTTTTCTTACTTCTCAATTTTATCTCAAATCCTTTTAGAAAAGAAAAATCATGTAGAACTTCTTCTAATCCAAGATCCAATCATCAAAGTATCTCGTTATATTCTTTTTGAATATAGAAATAAAAAAACAGAAAGCTTTTATTTTACTTTTTCCATTGCTGAACTCGCTATTTTTTTGAATCTACGTAAAGAAACTCTATCACAAACTCTTCTGTTTCTAAAAGATAAAAAAATAATTGATAAACACAATAAATTATTAAACATAATCAATCTTTCCTTATTAGAAAAATATGCTTATCGTTTAGATTGGTAAATTGTAAATCACAAGTAAAAAAAAGTCTGTAAGCTTTGATCTACAGACTTAAAAATCTCAATCTTTATTTTTATTTTTTCTTATTTTATCAAATAATCCCTCTGTCATAAAATCATACTTCTCACAAAGTTTATACATTAACATACAAAAACAAGAAACCATGATACCAACACTTACTCCAGCAAGAACATCAGTAAAATAATGAACTCCTAAAATCAATCTTGAAAACATAACTAGTGGTATGATAATAGAACATGAAATATAAATTATATTCTTATATATTTTTTTTAAATTTGTATGATAAATGATATAAATTATAAATGGATATAAGAAACCAACAGCTGTAGAATGCCCTGAAGGAAAACTAGTAGAATCCTCTGCCATCCACCTCATATCAGCAAGTGGTCGTTCCCGCAAATAAAGTTCCTTCAATCCCACATTCAATAACACAGCCGCAAGCATTCCAATAGAAAGAATAATTGCTCTATAATCACATTTTGTCAATAAAATAGTCAAAATGATAATGATTGCAATAATATATAAATTACCAAATTCTGTAATCAATCTAAAAAACCAAAAGCCAAATCCATATTTTTTCCCACGAATATTATAACATAAATCACGCATCCAAATATCAACTTTTAATGGCTCAAGATGATTTAAATAAATCATAATCGTCAAGGTAATGAATGTAATTACACATCCAACAACCCCAATCACCTTAATCCAGTTTTTCCAATTAAAGTTCTTCATATCTCACCAAACTAAAATATATCCTTTCATCTTTAATGTAATACATAAAATGATTAATCAAATTTGAAACTAACACCAATTCGTTATCAGCATCTCCCTGACCAATCAGTTCCCAGCCATAAATTTCAAATTCTTTCTGCCTTTTATGCTTAAATATCTGTTCTAATTCATTTAAGTATTTCTTATCTATTAAAGAACAATCAAAATATATAGATGTTTTTTCTTCTGATTTTTTTACTTTTATATTTAAATCAAAAGCATTCTTCTCTAGAAGATATAAACTAAATTCTTCAACAATTCTACAAATCTTTTGATTTTCTACCATGATGTTCCCTCCTTACAAAAACCTTCTCTGCAAGTACTGTGAGTATGGCTGCCTCAAACCCTGCGGAAAGTCCATTATTGTACAAATCGAATCCTCCTTGAAAATTTAACATTAGAGGAGTTAATATAATATGCAATACTCCTGCAAAAAGACCATAAACGATTCCATATCTTCCAGCAATAGGAGCCAGTCCAGAAGCAAAGACAAATGTGATAATATTTGAAATACTCAATTCATAATTTTGGTTGATAACCATACTTATAAAAATGGTTAGTCCTGCTCCTACCCAGACAGGTAAAACATTACGAATATGCAATCCATATCCTGCAAACCCCAAAATAGAAAGAATGCTACCAAAAATCACACCATTCATTGGAACTCTAAAGATTAAACATATAAAAAATAAGACTAATCCTAAAACCCCAAAATTTAATAAGACTGCTTCTTTCTTAAATTCATATGCATAATCACTTATCAATCTTCCACTCGTTTTCAATAGTGCAAAATAACGTTTATAAACTCTTGCGTCACCTATAAAAGCTAAAATAATTGATATAATAGATAAAATAGGTAAAATAAAATAAAATACTGTAGATGTAGAATAATCATAAAGATGAACTGCTTCTACTTTTAAATTACATAATTGATAAATTCCATAAAAAATAGCAGAAATAACACCTAATGCAAAACCTGTATTATATAGATTATATCCCTCATGAAAAACAATCGTATGAGCTGCAAAAGCTGGAATGATAAACCCAACAATCATGCCACACAAGATTCCTAAAGGAATGGAGATACCCATATGAATTCCCAACCCAAATATAGTATAGCTTACCAAAGGAGAAATTCCTGTTGAAAATAAAATCGTGATAATAAAAGTCTTATAAGGAATCTTTTTAAATAATGAGAATAAATAGATTCCAAAATAAATTGGAATTGTGTTGAATATATTTTTTCCAAAAAAGGAAAAGCCACAAATCATTATAACACCCGCATAAATAGGACCATTCATTTTTAATTTCAAAATTTTTAACAAAATTAAATTAATCAACAAAATGGTTGCTACATTAAAAAAAGTTGCTCCTAAACTTGAAATAAAAACATAATCTGTAATTAAAATAGAGGGGGAAGTTATAATCTTAAAGTACCCTTTGAATATCTGATGGATTGGATCAAAAACAAATCCATTTCCAGAGGATAAAGATAGAATAGGTTCAATAAAAAAAGCAAGTAAGAAAAAAAATAATGCTATAACCTCTAAATAGAAATGTTCATGTAAATACGCAAAAAACTTACGCATCCTTTTCCACCTCCTTTTTAGTATTATAACATTATTTAATTTCTAATACTATTTTTATTTTAAATTTATATAGACATAACTCCGCAAACAAATAAAATAATTAATAATACTCCCAAAACAATACGATAAATACCAAATGATTTAAAATCATGCTTTTTAATAAAACTCATTAAGAACTTAATAATAAACATAGAAACAGCAAAAGCAACAATCGCCCCTACAGCTAATAAAGCCAAATCATTTGAACTAATCTCTTCTGCTTGCATAATGTATTTTGCTCCTTTTAATAAAGAAGCCCCAAACATAACTGGAATTGACAAAAAGAAAGAAAACTCACAAGCCACTTCTCGATTACATAATATGAGCATAGCTCCCAATATTGTAACACCACTTCTAGAGGTTCCAGGTATCAAAGCAAGTAACTGAATCACACCAATAATTAAAGCCGTTCTAAATGTCAAATTGCGAACATCTGTGACTTTAAAATTGCGTTTCTTATTCCATATTTCCATTACAATAAATAAAATACCATATAAGATTAATGTCACAGCAACAGTGATAGAATTATAAAATACACTATCTAGCCAATCATCTAATAAAAGTCCAATGACTGCTGCTGGAACGCAAGCAACCAAAACCTTTGCCCATAATAGCCAAATTCCTTTTTTCTCTTCTTTTGATTTTTCTACAGTAGGGTCATTTAAAGATTTCCCAAAAAAAGGATTTAATTTATTAAAGAAACAAACAATGACAGCTATTATTGCACCTAACTGAATCGCAACCAAAAAGAAATCCCAAAATGCTTTACCACCATCAAAAATCTCTTTTGCACCTAACAGTTCTTCTAAAATGATCATATGACCTGTACTGCTGATAGGAAGCCATTCTGTAACTCCCTCAACAATACCAAATAAAACTATTTTTATTATATTCCATATTGCTTCCATTTTAAACCTCCAGGTCTTTTAAAACTTCCTCTAATCGAGGCATAATATCTTTTAAAGATCCTGGTTCAAATGGATTTTTTAAATCCACTGCTTTTAAAAGTTCAACAAAAGATTTTGAACCACCCAACTTACATAAATTCAAATATTTATTCCAAGCATTCTCATGGTTTTGTCTATCCATCAAAAGAAATTGGAAAGCACAAACTTGAGCAAGTGTATAATCAATATAATAAAATGCATTAGAAAAAATATGACCCTGACGATGCCAATAATTTCCAGCCTCATAATAGCTTATACCATCATAGTTTTTCCAAGGAGTATACTTTTGTTCTAATTCTCGCCACTTATCTTTTCTCATCTTTGGAGTAGCCAAAGGATTTTCATAAACATAATGCTGGAATTCATCTACACAAACACCATAAGGTATAAAAGTAATTGCTTCACTTAAATGTTTGAAACGATATTTTTTTGCATCCTTATCAAAAAACAAATTCATATATGGATAAGCAAAAAACTCCATACTCATAGAATGAATCTCACAGGCTTCTAACGTAGGCCAATACACATCAGATACAGGTAAAATTTTAGCGGCTGTATAAACCTCAAATGCATGTCCTGCCTCATGGGTTAATACATCAACATCTCCCATTGTGCCATTAAAATTTGAAAATATGAAAGGAGCCTGATAATCTGCAATCATTGTACAGTAACCGCCACCTGCTTTGTTAGGCTTTGTGTCTAAATCCATTAACTCATTTTCTTTCATAAATGTAAAAAACTCTTTAGTCTCATTTGACAATTCTGAATAAAATAAGGATGCACTTTCTACTAGCATATCTTTATTTTTTCCATGATTTGGATTCCCATCCAAATAAAAAATTGGCAAATCATAATTTTTTATACTTTCAATTTGAATTCGTTTGGCTTGCTTTTCTATAATCTTACTTGCTAAAGGAACTACATATTCTAACACTTGCTTACGATAATTTTCCACATCTTTGCTATTATAGTCACTTCTTTCTAAACGCAAATAACCAAAATCAACATAATTATCATATCCAAGCTTTTTAGCCATTCTCGTTCTAACAGCAACAAGTTTATCATAGATATCATCAATCTGTTTTTCAATAGATTCCATAAACTCTACTCTCTTATACTCAGCTGCCTTACGGACTTCGCGGTCCAAACTATTGGCATATGCAGTCATTTGACTCAAATTATTAATCTTACCATCAAATTCAATTTTAGCAGAAGCAAGCAATTTAGAATATTCTGTACAAAGTTTTGCTTCTTCTGTCAAATCTGTCATGATTTTTTCATCAAAAGACTTTAAACCTAGTTCATTTTTAATAAAAAATTGCTTAGTAAAAATTTTTTCTAATTCTTTACGATAAGAACTATTAACTAAAGAAACTGAAAATTTATGAGTAGCATTCAAAAATATTGGAGTGCTTTCATCAAAATATTCTGTTTCCTTTTCATAGAATTCATCTACTGTATTAATACTATTTCGTATAGAACAAATTGTTGCCATTGTTCCATAATGATCTCCAATTTCAATTACATTCGCCACAATCTCTTTAGCCTCATCTAAACTTTTTGCAGCCTTTAAACGTAGTGCCTCTTCTTCTATTTTAGAAGCAATTACCTGAACATCAGGTCTTTCATATTTAAAATCCTTAAACTTCATACATATCCTCCAAATCTAAAGATGCATAAGCATTTAGGCTTAAATCATCTTCTTTTTTATATTTTTTAAATTGATAATACCCTGCAACTGCAATCATTGCTGCATTATCTGTACAATACCTAATAGAAGGAATGCACAGTTCAAAATCCATATTTTCCTTCAAAAATCGTTCCTTTAAACCCTGATTGGCAGAAACACCACCAGCTACAATAATTTGCCGAACATTTCTTTCCTTAGCAAGTTTCAAGGTTTTTGCAACCAAAACTTCACTGACAGAAGCCTGAAAAGAAGCACAAAGATTTTCACTATTAATTTCTTCATTTCTTTGATGAGCATTGTGCACTAAATTAATTACTGCACTTTTTAATCCTGAAAAGGAAAAATTATAAGATCCTTCTTCTAAATAAACTCTTGGCAATGCATAAGTATCCTTACCTAAATGAGCAAGCTTGTCTACAGCGGGACCTCCTGGATAAGGAAGTCCAACCACTCTTGCAACCTTATCATAAGCTTCTCCAACTGCATCATCTAAAGTTTCTCCAACAATTTCAAAACAAAAGTGATCTTTCATATAAATCAGTTCTGTATTTCCCCCAGAAACCAAAAGAGCAACTGCTGGGAAGTGCATCTCATGTTCTATTGCATTAGCATAAATATGTCCTGCCAAATGATGAACTCCAATGATTGGTTTATGGTAAAGTAAAGCAAATGTTTTTGCAGCATTCACACCAACCAACAAAGAACCAATAAGTCCGGGTCCTATTGTAACAGCTACCAAATCAATATCTTCAGGCTTTACATTTGCTTTTTGTAATGCTTCTTCAAAAATCATTGACACTTGATAAACATGATGTCTGGATGCCACTTCTGGAACTACTCCTCCAAATCGTTTATGAATATCAATTTGTGAATTTATAACATTGGAAAGCACCTCTTTTCCATCCCTTACAACCGCAACAGATGTTTCATCACAGCTACTTTCCACACCAAGTACTAACAAGTTCTCACCTTCAATTCATTATAAAACTTTTCTAATACATAATTTGTAAAAAAATTACAAAAGATGAATGTTTTTATTTTGTAATTCTTTCAAATCTTCTTCTGGCCATATTGCAGATTGCACCTCTCCAATATGAACCTTTTTCAAAAAAAACATACAAATTCGAGATTGACCAATTCCCCCACCAATGGTGTAAGGTAAGTTTTTGTTGATTATATTTTTCACATAAGGATTATTTAATTTATATCCCTCATGTTTATACTCTATTTGTTTTTGAATGGACTCCTCATCAACACGAATTCCCATAGAAGATAATTCTAAAGCGATATCCAATTCCTCATAATATACAAGCAAATCTCCATTTAATTCCCAATCATCATAATCTGAAGCTCTCCCATCATGTGGAAGACCATTTGATAAGGGAACTCCAATTTGCATTAAAAATACAGCACCCTTTTCTTTACAAATTTCTCTTTCTCGTTCTATGGAAGACAAATTTGGATATAAGGCTTCTAATTCTTTTGTAGTAATAAAAAATATGTCTTTTGGTAACACACATTTTAATTGAGGAAATTCTTTATGAACCTTATGTTCTATATGAAGTAAAACATTATAAATATCATGAACTGTATTTTTTAAATATTCTATAGTTCTTTCTTCTTTTAAAATGATTTTTTCCCAATCCCATTGATCTACATAAGCAGAATGCAAACTATCTAATTCTTCATCTCTTCGAATTGCATTCATATCTGTATATAAGCCACTTTCTACCTGAAAGTTATACTTTGCTAAAGCGTTTCTTTTCCACTTTGCAAGACTTTGTATGATTTCAACAGGTTCTTCAATTCCATGAATTTCAAAGTTTACTCTTCGTTCTGTACCATTCAACTCATCATTTAACCCTGTAGAAGGTAAAACAAATAAAGGAGCAGAAACTCTAGTCAAATGTAAAGCTGTCGCTAATTCCTTTTCAAAATGATCTTTTACAAATTTAATTGCAATCTCCGTTTCCATTAAATTTAATATTGAATTATAGTTTTCTTTTAAATATAATCTTTTCATAAATAACCTTCCAATGCAAACATTATATCATATTCCATATAAAATTAAAATAACTTTCCAATGTAAAGATATCTACATTAAATAAAAAAAACAAATCCAATTTTATATTCTTAATTTTACTTAAGATGAAAATTGGACTTGTTTTATAAATCAACTTTTTTTATTTAAGCTTGACGAGTAATTGTTAATACAGGTGCTGTATCATAGTCAAGAACAGTAAGTACATAAGTTCCTGCTGTATCAGCTACAATATTAGAAGAAACACTGATTCCCTCACAGAAATCTCCATATTGTGGAGAATCCCAAGCAGTTGTACAAACCTTAAACTCTTCGCCTGCTTTTAATTCTACAGTGATTGATGCAGTTGTTCCATCAACTACTAACTTATTTTCATCTGAGAAAGCCCAGTTTGTTGGTCCTCCGCAGAAATAATAAACAGGGATAATATGCACTTCAACTGGAGTAAGTACTCCATTTTCATATTTTCCATAAGAAATAGAATTATATTCATCAATGATATATGCATTTACATTTTCAATAAATTGTAAATTACTTGTTTGAGAACCAGCATTATTATTTATGATAAATGTAGATCCTGCTGGTACATTAAATTTATAAATATTCTCATCTGCGTTTACAAGCTCCATTGTTTCTCCTGGCCAGCTAGTTTCTAATGCTCCACCAAAATAGTGAATACAAACAGTCTCCCATGTAGTAGGAGCTTTTACATATACATCTAACTTTTCAACTACACTAGAAACAGGATCTGATAACTCTGGATCTGTAGTTTGTGCAGTATAAGATCTATAAACAATTTCATATTTACTTTCACTATTCACATCTGAATTTAATACATATAAATTCTTTCCAGTTGCAAATGGAATATCTACTGTTTGAGCAGAACCATTATTAAAAATAACCATATTTACACCAGCTGGAATTTTGTATCCATACATATGTGTATCTGCATTAATTAAAGTCATTTCAACACCTGGCCAAGCTACATTATATCCCTCTTCAAGAGTATTATCTTCACCAGTAAGATTGTTCCAATAATAAATATATACAGTTTCCCAAGTAGCAGGAACTTGTGCATAAACTGCTGTAATCTGAGTAGATACACCAAGTTCAGGAGCCAATTCAGCTATTGCCTCTGTAGCTGTATAATTACATACTGTACAAGTATGTTCTTTAGAACCTTTTTTATCTTCAGTAGCTTCCTCAGTTACTTTCCATTCTCCCCAAACATGTGCTTCCCATTCTGTTTTTTCACTACAATCACTGCAAACCTGTCTGTGCTTTGTAGCATCATTTTCCCATGTCCATTTGTGTTTTTCTTTAGTAGTGCATGAAGCAAGTGCAACTACTCCAAATAGACCAACAATGGCAAACATTAATCCTTTAAATATCTTTTTCATTTTTTCCTCCTTGTAATACTTAAAAAGATTTAGGGTATGCTTTTTAGGCTATAGGTTTACCCTTAAAACCTTTCAACAGCTTTTCTCTATATTGAGCAAAGTTGTTTTTAGCAAAGAATTCTTTGCTTTTATGATTCAATCTAAACTTCCAATTTGAAGCCAGATAAAATCGCTAACTTAAAGATTTATATGCAATAACTGTCTGATATGCTTCAATTGAAGTTGCAGCAGTTAAAGTAAAATCATCTAAATTTAAAGTATCTAAATATAATGTGTAGCCAGATAAATCGACCTTCTTATCTTCTGCAGAAACACCATTACTATGAATGATACGATAACTGATATGATTTACTGTATCTACTAAATCATAATATATTAAACTTCCATTTGAATTTGTATTAACTACAATTTCCTTACATTCTGATCCACTCTTACCAAAAATATTTTTATTTTGTTTTAATGCTATTAATTTTTGATAATTATTAAATAAATCTAAATTTTTTATTTTTAATGCATAATTTAATTCATTTACCTTATAAGAAGCATTATAAGAATTGGAATTGCCTCCTTTAGTTCTTAAAAATTCTTCTCCTGCAAGCATAAAACTTACACCTTGTGAAGTAAACACAATAGAATTTGCAAGCATAGCCATTTCTTTAATCGTTTTTGCATCTGTTACTCCTGATGCTTTAATACGATCATATAGTGTATAGTTATCATGACAAGTAACATAATTTATACAATTTTTTGGTTCTAGTGTAGTATTTGTAGCTAGCACCAATCCTGTCAAACCAGCTTTAATATTTGTCACATCAGCTGAAGATACTGATTTGTTATTTGTAATCCATCCTTTGCTAGTAACAGCATTTAATCCACCCTTAATTAAAGCATCTCTTAAATGGTCATTGAAACATCCATACCCCTCATACTTATTCATAGATACTTGTGCTGCTGCTGTATTTCCACTTCCTAAAGCAATTGTTCCAGCAGCCCAAGGCTCTCCATAAATGGTAATTGCTTCATTCACATTCTCATGTAAATTGCTTGCTAACTCATTCATCGTTTTAATATCATGAATTCCCATCAAATCAAAGCGGAATCCTCCAAGCTTATATTCAGAAGCCCAAAATTCTGTAGAGTCAATCATAAACTTTCTAAACATAGCCATTTCAGAAGCTGTTTCATTACCACAACCAGAACCATTAGATGCACCAGCAGATGTATATCTAAAATAATACTTAGGCATTAAAACATCAAAATTAGATTTATCTAATCCTGCAACATGATTATAAACCACATCCATAATAATATTTATACCAGCTTCATTATAAGCTTTAACAAGATTTTTAAATTCTCTAATCTTTACATAACCATCTGTAGGATCACTAGAATAAATTCCTTCTAATGCATTATAGTTTAGCGGATTATATCCCCAGTTAAATACTCGGTTAGCAACTCGCTCATCATTTGCTTGATCAAATATTGGAAGAAGTTGAACTGCATTTACACCTAATTCTTTTATATGATCAAAACCTGTTTTTACAGTAATGCCTTCTTGTGTGTAAGTTGTTCCTGCCTCATAAAAACCATTATAAAGTTTTGCGTTTGATGGTGTCCCACCCCATGTAGAACTACTTGTCAAATCTGCAATATGTGTTTCATAAACAGTTAGTTCTGTAGAACTATAATTGTTTACAACAACATTTTCCCATCCATTTGGATTTGTTTTAGAGAAATCAACAATCATACCACGTAATCCATTTATTCCTGTTGATTTAGCATATGGATCTACAATTTCTTGATTTTGATAGGTTGAGTTTGTTACAACAAATGTGTAATATTTTCCTTCTAAATCACCATTCACTGTAAATTCCCAAGTTCCTTTTTCCCCTGGTCGCATTGTGTATTCTTGATGCACATTATTTCCACCTAAAGTTGTTGGAGTTCCTATATCATATACTCTAACTTTCATTGCTGTAGAAACTGGTGACCATACTCTAAAAGTTGTACTCGTTTTAGAATAAATAGCTCCTAATTCTCCTGTATATGTATACTTTTCTTCAAATGCCTCTGTCTTATATAGAACAGATAAATCTGCTATTTTTGTCAACGTTTTTCCACTTGGTTGGAATGTAACACTCAATGAATATTCACTTAAAATGCTAGGCATTTCTTTACCTAAATTAAATACCATTCTTGTCTCTGTTTTAGAATCAATTTGATCAGATGTAGTGATTTCATCTGAAAAAATTATCTCATCACCAAGTGTAATCTTATAAGAGCTAAATGCTTTATTTGTTTGGAACCAAATTTGGAATCCTTTCACGCTATTATAAGCAAGATCAAAACTCTTAATCATTTCATTCATTTCTCCTGATGCATTGATATAAATATTTGCATCTCCATTTTTAAGATAGACATTATAATATCCATATTTATCAATTTCTAAAGAAGAAAAATCAATAAAACGGTCACTATCCCCATCTTTCACTGCATTCTCAGCCCATGTTTTATTTTCTTTAACAATAAACCAAAGTCCATGTTCAAATGCGGTATTAGAAAAATCTTCCCATTTATATCTAGCAACTACACCATAGCTATCTTCAGCATTGAACTGATAATCTTTTCCATCTTTTCCATCTTCCCATAACCATAAATTCCATTTATACTTACCAGAAGTTTGAGAGGTCTGATCATAATGAATAGCAAAACCTAAGTTTTCATCAGTTTCTGGTAAATTTGGAGTATCCTCAACACCTGGTTTTTCTGGTGGAAGGGAAGGAGTTTTATTCTGACATGATGCCAAAGTTATACTTAGTATAGTAAGCAATAGGATACTTAAAATTATTTTTTTCATTTTTGTTAATCCTTTCATATTATAAGTTCAACTTTTTTATCAAAAAGCAAATTATACTCACATGCAATCGTTGTTTCTATAATAATATCTTTTTCTATAATAATTGATTTTGAAGATAACGATAAAATCATTCCATATTCATTTACCACAAAATGATGTAACGTTAAAATCTCATCTCCATCACTATTTTTAGTGGAGGTATTCACTTGATAAGTTAACTCTGTTTTTGCTTCATTTAGAGAAAAACAAGAATAGTATCTTCCGCAATTTGCAAGGATATAGTCACCATAATAAACTCCACCTCTATGGTAACCAGCCTCCAATTCTGTGTAGAAAAAATTATGAACAGAAATAGTAACATCTTCTGGTCGATATGAAATGTCTTCTAACGCACCATCTGTAAGTTGAAAAGCAGATGCTGTCTCATCTTCATTCATATAGCTTAAGATTTGTTGATTAAAGTAATTATATTTTCCAGATGTTGTACCATAATAACTTCCAGAAACATCTGTATTCATATAATGATATTCCAACCCACTTTTATCAATCAAAGTTGTAGAACAAACTTTACCGTCTTCCTTACCCTCTACAGAATAAGTAACAGTAATTACACTTTTCCCAGTCTGAACCCATTGATAAGCTAAATCATAATCAAACTGCTCAACAAAATCTTTTATATCTCCTTCTGGTATTTTTACAGTACAGCTGGATAAAAGCATTACCATTACCCCAAAGAAAAATACTAGTAAACTTCTATGCATATGTATACTTTGCTTCACCATAGCAACACTCACTTTTATTTTTTTCACTACTATTTATTGTTGCAAAAGTCTCTCTTATTAAATATCCATTTTTATCATATTCAATCTCAATATTCCATTTTCCACGACAAGTTATATCACTTGGTCTTTTAATAATTAGTGGCTTGTTTGCACCAAAAGTTTTAATGATGAAACCACCATCTTCACTTCTATAGTAATAGACCTTATCCAAACTAGCCGGTCTATAAATTTTAGACTCTAATTGATATCTAGTAGAAAGGGATAGACCTGAATTATTTAATTCAGATGAGTTCCAATTTTCTAAAGTTATATGTAAAGGCAATCTCAAATAATATGATGAACATTGATCACTATATATATCTTTTGAATCAATAAAATCAACATCTATCTTTCTTATACTTCTAGGAACAAGTTCCTCAGAATAATCAAAATAATTTAAAAATCCCTCATAAGAATACTTTGTTGGTATGATACTAGAATCAAATCCATTGATAATTTCTGTCAATTCAGTTTCATCAATATACCCCTTCATAGGAGTTTTTTGATCACTACATCCACACAAGACAACCATAAAGAAAGCAGCAATACTAAGTAGTGTAAAAATTATTTTTCTTTTCATACTTTACCTCCTTTTCTTCATTGGTATTTTTAATAAATCTTAATCTCCATTGATTTTTCAGTAATATGAATTTTTGAAACATCAAAAGAAACCTTAATTTTTTCCTTCTCTACTATTGTAGAAGAAGTTTCCATATAAATCTCTTTTAAACCAGCACCATCATCTACTTGACAATGCAAATACTTTTGTTTTCCAAAATCTAAAACTTCTAAAACTTCTAATTCTAATCCATTCTCATCTTCTACATAAGCCGTATGAGGTATATCAATAATGTATTGTTTTGTAAACACCTTTACACCTAAACTTTGAACCATCTTGTTAGAGATTTCGTCTGTACATAGCGTAATCAAATTGTTTATTTTCAAAAAGAATATGATTTCTGCTAGAGTTCTTTCTTGTTGATACTCTTTTCGTATTTCCTTTACTTGTTTTTTATAATTTTTAGTTAATACTTTTAATGGATTACTTTCTGCATTACAAGAATTAATAAAATCTTTATAATCCTTTTTTATACCTTCTACTGTACGCTTATAAATCCCCTTTAAAGCATTTAAATCACTTTCGTATCGTATAGATTCTAAATTAATTTGCTTTTCAAGTTCATTCTTCTTTTCTAAACCAAAATTGGCTTTAAATTCACGAATTTCTTGATTCCTTCTACGATAAGCATCTTTATCTTTATTGATTTTCTTGAAGTTTTCAAAAGCTTCTAATTCATCATTTTTTATCTTGGTATAAGAAGCATTAACATCATTTGTAATACGATCTAAATTTTGTTTATGCTCATTTGAAAGTTTTTTAGAATTTTTAATAAATTCTTCTTTTAATTTTTTCATAGAAGAATTTAAAATTTGTTTTTTCTCTGCAATTAAAGGAAGATTTTTAGCTTGAACGCTTTTAGAATCCACTTTACTTGCTTCTACGCAATTCTTTTGATATTCTTCTTCTAAAGAAGAAAGCATAGGTTTATATTTTTGTTCTACTGCTTCAATTCTTTGTTGTAAAACTTCTTCATACTGATCTCCAACAAAGCTTTTTGCTGTAGCATAATTTAAAAATATCGCATTTAAACGATCATATTCATAAATTGCTTTTTGAACAATTTCACCATTTTGCTTGAACTCTAATTGTGTAAAATCTAATTCCAAAGATAACTTGTCCTTAACTGAAACAGTATCCTTTATCGTTGTAAATAATAATTGATTCTTCAATTGAATACCAACCACATTTTTATCTTCAATTGTTTCAAAAGAAACAACTTCTACAATATTTTTATCAGAATCCTTTGTTAAAGTCATTGCAGATGTTGGAATTAAAACATCATATATTCCATTCTCTAAATGAATCGCATTTGGAATGCTATAAGAAACTTCACCTAGTTTCAAAGTCGTCCCTTTCACTTCTGCAGTAATTAAATTATCACTTGGAATACGTGGATTAATCGTATCTTCTGTATCTTTATCAAACATATGAATTTTAGTAACATCAATTGCCATTTTAGCCATTTGACCTTTAACTAAACCATAAGTTGAGCTTCCTTTAATAATAACTCTTGTAGAGGTTTCCTTAAAACCATCTCCATCTTTATTGATATCCGCATAAATTAAAGTTTCATTTCCTAATTCCTCAAAATGAGAAATTCGAACATTAATTGTATATTTTGACTTTTCAACAATTTCTGGTTCTAAAGATAGATGTTCACAACGAATTCCTACTATTACCTCAGTTTTCCCATCAATATACTGTGGTTTAACCTTAGCAAGAAGTGCCTGTGGAATATAAACGGATTCATCACTCCATTTAAAATCCACAAAAATATCTTCTTTCTTTTTTTCTAAAACTGCATGGAAAAAATTCATTTGTGGTGTTCCAATAAATCCAGCAACAAATAAGTTATTAGGATAATCATATAAATTTTTAGGACTATCAATTTGCATGATTCTACCTAAACGCATTACAACGACACGTGTACCTAATGTCATTGCTTCTACTTGATCATGTGTAACATAGATAAAAGTGGTTTGTAATTGACTATGTAATTTTGCAATTTCACTACGCATTTGAGCTCTAAGTTTTGCATCCAAATTAGATAACGGTTCGTCTAAAAGCATAACCTTAGGATTTCTTAAAATTGCTCTACCTAGTGCAACTCTTTGACGTTGTCCACCAGACATTGCTTTTGGTTTACGATCCAAATACTCTGTCAAATCAAGTATTTGAGCTGCCCATAAAACTCTTTCATGGATTTCTGCATTTGGTACATGTCTTAGTTTTAAACCAAATGCCATATTTTCATATACTGTCATATGAGGATATAGTGCATAATTTTGAAAAACCATTGCAATATCTCTATCCTTTGGTTCTACATCGTTTACGATTCTATCACCAATGTATAATTCGCCAGCACTAATATCTTCTAATCCAGCAATCATTCTTAAAGTTGTAGATTTACCACATCCTGAAGGCCCTACAAATACAATGAACTCCTGATCTTTGATTTCCATTGTAAAATCTGAAACTGCTTTAGTTCCATTTGGATAAACCTTATAAATATGCTCTAATCTTAATCCAGCCATAATATAATTCTCCTTTACTTAACAATTGCAATACTATATGGTGGCAATAATATACATTTATCTTTTTGTAATCCAATATATTGTTCTTTGCTATTTGTCACAATTTGACCTACCACCTGATTAAACCCTTTGGACAAATAATCAACATTTAAATTATCATAAGGTGAAAAGTTAAATATAATTCCAATCTTACTTCCATTATATTCTTTTTGAATAAACAATAATTTGGTCTCATCTCGATCCATTTCTAATAAAGAAACTGTTCCTCTAGCAATTTCAGGATTTTGATTTCGGATGAGTAAACATTTCTTATAAAAATTATATAGAGAGTTAGGATCATTCATTTGATTTAATACTGTTCCATATGGATAACTTGCCTCAGTTGCACCTGCAAGTTCTGCACAATCCCCAGTACCTTCTCCCCATAACATAGGAATACGAACATTTTGATCAGGTTTATTCCCTGCATTTGAACCTATCATTCCAACCTCATCACCATAATATGTAAAGGTTGAACCATTCATCATAGAAAGTAATGCATATAAAAATTTTGTTTTATTTTCACTAGCACTTGATGTAAATCTAGACATATCATGATTACATAAAAATGGAGCAGGAATACCACTTTTTGCCATACTCACATTAGAAAGCAATCCTTCATAATAGCGATTTAACATTTTCCCCTCTAAATTTAGAGAGTTCACTATACTACCTGCTGGATCACTTACACTTGTTGAGAAGTTAAAAAATGAATCAATTCCACTTTCATAATACTTTTCAATGATTTCACTGTTATCCCAGCATTCTCCAACCACATAAGCCTGTGGATTAATTTCTTTTACCCATTGATTGATTTGTGATAAAAGTTCTATACTTTTTGTAATACTCTCATAGTAATAATACTTTACAGCATCTAAACGGAATCCATCAATCCCCTTATCTAAATAGAATTTAATAATCTTTTTAAATTCTTCACGAACTGCGGGATTGTCACAATTAAATTCTGGCATATTTGAACTGAAATTAGCTTCATAGTAATATCCTTTACCTGGAACTTGACAGACTGTCTTAACAGAAGGAACATCACTTTTGTTATCATAAAAACAATAAAAATCTTTATAATTTTCTTCTTCCTCTGTTAAAGTAGCACCTGCCAAATATTTTTCATGTGCTCTTTTTGCCTTTGTAAACATAGCATTTGTACTACTAGAATGATTTAAAACTAAGTCAATGATAAGTTTTATATCACGCTTATGGCATTCCTCAATTAATTGTTCTAAATCTTCCATAGTACCATATTTAGAATCTATTGCATAATAATCATTCACATCATATTTATGATAAGAACTAGATTCATTAATTGGCATAAGCCAAATTCCATTAAATCCTAAGTCTTTAATATAATCCAATTTCTTGATTACACCTTGTAAATCTCCAATACCATCTCCATTGGAATCATAAAATGATCTTACAAAGATTTCATAATAATTTCGATAATTATCTTCTATAATATTTGTTGTGTTCAAATCTTCTGTTATCCGTTTTCCATATGCACCATTTTTTTCAGTACAACCCATACTTAAACCTAAAATAACCAAACACATAATCAAAAAAACTTTTCTTAAATGTTTCATACTATCCTTTTACTGCTCCTCCTGTTACACCTTCAACATAATATCCTTGTAATAAGAAGAATAAAATCATAATTGGAATTGAAACCACTACACCTGCTGCACAGAAGATTGGAAAATACTGTGTTCCTGCTTCTTTTGCAAGCATCTGTTGTAAACCAAC
Organism: Anaeroplasmataceae bacterium; assembly: GCA_029051735.1. GTDB lineage: Bacteria > Bacillota_I > Bacilli_A > Acholeplasmatales > Anaeroplasmataceae > Pelethenecus. Next base: position 3,554 of record JAIDKZ010000156.1, on the reverse strand, counting down.
CGCAACATTATAAAGTTCAGAATGACCACCAGCCATAACACTAGCAAGCATATAATCGCCCCATGGAGCAGTAAATGCAAGTAAAACTGTATAAACAACAATTGGTTTAGAAAGTGGCATAATTACTCTCCAAAAAATCGTATTCTTATTAGCACCATCAATCATTGCAGCTTCATCTAGAGATTTTGATATCGTATCAAAAAATCCTTTTGCTACATAATAATTCATAACACAACCAGAGATATAGACTAATATCAATCCAAATAATCCAGGCATGCCATTTGCTAAATGAATTTTTTGAAGCATATAATATGTAACAATCATTCCTAAGAAACCTGGAAACATACCAATGATAAGAATAATTTTCATATACCCTTTTCTTATCTTAAAACGTAATCTTGAAAATGCATAAGCACTAATTAGTGTTAGAACTGTATTTAAAACAGAAACAATTAGCGCAATAATAAGTGTATTTAAATACCATCTCCAAAATGGATAAACTTTATTTGTAACTAAATTTGTATAATTACGAAGTGTCCATTCCTTAGGAATAATTAAATTAGCTTCATATTTTACTGCAAAAGACTGTATCAAAAGATATAAGAATGGCAAGATCCAAATAATAGAAATAATGGTAAGGATAACATAGATGACAATTTTACTAACCTTTTCCTTAGCTCTTTTACCACCAGTCATTTTAGAAGTTGCAAAAATACTAAATTTTTTCCCAATCATTGGAAATCACCTTCATTCTTTACAGCATTTGTTCTATTATAGAAAATTAGAGATATGGAGGCCACCACAACAAATACTACTATTCCAATTACAGAAGCCACACCATAATCCTTTGTTGCTTGTGTCATTGCAATTTTATACAACCAAGTAATTAACAAATCCGTTTGTCCAGCACCATAAACTTCAGTATTTAATGGAACTCCATTTACATTTGTAAATACTGGATTACCTCCTGACAACAAGTAAATGACATTAAAGTTATTAATATTTCCTACAAAAGTTGAAATCAAATAAGGTCCTGTAACAAATAACATATATGGTAATGTAATTTTCATATACATCTTTATAGGACTTGCTCCATCAATTTTTGCAGATTCATATAAATCTTGTGGAATATTCATTAATATACCTGAACACATTAGCATGGTATATGGAATACCAATCCACATATTTACAACAATAATCGTTATTTTTGCGATTAGACCATCATCAAAAAATTTAATATTCTCACTAATTAAACCTAAATTTTTAAGTATAACATTCATAGCACCTAAATCTGTATTTAAAAACTTAGATAAGAATAATAAGGAAATAAATTGAGGGACAGCAATCGTAGTAATTAAAATGGTTCGCCAAAGTTTCTTAAGTTTGATTCCCTTTTTGTTTATGAGCATAGCAACAATCATTCCTAAAAAATAATTCGTAAAGGTTGCAAAAATTGCCCAAATGAGTGTCCACAATAATATTTGTCCAAAAACAGCAGCAAATTGATATCCATTATCTCCTGTTAAACCAAATAACTTTTGAAAATTGTATGCTCCAACCCAATCAAATAATTCTTTTGGATTTTGATATGTTGAAGAATAATTGGTAAACCCAACAATAATCATTAAAAATAATGGAATAATGGTAAACATTACAACACCAAAAGTAGGAAAAGCCAACAATACTTTATGGAAATTTTTTCCTACTAAACCTTGAACGGTTTCTTTATCTCCAATTCTTTTACCAATCTTTTTTAAATTTTCTAATTGACGATTTTCACGAACTTGAACAGACCAAAGAAAAATTAAGATTGCAATAAAAATCAAAGAAATTACAAAATTTAAAAGAATCAACAAACTATCATCTTTAAAATCAGATACTTCTATCCCATAAATAGGATGCATATACGTTGTTTGTGCTACATAGCCAAACGAACCTATTCGCATCATAGCAGGTCCGCCAACAGAAATCATAAAATAGATAAATATGATTTCATACAACAAATATAAAAAGCCTTTTATATAAGATTTACGATAAATATGTCCAAATCCCATAATTATATAGGAAAGTCTTGTCTTCCAATCTCCACCAACAAAAATTTCATAGGTATCAATAAAATAATTCGCAATTCCTCTACCAATCTTTGTGAAAAACCGAACAATGGTTACTGAAATAAAATTCCAAATCACTTTTGGTATAGCCACAAAAAAAGCTAAAATTTTATATAGAATTCTTTTATAAGTGGGAAGTGCAAGATATTCAATCGTAGTCATATAACCACCCCTTTACATAAAAACTTTAAGTACAGACTACTATAATAATAGTCTGTACTTTAGATTTTAATTTTACGTTTTTTATTTACTATTTTTTATACTTGTATTTAATGTTTCAATAGCTTCTTGAAGGTTATCTAAAGAAATCGTTCCATCCGTCATACCAGTAATTAAAGTAATAGGAGCTGTCCAGAAATTTGCTGGTACTGCTGTTTGAGCATGTGCAAATTTTGCTTGTTCTACTAATACAGCCACATTTTCACTATCAAGCACTCTTTGTTCTTTTGCAGCTTCTAAATTACAAGGAGCAACACCTTGATCATCAAATCTCTTTAATTGGCATTCTTTTCCAGACAAGAAAACTGCTAATTGATGTGCAGCAACTAATCTTTCAGTATTTCCTTGTGCTCTTTGTGGATTAACTCCAAATAATTTACCACCCAAGAAAGCACCAAGATTTTTTGTTTCTCCATCAATTGTAACAGTAGGCATTGGAGCACATCCATAATTCTCACCTAACGCTTCTTTATAAGTTTTAATATCCCAAGTACCAGCAACGCAAGCAGCCAATCCATTTGTTGGTGTTGGAGCTTCCATATCATTAGACCATGCTGGGTTATTTACTATATTCAAAATAGCTTTAGCAGCCTTTAATCCTTTTTCTGAATTGAAATCTGCTTCTACATTTACAACTGCACCATCTTCATCAAAAGTCATTTTATAATCTGCACCAAAAGTAAATAGAGCACCTGCACCCCAGAAGGCTTCTTTTAAGTTATACCCTATCTTTTTTCCAGCTGCAGCTGCAACCTCTAACATTCTTTCAATGGATTTAACATCCTCAGAAGTAAATACAGATTTATCATACTGTAAGTAATATGTATTATCACCTGTATATGGATAAGCATAGTATGTATCATTAAAAGTTGCTAAAGACTTACCCAATTCACTATTATTTTCAGAAATAAAAGTTGCATTAGCTCCTGTAACTTTTGCTAAAGCACCCTTCTCATATAATGCTGTAATTTTATCAGATGCAAACTCATAAACATCTGGTCCAACAATCCAGTCTTGAACCTCACTATCGACTAAGTCAGCACCATGCTCTACATAAGTGATTTGATATTCCTTATTATCACCTGCAGCCTTTCTTGCCGCCTTAAAATCATCAAATAATTTCATAGTAAACTCTTTGGTAGAAGCAGCACCTGAATATTCTAATTTTATCACATTGCTCCCTGCTTCTTTTCCTCCACAGCTTGCCAAGCTCAAACCTAACAT
>JAIDKZ010000155.1 GCA_029051735.1 Anaeroplasmataceae bacterium | reverse complement strand
AAATAAAAAATTAAATAGACATGGAATAATGCGATATGATAACGATTTGAAGCCTTAATAATTAAAACTGCTAAACAAGAAAAGAATAAGATTGTTTTTATAAACAAAAATCTTTTTTGATGATAAAAAAGGAGTTGATAAAGAATATAGGTAAATATTCCCAAATAAAGAAGTAAGACAACCTTTAGTAAATTGTAAAATGAGATCATTATGCAAAGAGTTTCTTAATGAATCCCTTGTTTTTCTTTACCTGCACATTTTTCTTATCAACTTGATTTACAATCCCTGTAATTTTAACAGATTTATTATCTGTGCTAACTTCTTTTAAAACAAGATTCTCACCTGTAATTTGGTATGGGATATCATTAACTCTTAATATAAACTGATTTGGTGAAAATTCCTTCATTTCAGTTATATTATTTATCAAGATGAAATCATCATATATAGTAAAATTTGCTGTTGCCATAAAATCACCTAATTAAAGATATGCAATTAAGATTAGAAAAATGAAATGAATTAAATAAAATTTAACAAATGCTAACTGGTGGTTGGTGGTCATTTATTTTGTTTTCTTTATAATAAAAAGAAAAGAGGTTTAGGTTTAAATATGGAAGTTAGAAAAAAGATTGCAGCATTGACACAAGAAGAATTAGCGGAGGCTATGGAGGTTTCAAGACAAACGGTATATAAATGGGAACACGATTTAGCTAATCCAGAACTTAGTAAATTGGAAAAACTTATTAAAACTTTAAATATTTCTTTTGATGATCTCTTAAAGTGATAAACGCTGCCTGCCTTACACCAGAAATGGTGTTTTTATTTTTCTTTCCCTATACTTTCTATGAAAGCAGTATAAGTTGCGTTTAATTTATCTCCTTTTCTTTGAATAACTCCCAGACATGTTTCTAATTCTTTTTTAGTAATTTCTGCAACATTTAAATTCAAATGTTCAAATGTTCGATATGCACTTTGAGGAACAAGAGTAATTCCTAAACCAGTTGAGGCTAAAAGTATTGCAGTTTTTGCATCATCCACTTCAGCAATTGTATTAAACTCCAGTTGAGCCTGTTTAAATAATTGAATAAGAAGTTCTTTAAAGCGTCTATAGATGATTAATGGCTTACCATCTAAATTTTTTAAATTAATCTTAGAATCACCAAATTGTTCTTTGCTTATTGCAATCATTGGCTCCTTATGAAAATACTCAACAATAAAGTTAGTTGCATCAAAAGGTGTACGAACAATAGCTAAATCAATTAGCTTTTGATTTAATAATTCGATTAACTGATATGTATTTGCTTCTTGAATATTAAATCTTACTTTGGGATAATTTGTATGAAAATGGGGTATTGTATGATTATAAAGAAGATTAGTTGAAGAAGAAACAATTCCAATATTTAAAGTGATTTCATTTTTCATTTCCAAAGTGCTGATTTCTTTTAATGTATTGTTTTTCAAATCAAGAATAGAGCAAGCTCGTTCATATAGCAATTTTCCTGTGTTTGTTAGTGTTATACTTTTTCCTCGTAAAAATAATGTTGTCTTTAATTCCTCTTCAAGTTGGGACATCATTCTTGATAAAGGCGGTTGACTAATGTTGAGTTTAATAGAGGCTCTTAATATAGATCCCTCTTCCACTACAGTTTTAAAGCATTCTAATTGATGAATATCCATGTATACCTCCAAAGTATATATCTATAATAAAACTTATATATTAAGTATATCATGAATTGTGTTATAATACAAAAGAAAAAGGGTGAGAATATGTTTAAATTATATAAAAAATATTTAAAAAAATATAAAAAACATATCATTTTAGGGCCTTTATTTAAATTAGTTGAGGCTATATTTGAATTATTAGTTCCTTTGGTAATAGCAAGAATCATAAATGAAGGATTAAAAAATGAATTATTTACTGATCAAGAAAAACGAATATTCATCTTACAAAATGGGGGATTGCTGTTTGCTTTTGCGGCTATTGGTTTGTGTTCTACTTTGGTGTGTCAATTCTTTGCCTCACGGGCATCACAAGGGTTTGGTACAGAACTTAGAGATGATTTATATGAGCATATTAACTCACTATCTTTTAAAGAATTAGACCAGTTTGGAGCATCATCCCTTCTTACTAGAATGAATTCAGATATAAATAATTTGCAACAAAGCGTGGCTATGTTGATTCGGTTAGTAGTGCGAGCTCCATTTTTGGTTATTGGAGCAACCATATTGTCCTTTTTATTGTCATGGAAGGCTGGAATCATCTTTTTAGGAACGGGTATTTTGTTGTTTGTTATTATATTTTTGATTATGCTTTATACTATTCCTAGAAATAAAAAGGCACAAAAGAAATTAGATGATGTGACAAATATTACAAAGGAGAATTTAAGCGGAAACCGAGTTGTTAGGGCATTCTCCAAGCAAAAATATGAATTTAGAAGATTTGTAGATGAAAATGTGAATTTGAGAACCATTTTAACACGCATTGGGAAAGTCAATGCTCTATTAAATCCCATGACTTTCATTGTGACTAATTTAGCAATTGTTGCTGTTTTATATCTTGGAGGTTATGAATTTAAACTTGGAAATTTGAATCAAGGAAATATTACATCCTTATATAATTATCTTTTACAAATTCAATTAGCGATTATGGTAGTTGCAAATCTAGTGGTTATATTTACAAAAGCTAGTGCATCTGCAACAAGAATTCATGAAGTGTTTAAAAGCAATAGTTCTATTATAGATGGAAAGGAAGAGACTCGTCTAAATTCTGTTCCTTTTGAATTTCAAAATGTAAGTTTTCAATATAATGATAATGCAAAACCAGCAATCCAGCAGGTCACTTTTACAATTAAAGAAGGGATGACTGTTGGTATAATTGGAGGGACAGGTAGTGGGAAAACATCTTTAATTTCTCTAATGAACCGTTTCTATGATGTAAGTGAAGGAAATATACTTTTATATGGAAGAAATATAAAAGAATACAAAACATCATTTATTAACGCACAAATAAGTACAGTAATGCAAAAGGCAATTCTTTTTAGTGGAACAATTAAAGAGAACCTTTTGTGGGGAAAAAAAGATGCAACTGAAGAAGATATAAAGCAAGCACTACATGCTTCTATGAGCTATGAATTTGTTTCTAAATTAGATGACAAAGAAAATACAATATTATATCAAGGAGCAAGCAATTTAAGTGGAGGACAAAAGCAACGTTTATCCATCGCAAGAGCTTTAGTCAAGAATAGTCCAATCTTAATTTTAGATGATTCTTCTAGTGCATTGGATTTTAAAACGGAATTAAATTTAAGAAAGTCTATTCAATCATTAAATAAAACAACCATATTAATTTCACAACGTGCTTCAAGTATTATGCATGCGGATTTGATTTTGGTTTTGGATCAAGGGAAATTGGTGGGTAAAGGTACACATCAAGAATTATTAAAGACTTGTAAAATCTATTCTGAAATTTGTGATTCTCAAGATTTAGGAGGTGAGCAAAAATGAAAGAGGGTAATTTTACAATGTTAAAACGTATTTTAAAATATGCAAAACGGTATAAGGTTTTGATGCTGATTGCTTTTTTAGGAGCGATTCTTTATGTTTCTGCGACATTATATGCACCAAAGCTAGTAGGTGATGCAATTGACCAATATATAGACTCTAATACATTTGTAATGGAAGATATTTTGTGGATTGTTTTACAATTATTGATTGTTGTTGTATTAGGAGCTATATTTGGTTGGTTGATGAATGCTTTATTAAATCGGATTACGTATTCCATAGTTAAAGATTTACGAATTGATGCTTTTAACAAAGTACTAAGGGTTCCAGTATCCTATTTAGATTCGCATTTGTCTGGAGATATTTTGACAAGGATTATATCAGATACAGATCAGGTGTCTGAAGGGTTGCTTCAAGGATTTAGTCAGGCACTTACAGGAATTATCACAATATTTGTGACAATTGCTATGATGATTTGGATTAAATGGGAAATTGCATTAGTTGTTATTGTATTAACTCCGTTATCTTTATTTGTTGCTTCTTTTATTTCAAAAAAGAGTTTTAATACTTTTAAATCACAAGCACAAATAAAAGGAGATATGGGTGGCTTTTTAAATGAGATGATTACAAATCAAAAGGTAGTCATCGCTTATCAAAGACAATCAGATAATATAAAAAAATTTAAAACTATGGATCAACAATTATATGAAGTTGGAATAAAAGCCCAGTTTAATTCATCTTTAACCAATCCTACTACACGTTTTGTTAATGCAATTGTATACGCTTCTGTGGCTACCATTGGTTCAATTCTCATAGTGAATTCTAAAGGGGTTGCTTTTGGAGTTGGAGGACTAACAGCATTTTTAACTTATGCTAGTCAGTATACAAAACCATTTAATGAAATAAGTGGTGTTGCAACAGAGCTTTCAAATTCTTTTGCTAGTTTAAGGCGTGTATTTGAATTGATAGATGAAAAAGAATTACAAGATGAAGAAAACATCAATGAAATTTCAATCCCAAATGGGGCTGTGCAATTTCGTGATGTATCCTTTCAGTATACACTTGAAAAGCCATTAATTGAAAATTTAAATATAGATATACAACCTGGTATGAAGGTTGCCATTGTAGGCCCCACAGGCTGTGGTAAAACAACACTTATCAATTTGTTGATGCGATATTATGAACTTACTGGTGGTGAAATATTAATTGATGGTAAAAATATTAATGACTATAGTCGCGACTCATTAAGAAAAAAAATTGGTCTTGTATTACAAGAAACATGGCTATTTAAAGGAACGGTGTATGAAAACATTTCTTATGCAAAAGAGGATGCAACCTTAGAGGAAGTAAAAATGGCCGCAAAAAAAGCATATGCAGATGATTTTATTGCAAAACTTCCAAATGGATATGATACAGTAATCTCTGATGATGAAGGAGTTTCTATTGGACAAAAACAATTGTTATGTATTGCAAGATTAATGCTTAGAATGCCACAAATTTTAATTTTAGATGAGGCAACATCTAATATAGATACACGTACAGAGGTTATGATTCAAAAGGCATTTAATGCTATGATGGAGGGAAGAACATCTTTTATCATTGCTCATAGACTTTCTACAATTCGAAACGCAGATAAAATATTAGTTATGAAGGATGGCACAATTATAGAACAGGGAACGCATGAGGAGCTTTTAGCAAAGAATGGCTTTTACAAACAGCTTTATGAATCACAATTTGAATAGGATAAATAGGACTATACTGGTCCTATTTTTTGTTGTTTTAAAAAGTATAAAAGCATTCAGATTTTTACAAACTATATTTGGTGATAGTGTGGAAAGAACTTTATGGCAAGGCTTGGAAATGCAAGAATTTCCTACAGTAGAAGAGGATATAGAAACAGAGGTTTTAGTAATTGGAGGTGGAATCTGTGGGGTATTGTGTGCATATCAGCTATCCAAGAAGCACAAGGTGATTTTGGTTGAAAAGAATCGAATTGCATCAGCTAGAACAGCTAAAACAACAGCCGTAATTACGGCTCTTCAAGATATTTATTATATGGATTTAATTAAAAAATTTGGTAAAACAAATGCGAAGCTTTATTTAGATGCATGTTTAGAGGCAATTGAAGAATACCAGATATTAGCCAAGGACTATGACTTTGACTTTGAACGTGTCTCATCGTATAAATATTTTAAAGATAATGAGGAATTATTAAAGCTAGAGTTGAAGGCAATTCAATCTTTAGGCTTTGAGGCTAGTATAGAGGATGAATATGCATTAGCTTTTCCAAATCAAGCACAGATGAATCCCTTAAAATTAATTTCACAGCTTTTAAACTCAGTAACTGTTTATGAAAATACAGAGATTTTTAAAATAAAAAAACAAATTGCATATACAAAGCATAATGTGATTACGGCTAAGCATATTGTTGTTGCTACAGGGTATCCATTTTTAAAGTTTAAAGGGCTTTATCCTATCAAATTAACGCAAAAAAAATCATATGTTGCTGTGGTAGAAAATGTTTCTAAGACAAAAGATTTTAATGCAATTGGAAGTAGACCAGGAGATTTTTATTTTAGAACGTATAAAAATAATTTAATTATTGGGGGAAATGATCAAAAAACGGGTATGTATAATGGAGGAGGCATTCCAATTGTGAATTATATATTGAAATACTATCCCAATCATCGAATTTCTTATCAATGGGTAAATCAAGATTGTGTAAGTATAGATGGCATTCCTTACATTGGTTCTTATTTTAAAAATAAGAATATTTATGTAGCAACAGGATTTAATTTATGGGGAATGACAGGAGCAATGATTGCTTCTAAGGTTTTAACAGATAAAATAGAAAGAAATAAAAATAAATATGAAAAATTATTTTGCCCCCAAAGAAAAAGTCCCCTCTTTCCAGTTTTAAAAAATATTAGTGTTGCAACGATAAATTTATTGAAGCCTAAAAAACGATGTACGCATTTAGGATGTGCATTATTTTACAATAAGGAAGAACAGGTTTATGAGTGTCCTTGCCATGGAACAAAGTATAATATGGATGGAACTATAGTTTTTAATCCTGCAAATCAGGATAAGCCCTTAAAATAAAAAAGACTTGATTTCATTGAGAAGTCAAGTCTTTTGTTTTTGGTATAGTTATGCCAAGGGTAGAAGAATTGTAAAGTAGGTTAAATTATGCTCTCTACTATATGTTAGACTTCCATTCATTGATTCTAGATAATGCTTGCAAATATAGAGTCCTAATCCTAGATGCTCTGATTCGCTTGTTTCAGTATAATATGGCATAAAGGCCTTACTTTCGTTTTCTAAACCTTTTCCATCATCTACTACAGTAATCTTACATTTCCCTTTTATTTTTGTTGTAGATATTTCAATTGTTTTGCATTCAGCATGATCAATGGCATTAAATATTAGGTTATTTAAAATAGATATTAAAGTATTTTTTCGGGCATATGCATTAATTTTTTGTGCATTTATTTTCAAATGAATAGCATTAGCCTCACAATCTGGATTTAAAGAAGTATAAATATACTCTAATATATCAGATATTTTGATTTTGGAAGATGTTTCTGCAGAATAAGAAAGCTTTGAATATTTTTGTAGATCTCCTAAATCGTGGTCCATTTCATCAATTTTGTTTTGGATAATTTCAATCTTTTTGAATTGTGCCTCATTTTCTTCCATTTGTTTTAAGTCAGTTAAAAATCTTCTTATACTAGATATTGGTTTCCGCATGTCATGAGATAAGTAGCGTAGTAGATTATCTCTTTCAGAGATGATATTTTTTAAATCTTGTGTTTGAAAAAGAACTTCATTTTGCAAATTGTTTGTTAGATACTTATTTTCTTGTTCTAACTGAACAAAAAACCAAAATGTTGAAATTACTATAGCACATAGAATTAAAATAAATAACCAAGAAATAGAAGAAGCGATAATAATTTGAGAGGATTTAGTAAAAGGAACTGCGATTGTAAAGACGGAAATTAGAACCCAAAGAGTACCTTCAGTTATTTCTCGTTCCTTTATTATTTTAATAGTTCCCTTAGCAAATGTATATAATCCCAATGGAACAGCCAATATCTTTACTCCTAAAGATAAAGAATGAGAAGTCTTAGCTGAAACAATAGTTGCTGCTATAGATAAGCTGATGTATAAAACTGCATAAAGAGAAGTCAATATCCAAACAGGAAATTTTTTAATTTTCATTTTTGCTCTAATAAATGTAGATACACTGATTAATGCTATACTAATGGAAGGTAATACAAGTAGAAAATATGGAATTTGACTTCCGTGGAAAAGAAGAACTTTTGCTAGCATATAACAAGATATTCCGATTGTAATTAGAAGCTGAGGGAGTTGTAGTAAATTTTTCTTCAAAAAACTTGTAAATGCAATTATAGTAGCAATCAATAAGGAAAGTAATGCAATTATAATTACAAAGGTTTGATCTTGAGTTGTTATTCCATGAATGGTGTCTCTTTTTCCAATAATTGGCATACTATTAAAGCCTGTAAATCTCCCTTCTAGACCTTCATAATGAATCGTAACAACAATACATCGATTTTCTATATCAAGGGGTATTCCTTGTCGTCTAGTATAAAAGTTTAAGTCTAATGTTTGTGGCTCTGTCTCAGATTTGTGATGTTCCGTTACGCCTTGATACTCACTAAATTGGATATAATCATAATTTTCTATTTCTCCTATTTTATGTTTTAAAACAGATTGGACATAAATATTAGATGAGGAGAAGTATGCAGGAAGATATAAAGAAAAATGCCAATTGTTGTCTCCTTCTAAAAAAGGAGTAAGAGCTTCTTTATTTTTAAAAAAATTCTCGTCAAAAGGATCAATATTATATAGAACAAATTGTAGAGTTCCTCTTGTTGCTAAATTTGTGGTTTTATCTAATTTAATAGGAACGCCAGATATCTCAGTTGGCTGAACAAATTCATCAGCTGTATAATTTGCATATGAGAGTATTTGAGCTTCTTTTAAATCTAATATGCACGTACCAATAAAGCTTTCGCCATTTGATTTTATGTTTTTTGTTATGGTTATCTCTGGTAAAGGCTTTAACCAAACTGGTATTAGGGATACCAGAATAGCTACAATTAGTGTGACAATACCTATTGTTAAATATTTTATATTTGTTTTCATTTGCTTACTCCTTTTTCAGAAAAGAATACCCTTTACCAAAGGCAGTTAAAATTAAGTTTTCACCAGTTGCTTTCACAAGCTTTTGCCTTAAATTAGAGATATGATATTTAATTGAGGTAGAGTTAAGACTTGGCATTTTCCATACTTGCTCATAAATTTCAGCCGCATTGAAATAGGTGTTAGGATGTTGAATAAGAAAAACCAATATGTTAAATTCGCTACCTGTTAATGATATGAGATTACCATTGTAAGATGCTGTACGTTCTCGTACATCTAGAAACAGTCCGCAGGATTTTATAATGGAGTCTCTTTTAGGCAATAACCGTAAGGATAATCGAGCCTCTAACACCTTAGGGGAGCAAGGCTTTACAACATAGTCAACAGCACCAGCAGATATCCCTTCTAGTATATCTAAATCATTACCCAAATTTGAAAGAATGAGTACAGGAGGCATTGCCTTATGCTGAAGCAACTCTAATCCATCTCCGTCAGGGAGTATTATATCTAAAATAATTGCATCAAAGCTTATCTCTGAAATATAATTTTTTGCTTTTTCTAGAGTGTCTGCCTCATAGACAATGTTGTTCTGTGCTCTGAAATACTCTGCATTTTGTTTTCTAGTGCTTTTTTCATCCTCTATAAAGAGAAGTGTTTTTCCTATAACTGTATTGTTCATACCCTATGTCATCTCCAGTTTTATTTATTATCTTATCATAAATTATATATGGAAACAATAGAAGGACAATGGTTAGGAATGGTTAGGATTTGATAAGGTTTGTTGTCTAATTTTGTCTTGCATCCTATAATAACTAGTGAAAAAATAAATGCTAAATCGGAGGTTTTTAGAAATGTTTAAAAAAAGATTAATTACTTTATGTATTACTTTATTTGCGTTATTTGCTGTAGTTGGAGCCGGCTTTTCCAGCTGGTATTTCAGCAATCAAAGAAGATCAGATGTATTTTCAAATGTTGTAGTAACACATGCAAATACCTTTGGTCAATTTGAAAATGTGAGCAGCGGAAATTATTATCTTATGCTAGATCAGCCAAAGAAAAATGGTAGCACAATCATGGATCATAATATAACCTTGCGTACAGGTACTGATGAGAATAATAGCCCAGTGGTAGACACATTAAGTGCAACCTGGACGGTTTCACTAGCAAGCTATCAGGACACATTGAAAAGTGGTACAGCAGTGACTGTTGAAAATTCTTATATTGAATATTCAGTTATCGTATATATTAAAGATGCTACACTTGGTCAATACGTTGAGGTTGGAGGATCAACTGGATTCTCAAACGCAAACTTTCATTCAGTAGCTGGTGAGCACAATCACAGAAATGAGGGCTATACGGCTTATAAATTAACATTTACAAGTACTACAGATGCAGAAAATGACTTGGTATTCACAAACACATCTGAAAATACGAATTCTACAACTACAGGTGCGTATGTAACACTTCCTACTGGAGATACTGGGACAGTTAGTGTTGGTTTTATCTTGGATTTAAAGGACGTTCCATTTCAATGGAAAGCAGATAAAGCACCATCTACATTCCAAGAATATCAGGACATGGTTCGTACTTTGGCTTGTAAGGGTGTTTCAACAGCCCAGGATGTAACAGGCGGAAAGATTTATGAAACAGAGGGCAAGGATCTTATTATAGAGTTTGCAGTCTATAATACTTCTCCAGACGCTCCTGTTATTGATGTGACTCAAGAGTAATCTGTTTTTCTTAAAAGCGGTGTGAATGTTTCACACCACTTTTCTAAATTTTGGAGGTGTTTTGATATGATTCTATCAGATTCAATCTCAATTTTTTCAATAATTATTACAACCATTGTAATTATTTGTATGACTTTTGCTTTTTCTTTTTTGTTTTGGCTGTATAGTAAGTATAAATGTAAAGTGATAGATCTTGGAGGAGAAGATAAAAAACTTACAGCGGAATTAAATAAAGAATATGAGGTGTATTGTAGAAAAACTAATGTAGAGGCTTCAGTAGAAGAATTTATAGAACACAAAAAGAAGCAGAATAGACTATTTCGGATTATTACGGATATTATATATAGTTTGTTTATTTTAATTCTATTTTCTTTATCTTGTGTGGCTTTGATTTTTCGAGTTCAAGGACAACAATTTTATTTTGGGAATACTACCTACTTAACCATTCAAACTGGATCCATGTCTAAAAAGAATCCTGTTCATCAAAATTTGAATCAACTTCCTAACAACCAAATAAAACAATATGCTTTGATAGGGATAGATAAGGTAAAAGAGCAGGATATAAAGCTTTATGATATTGTTGCGTTTAAGCATGAGGGTGCAATATATGTACATCGTGTTGTACAAATTTTAGAAAGCAATGGAAAAAGAGCTTATACAACACAAGGAGATGCTAATACGGGATCCTTTTCCTTTGAGATAGATATCCCTTTTGATAATATTTTAGGAAAATACAACGGGTATCAAAGTATAGGACTGGGTGTCATTTTGACATATTTACAATCAGAATCAGGTATTATAGCTTTAATTTTTGCAATGCTTATGTTGGTTATTATTGATTTATCAGAGGTTTATATAACAAAATGTTATAAAAAGCGATCTAACTTTATCTTACAGCATTTATTTCAAATGGAAGGTAGGAATGAAAAATGATTAAGAAAAGAGTTTTAATTTTTCTTTTTATACCTTTCATTGTTTTCCTTTCTATTGTTGGCATAGGGTTTTCCTTTTGGGTATTTAATAAAGATACCAGACAAGATTTGAAATTTAATGTCTTTGTTACAGAAACAGCTCTTGCGGGTAGTTTTTCTACTCCAGGTATGCCTATCTATGCTGTTTTAGATGAGGGAATGCAAAATGTGAATAGTACAATTACGGGGGTTTCCTTTTATAAAGGTGGCAAAAAAACAATTCATGATATTACTTTCAATGAAGAACATCTCATTGATTCTGATTTGACTATTATTTTTATAACAAACAAGCCAATGATATTAGAAGAGGTAAATGAGCTTAAATTTGGATTGCGTGTAAGCACCACTGGTAAGCTTGCTTCTTATTTGCGTAAAACCTCGTATTATCGTCAAATGGAAAAACAGGATAGTGCGCCGAATGATGAAAATGGCGAATATATTGATTTAAAAGCGATATCTCAAACACCCAATTATGATGGCACAACGAATTATTTAGAAACGATGCTAGAAGATGGAAGATGGAAGCTCACCTTTCATTTTTCAACAATTATGTTAGCTTCTTTTTACACATATCAGGAGGGAAAGTGTCCAGATACTAAAGAAAAATATTTTGCTTTAAAAAATGATTTGACATCTCAAACTGATAATAACCGGTCCACATTTTTATTGGAATTATGGCAAGGATTTTAAAGGTTTGGAGGTGATTTACTATGATAAGAAAAATTATAAAATATCTTTTGCTTATAGTACTGCTCGTTATTAGCTCTATTACAATTGCCTATTCCTATTGGCGAGTGGATTTTAAAGCTTCAAGTAATTCAGATTTGTATATAGATCAGGATGATATTGCAGAGAATTATTCCTTTAATGAGGGTGCAAAAAAATTCACAACGAAGAATTATACACTCTATTTATTCCCATCTACAATTTATCTAGAGAGTTATTTAGAATATTTAAATGGCAAAAGTCAAGTAAAACCAGAAGAATTATATGGATGCATTTCACCTATCTTGAAGGAAGATGGTTCAATAAATTTTGACAAAAATGGTTTAGTCCAATATCAAGTGAGTAATTCAAATGGAGATGATAGCTATTTAGAGGATTGGTTGATTGATGGAGCTCCATATGCAGATACGTATTTATACGCTAATGCATCTCAAAGGAAGGCCTATTATGAGGATGTTTATAATAACAGCAATTGGGTATCTTCTACAAACGCAGACAGCTATTTATATGGGGATCCAGAGTATGATCAAACTCTGGTTTCCTATAAAAATTACACAAACTCAGAGGAACAGCATAATTATCGGAATCTTCATCAATATGACCGTTTTGGATACTGGCCAAAGATTCGAAAAGCAGAAGGAAGGTATTTGCCTTTAAAAATAGAAGTGGATGAAAATTTTTCTTCTAATTTTTACGAGCAAGTTGTAGCACGTCCTTTAGCAGATATGGGAGATCCAAAAGGATGGTATTGTTATTCTTTTACACTTTGGTCCTATGTATCTATTCAAAAGGACGATAAGGGAAGCCGAATTGGGTTTAAAGCACCATATTATGCAACAAATAATTTTATTAGTAATTTATCCACGGGTAATCAAAAATTTTATGGAGATGGAACGATAGTTAACCCTTCGCTTTCTGCTTTTTGTCCAACTACAGTTTCACAGTATTTTGATTTGATGGGTGATTTCTCTATTTACGCAGATGAGGCAGGAATTATTCGGCTTTTTCCAAAATTCTCCAATGGTAAAACGTACGATGAAGGGAGTCAAGCTATAGATGTGACAGGTCAAACACAATTGCCTTGTGGCTTTTTAAATGGAGGAGCAGATGCCTTACGTATGATACCAAGTTATACGGAAACATCAGTATTTAATCAGCACGACTATTATTTCTCTTATTTGTCAGAACTTGAAAAATTCAATTCAGTGAGCAATGTAGGGGTTGCAATTATGCCGAATGTATCGTTAAATAGTTATAATGAATTAAGTTTTCAAATTGATACAAGCATTGGGTATGCCAATTGGCCTGGGGGATGGCAAACGATTTTTCAAATTGATAACACAAGTATAAAAGAATTTATCAATAGCTATGGTGAGGGCTTTTACAATGTTTATTTATTTTTAGGGGATATAGGGAAAAGTGGTTCTTCTCAAACTTCTCAATTGGAAAATCTTGTTTCAGTAATTCGGACTTCTGAAGGAAAAAGTGGAATATTTTCCTCCTTATCAGGAAAGAATTTATTTGAACCAAAGAGCTCTACAGTCGCCTCTTACAAATCAATTGCAATCGCTTTTGAAAAAGTACGTGATGCACGTATTATCATGAATATACCTAGAGAAACATCTAAAGAAGCTTTTATTCAATCAAAATACGAAAATACAAATCAGTATTTTAGGTACTTGAGCGAAAATGTTTATACAACAACTGCAGGATTTAATATTGTAGAAAATATTAGTGCTGTGACTCCTATTAACCAAAGATATCAATATTGTTATATTTTAAATGATGTTGATTTTACGAATGCCAATACTCCTAATTTTCAAATTCGTTTTCAAAAACGATATCGAGATGATTTGAAATTTTGTGGAACCTCTGGAGTTTCTGGAAGCAGTGGAGATTATGCACCAAATGTTGATCTAATTTATAATCCTAAAATTCAAGATAACCAGGGAGTATTTGTTAAGGAACAGAGATATGTCAACGCCTTTGAATATTATTTTGATGCGAGAGTTCAGACAATGCAAAATGATACAGGAGATGAGCAGCAAATTATTTTCAGTTTGAAAAATGAAGAGTTTAAAGGAATATATAATTTGATTATGATTTATATTCCCAATGAATACTATTCAAAAACAATTGATGGAAAAACAGAAATCTTTACAACCACAACTGAAATTATAGGAGATTACATTACGCATTCTGCTGGATTTTATTTATTTGCTTATCGTCAAACCAATGTGTTTTTAAAAATTCTTGCGAACAATCCAACACAATATTATAATGTGGAGGCTGATCATGAAAACTATGGTTGGAATGGATTTTTAATTCATAGTGGTAGTCTAAATAATAATATGCTTTTATTTCAAAAGGAATATGCTTTAGGAGTGGCTGTTCGAGGAACAGATAAAAATGAGGGGACACCAGATTATTCTGAGGAATACTTATCTTATAGTCAGCCTACAATGGATTCCATTCTTTCTACATGCTTAAATACATATATTCAAGAGTGGATGAACAAAAGCTCACAAGGACCAAGCTCTATTGAACGTGTTGTCATACGGGATCATGTCACAGGTGCAATTGTAGGCTATTATCAGCAATGCAATCCTACAGAAGAGGAACTTAATCTACATCAAGATGATTCGTATTATTTTATAGAAAATGGTTTATATTATGAATTAATTTTTGAGGCCTTTCAAATAAGGAAGAATTATGTATTTTATGTAACCTTAATTTAATATTAAAAAAAAAGATGCTCATAAACACTTTTGTTTACGAACATCTTTTTTTATATTTTAGGAGTTTCACTGATAAACTCATATAATGTAACAGCATCTGCTTTTTTTAAAGTTTGTTCTAAAGAAACAACACGAACAGTTACATCTTTATTTCCAAATTCAATTGTAATTTCATCGCCAATTTTCAATTCCTTAGAAGGCTTTGCTGGTTTTCCGTTAACTAAAATTCTTTCATTTTCGGCAACCTCTTTAGCTAAAGTTCTTCGTTTGATAAGGCGAGAAACCTTTAAATACTTATCTAGTCTCATTTTGTATCTTCAGAAGAAGTAGTAGTTGAGTCACTTGAAGAAGTAACCTCGTCATTTGATTGTTGTTCAGCTAAAGCTTTTTTCGCTGCCTCTTCCTTAGCTTTTTGTTCAGCTTTAAATTTTTCAAATGCTTCACGTTCAGCAACCATTTCATCATAACGTTTTAATTTTCCAGTTGCTTCAATTTCTTCAATATCAGATTTAGTAAGAGTTTCTACTTTCATCAAATAGTCAGCAATATTATGAAGTAAATCATGGTTTGCAGAAATGACCTCTTTGGCTTTTTCATAGCAATCTTCAACAATCTTACGGACTTCCTTATCGATTTCTAACGCTACTTGATCTGAGAAGTTTTTCTCTTTTAAATAATCTCTTCCTAAGAATACATTTCCAGAAGGTTGCTCATATTGAACAGGCCCTAAAGAAGACATACCATATTCTGTAACCATAGCTCTTGCAATTCTGGTTGCTTGCTGGAAATCATTATGAGCGCCAGTAGATACATCAGAAAAAATTAGTTCTTCAGCAACTCTACCACCTAAAAATCCAACAATACTTTCAGTTAATTCAGTTTTTGTACTAAAATATGTTTCTTCCTTTGGCATCATTAGGTTGTAACCACCAGCCTGTCCACGAGGAATAATTGTTACTTTTTGAACTACAGAAGCATTTTTTAATTTCAATCCAATAACAGCATGACCTGCTTCATGGAAAGCAACAAGCTTTTTCTCATGCTCTGTATATTTCTTAGATTTTTTAGCAGGGCCCATCATAACGCGATCAATTGCTTCATCAATGTCAGGTGTTGTGATGACCTTACGATTGTTTCTAGCTGCTAGTAATGCAGCTTCATTTAATAAATTTTCAATATCTGCACCACTGAATCCAGGTATTCTTTGTGCAATATCATTTAAATTGATATTAGAATCTAAATGTTTGTTTCTAGCATGAACCTTTAATATAGCAGTACGTCCATTAACATCAGGATTACTGATTGTAATTTGACGGTCAAAACGACCTGGTCGTAGTAAAGCAGGATCTAATACATCTGGACGGTTGGTTGCTGCCATTACAATAATACCAATATTTCCTGTAAATCCATCCATCTCAACTAAAAGCTGATTTAGGGTTTGTTCACGTTCATCATGTCCTCCACCCATACCAGCACCACGTTGACGACCAACCGCATCAATTTCATCTATAAAGATGATACAAGGTGCATTTTCTTTGGCTGTTTTAAACATATCTCTTACACGAGAAGCACCAACACCAACAAACATTTCAACAAAATCAGATCCTGAAATTGAGAAGAATGGTACATTTGCTTCTCCAGCCACTGCTTTTGCGAGTAAAGTTTTACCTGTACCTGGAGGACCAAAAAGAAGAACTCCTTTTGGAACTCTAGCTCCAATTTCAGAATATTTTCTTGGGTTTTTTAAAAAATCTATAATTTCAACTAATTCTTCCTTTTCTTCATCACATCCAGCTACATCTTCAAAAGTTATACTTTTTCCTCTAGCCAATCTAGCAGTTGATTTTGCAAAATCAAAAGCTTTATTATTTCCTTGACTTCTAAATAAGAAAATAAAGAATCCGATCATAATCACATAAGGGATTAAACTTATTAAAAGAGATAAGAAAATATTTGATTCTAATGAATAAAGTTTAATATGATAATCAGCAGCTATTTCATTATATTGAATGGTAGTCACATTACATACAAACTTACTTCCATCAGAATATCGTCCGCTAATTGTATAAATTCCAGTATTGCTGTCGCCTCCTACAGGCTGTGCCTTTAGAGTAGAAGTATCTACTGGATTTACAGTGGTAACTAATGCTGTTTGTAATTCACTATAACTCAATTCTGTAGGCTTTGGTTTTGTCATATTTTGAATGAATAAGAAAATTCCAACTAATGCTGCTATAACAAATATTGGAAAAAGCCAATCAAAACGTCGTCTTGGTCTAGGTTGAGGCGTATTTTGGTTTTTGTTTTCATTGTTTTGATTATTATTTTGCATATGTCCTCCTATTTGGAATAAATTTCTTCTTTTAGAACCCCAATATAAGGTAAATTTCTATACTTTTCATTGTAGTCAAGTCCATATCCTACAACAAATTCGTTTGGCACTAAATCTCCTACATATTCTGCCTCAAGATCAACCTTGCGACCTTCAGGTTTATTTAGAAGCACACAAAGTTTGATGCTTTTCGCACCTCTTGAAGATAAGATGCCTTTTACCTCTTTTAAAGTTCTTCCTGTATCTAAAATATCATCAACAAGAATTATATCTTTTCCCTCTACACTTTCATCTAAATCATGACATATCTTAACTTGTCCAGTAGAAGTACATCCATCATAACTAGATACATCCATATAATTTAATGTACAACGAAGATTTACACATTTTAATAAATCCATCATAAAAGGGTTACATCCTTTTAATAAACCAACAAAAAGAGGTTCTTTTCCCTCATAATCTTTTGTAATTTGATCTCCTAAACGATGAACAATTTCTTGAATTTTTTCTTCAGATACACAAACGCGTTTTATATCATTTTTCATGATTTAATTCCTCACAAACTAAATAAATATCACCCATTGATTTTTGTAAAATGACCTCTTTACTTTTTGCAATATCATAGACCCATAGTACATGATCATCCGCATCTGTAATAATGGGAGTTTGATTTCTTTTATAAGAACTCATTTTAGCATCAATCATCAAACGCGCTATTTTTTTATTTCCATAGCTCATTTGAATAAAGTCACCTTGTTCTCTATTTCGGATTTTTAAAGGCAACTTTAAACTATTATAGCATAATTTAATATACTTTGCATTATTTTGTGGTAATTTTTTTGAAAAATAGAAGAGATATTTTTCATCTATTTTGCAGGGGTGATTTAAATCTAATTCTAAGCAGAACTTCTTAGGTTCATTGTCATGAATGATTTGTGCATATCCATATTCTACCATCAAAATGTAAGGGCCTTTAAGGATATACTTTGTGTTCTTTTGTTTTTGAATTAAATTTAAGCATTTCATAATAACTTGATAATTTTTATCTATTTTGTTTCTTTCAAATAATAAACAAAGAATATCTTTTTGTACTGCAACATCTAAAGCTAAAAAAGTAGATATTCTAATACTATTGTTTAATTCATTTAAATATTTTATACTTTGTTTTCGAATAAAAGTAAAAGCTTCTTTTGTAATTATAGAGAATTGACTCATTTGAAATAATAAATTAGGATTTTCTTCCTTTAATATAGGAATTATATTGTGTCGAATACGATTTCGTAAATAATCATTAGAAGCATTAGATTGATCTTCAAAGTATGGGTAGTTTTTTTCCTTTGCATAAAGATATAGTTCGTTTTTATTTACACAAAGCAAAGGTCGAATTAAATGATAACCATCTATTTCTTGTTGCAAAGATATTCCTGCATATCCATATAAATTAGAACCAGAAATCATCCGCATAATAATCGTTTCTGCTTGGTCATCCAAGTGATGTGCAGTCGCAATAAAAGTGGTTTGATATTTATCAGCAACACTTTTAAAAAAATTATATCTAGCATGATGTGCCATGCTTTGAAAATTTTCTTCTTTTGTATCATAATAGGAAAGGACTTCAAAAGGAATATGTAAATGATAAGCCAATTGCTCCATTTGTTTTTGTTCTATTTCAGATTCTATTCTTTTATGGTGATTGACATGTGCTAAAATAACCTTATAGCCTAAATCATGTAATATATGTAGTAAGCAGATAGAATCTACTCCTCCTGATACTGCACAAACAATTGGAGTATTCTTTTGAAATAAATTATTTTCCTCTATAAAGCTGTTTAATTTCTTTAGCATAAAATCACCACCAAATAAAATTATAACAAAAATTATTTTGTTTTTAAATAGCCTTAATGACAATTAAGGATAGATCATCTTTTAAATTGTTTTTTTCTTTTCTCTTAATATATTCTATAATATTATAACAAGCTTCATCAGCAGATTGATTTGTATTTTGAACTAAAGAGTAAAATTCATCATGATTAATAAAATCCCCAACTCCATCTGATAATAAAAATATATAATCACCACTAAATATATCTAATTCATAAGCTGAATTCACTTCATCAAGTTTTAAGGGTAGAGCTTGATTTTCATAGGTGATGAGTTTGTTATTATGCAAAATATAAGTGGTAGAAGACCCCATTTTATAAAGATTCATTTTTCGGTTAGCTGTATCAATACTTAGAAAATCTAATGTGGCATATCGGTCATAATTGCTTTTTAATTCATAGATGTCTTCTAATAATTTTAATATGGTTTTTATTCGAAAATGATAACTAGACAAATTAGAGATCATTTTCAAAGCATCTGTTGATTCAGTATAAGCATTATATCCACTTCCCATTCCATCACTTAAAGCAAAAATATAGGAAGAATTATAATCCTTTTTAATAAAATAATTATCTCCACTCATTAAGTTTCCTTCTTTTGCTAAAACAGTATGAGCATAGGTGATTTTAATTTGAGGTTTTTTAAAAAAGTATATTTTATCTTCATGCACTTTAAGCATAAGCTCTTCACCAAAAGATTTATAGGCACATTTTAATAATAGGTTCTCAATGATAGGTTTTTGCATATCTAATTGAATGGAAAAATACAAGGAAGAACAAGCCATATTGATATCTAAATCTAAAACAATATAAGCATACTCATTTAAAAGCCTTATAAATTTTTTAAATTCCTTTTTTAAAGCAATACTTTGATTGTATAAATAACTCAATTCAAATCCTAATGATTTAATACCGCTATATTCAAATGAGCGATTGATGTGATCAATATGAATATGATCTAATGAGAAATGATTATAATAAGGGCAGTCATAAGTATTTTGTTTTAACCCTAGCATGCCTGCAGAAATAAAACTATAACGCTTATCTATATTTGTCTTGCATAGCGTATGCTTATTGCAATACTTACAATATTGGTTACTAATTCCTTCTAAATGCTGTTTTTTTATTTCTCGTAGCTCATTATTTTTATTAAATTCTAAATTGATAGTATCTAAGTATTTGTTAAACTCATCAAATAAAGTATTAATATAATCATTTTCTATATTTATTTTTTTGTCCTTTATATGAATAAGAAGTACTGCAAAACTGTAAATTGAAAATGGAATCCATATAAGATTATGATAATTTAATGTAAAACAAATAGAAGGTGGGAAAAAGGAGATTGCGGTTGGAAGAAGAACTGTATTTAAATTATTTTTTGTGATTCCTACAAGTAAACCATAGATGCC
>JAIDKZ010000154.1 GCA_029051735.1 Anaeroplasmataceae bacterium | reverse complement strand
TATTTATAGAATATCCCTTTTCCATAATAGATAGAGGATTTAATGCACTCAATTTTCCTTCTAAAAACCGATAATAACTTTTTTTCTCTAAAAATATTTTTTGAATCATCATTTGCAATCTTTTCATATATTCTTCTAAAATATTTTTTTTATTTTTTAAAGTTGTAATTGGATTTAATGTATCTATTCTGCGATCAATATTTGCTAGAAGCAATTTCGCATTTTCAAAACGTTGATGAATATGCTTTGTCATTATGGTAATATAGTAATTTACATTACCTTTAAGCATTTCTATAGATGGCGTTGCAATTTCAGCAGCCGCTGTAGGAGTTGCAGCACGAATATCTGCAACAAAATCAGCAATCGTAAAATCAATTTCATGACCAACTGCAGATATAATAGGTATTTTGCTATTAAATATAGCATTTGCAACACATCTTTCATTGAATGCCCATAAATCTTCTATAGATCCACCACCTCGACCTACAATTAAAACATCACAGACACTTTGCTCATTGGCAGATTGAATCTGCCTAACAATATCTGATTTTGCATCTTCACCTTGAACAATTGCTGGATACAATATCACTTTAGTCATAGGATATCTTCTAGATATCGTGTGAATAATATCACGTATTGCGGCTCCTGTAGGAGAGGTAATTACACCAATGCATTTAGGAAATAAGGGCAATTTTTTCTTATGTTCTAAAGCGAACAATCCTTCTTTTTCCAACTCTTCTTTGAGTTTTTGGAAAGCTAAAAATAAATCACCTATTCCATCACTTTTCATTTCTTTAATATTAATTTGGTATGTACCTGATGGTTCATATACTGTAACATTTCCCTTCACAAAAACCTTCATTCCATCCTTAGGGTCAAATTTTACAGTTTTTGCAAAACTAGAAAACATAGTAACAGATATAGCGGCACTATCATCTTTTAAAGTAAAATAAAAATGCCCACGTGAATTATGTTTGAAATTGGATATTTCTCCTTCTAATAATACCTCTTCTAAGTTATGGTCGTGGTCAAATTTATATTTTATATATTTAGTTAAAGCTGAAACTGTTAAATAACGCTCTTCCATTCTATATACC
>JAIDKZ010000153.1 GCA_029051735.1 Anaeroplasmataceae bacterium | reverse complement strand
ATATCCTTAGCCTTTACCTTTCCAAATAAAATTGTCAAAGCTACCAATACGATTTCTATTATGGCAATCATAATTAATACATAAGGCTGTCCTATACCTAAAACCATATTAGGATATGTTTTATGTATAGATAACATTGCTGCAAAGCCTAATAAAAATGGAAATAATAGATGATATTTTTCTAATAAAGAAGAAACATAGCTTCTCCTTCTAAAGATTGCTTTTGCTTCATAGGAATTTGCCCTTAAAAATAATGCTAAAAATGGCAAAGTTAAATATGAAGCACTTAAATTGAGTGTGACTATTCCACCAATATTAAAGCAAATAAAAACAAAATGAAGATAATCAAATACATTTAATTTTTTTTGATCTGTTAAATTGGTAAGAATCAAATAAAAAATAGGAATGGTATATGCCATTATTCGTAAGGAATAGTAAAAATTTGTATGAAATTCCTCATTTGTATTGTTTAAAACATAATAAAAAATAAAGGATAAACTGAATCCTACAAGGAATAATGCTACTAATGGAAAACGATAGTTCAAACGTGAAAAGAATATTTTTGAACGTGATTCCTCAAACCCTTCTATTTTATAACGCAACCCTTTATAAAGAATCTGTAAAATTAAGATTACAGTCATGATAACGCTATATATATTCCCATTCAAGATTACAAAATATAGATTTACAAATATTGCGACAATGGACAAAACATCAATCATATTGACTTTTATTTCCATATTACCTAAATTTAAAATAATAAAAATTAAAGGCCAAATATAAATAACAAATTTATAATTATCAGAAGCTGATAGATCCATTCTATAAAAGGAATACATTAACAAAAAGATAAAAGTATAGATTACCCATAGATCATATTTTTTAAATAAATATATAAAATAATTTGCTAAGTTTTTCACTACATCACCCTCTTACTTCACTCATTTGAAAGTTTTTCAAATCTTTCAATAATCTTTCCAACCAAAGGATGCCGTACTACATCAAAAACAGCAAATTCAATTACACCTACCTCTTTTAAGTCCTTAAGCATCTCAGAAGCAATTTTTAAACCAGACCGCTTAGAATTAGGCAAATCTACTTGAGAACAATCTCCAGTTACAATCATTTTTGAATTAAAACCTAAACGGGTTAAAAACATTTTAAGCTGTTCTACAGTGGCATTTTGTGCTTCATCCAAAATAATAATTGCATTTTCTAAGGTTCTTCCTCTCATATATGCTAGTGGAGCAATCTCTAAGATTTGTTTTTCAATTAAAGCGTTGGTTTGTTCTAACCCTAACATATCATAAAGAGCATCATAAAGAGGTCTTAAATAAGGATCCACCTTTTCCTTTAAATCCCCTGGTAAGAATCCTAAAGACTCTCCAGCCTCTACTGCTGGTCTAGTCAAAATGATTTTTTGAACAATTCCTTTTTTTAGCATAGTAACTGCATAAACAACAGCTAAATAAGTTTTTCCACTACCAGCCGAACCAATAGAAAATATCAAATCTTTTTTTTCTAGCATTCTTAAATATTCTTGCTGTTGTAATGTTTTTGCATAAACAGGTTTATTATTTTGATTGTAACCAATAGGTTTTCTTGTCTTAAGAAAATGAATATATTCTTCTAATAAAGATAATTCAATCATTCGCTTTAAATAAATGATATCTCTAGCAGTAATATGAATTCCTAAAGAGGATATCAATACCAGTGCATTCATATATTGCTCTAATGCATCAATCTTATTCTCATCTTCTAAATTACATAAAACGCTATCGCCATGAATATCAATCATACAGTCAAATAATTCTTCAATTGTTTTCAAATTATTATTCTCAATACCACAGATATTTTTTGCATCATTTGCGTTTGAGATTCTGCATTGCAATTTCATATCATCACTCCTTAGGACTGAATTCTCCCATAGATTCATATTTTTTAACAATGAAAGTAAAGTGGTAAGCCTCCTCATCAGACTCAATTTTAGTGTTTGTTATTGCTATAATTTTTTCTAAATCATTCGTTTGATGAGTTTTAAAATCCTCTTGAATTATTTTTTCTGCTTGTAGTAATGCTTCTTTTTCATCATATGTTTTTATTATAGCATTTTTTTTAGTTTCTGCAATTTTTTTTAATGAGAAAAAATCAAACAAATTAAAAACAAGACTTTCTTCCTTAGAAAATGATTCAAAATTTGTCTTTTTTGCT
Source organism: Anaeroplasmataceae bacterium (assembly GCA_029051735.1). Taxonomy (GTDB): domain Bacteria; phylum Bacillota_I; class Bacilli_A; order Acholeplasmatales; family Anaeroplasmataceae; genus Pelethenecus. The sequence goes on along the minus strand of JAIDKZ010000153.1, from coordinate 2,505 downwards.
AAAGAAAAAGTATGACCAAATAGTTTTATATCATAATAATTAGAATGTTCTGAAGAAAGACTTTCTTCTTTCTTAGTTTTTGGTATTGAGAGTACCACTCTATCATAACAAGTTCCAAGTACTAATCCACTCACTTCTTGATTGCCTTCTATAAGAACATCTCCTGCTCGTACATACTTGTTCTTAGAAACCATAGACTTGCCACTATATACATAATATAAATCAACTATACCATCTTTTTTAGAAACAATATCTCCAACAAGTTCTGAACGATTTAAATAGGAAGAGTCATCAATATTTGCAATATATACCTGAACAACATTATTTTTACAATCAACATTGATGTAAGGATACTCAAAATATTTTTTTTGTAAATCCTTAGAGAATGCTTTGTAATCCATACTACAAAAATTAAAACATAATAGTTTTTTGTAACTAGATTTAATTTGATATTCAATTTCTTCGTTAATTGGAGTTGTTCTGTTAAACTCAATTCGACTGACCCGATAAATATTCATATAAAGAATGGAAAGAAAAAAAAGAACTCCTGTTATTAATAATCCATACCGTGAGAAAAAACGCATCAGTTTTGACTGCAGACTTTCTATTATTTTGAATTCATAGTTTGTCCGCTTTAAAATATTGAAAGAACCACTTTCTATTTCAAATGTTACCTCTTCTCCAATAATTTCTAAATTTGTAGAAACAATTTTACTGCTTATTTTAAAATAATCATCTTTTTTCATTTTAATCTTATAAATCATAATTATGCATCTCCTAGTTCAATTTTTTGAATTACACCTTCTACAATAATTACTTCTTTATCTAATTTTAAAACATGCAGGTTAGTACCATGGATCTTCAATTTTTCTAACGCTATTAAATCATTATCTAGCTGTTTAATTTGCCGATAATTGTTGACAGCTAAAATATTTTTATAAAATTCAAACTGCATATTATCCCTCTCGCTTTAATATATGAAAACAACAAGGATAAATTTCATTTTATTTGAAATATAAAAAAGAAAAAGGTAATCTACTTTAGACTACCTATAATGCTAAGGTTCTATGGGTATATTCTACTTTTTCTTCTGTTATTGGATGATAAAAGGATAAATAATAAGCTTCTAAAGGAAACTGTAAAGAATCAATCATCCATTGACTTCCATATTTTTTATCACCAACAAGAGGATGACCAATTTCTGAAAATTGTGCTCTTATTTGATGAAAGCGACCAGTATGCAACGTAATATCTACCAAACTAAATTCATTTTGATTTACTTTTTTTGTTTGTAATACTTTATAGTCTAATATTGCATCTTTTCCATGTTCATCTATTATGCTTTTTTTTAAAGATTCATCCTTAATAAGTTTATGATGCAAAGTACCTTCAGTCAACGTTCCTTCAATAATTGCTAAATACTTTTTAACAAATTGGTGATTCAAAATTTGTAATGAAAGACGTCTTGCTGCTTTTGAAGTTCGTGCAAATACCATAATTCCACAAGTATTGATATCTAGACGATGAACTAAACCTAAATATACATTACCAGGTTTTTGGTACTTCTCTTTAATATATTGCTTCAAAATAGAAAGCATATCTTCTTTTTTTGATCCATCTGCCTGTGCTAAAATACCTCTAGGCTTATAGGCAACAAGAATATGGTTATCTTCATAAAGAACCTTTACCACTTTGTTCCCTCCAACGTTTTATTTTTTTAACAAGAACTTTTAATAGTTCTTTTTCAAAACTATTTTGACTATATAAAAGATAAATTTCTTGGGAACACTTAAAATTCAATAAATCCATTCTTTTTAAATCTAATGATTGAGAAGAAATTTCATCATACATAAATCCAATTCCATCTCGATTTTTAATAAGTCTTCCTAAAGCATAACTAGAATTTGTATAAAACATTGCAGAATTTGATAATGTGATATTTGCATTTTTTATCGCATGCTTTGCACGTTTTGTCATTCCCTCATTGATATCTCCAAAAATAATTGGATTATTTTTAAGCATTTCTCTAGTTATTCGCTTAATCTCTTTAAATTTTCCATTTTCATAACAAACAGGATGAATTGTAAAAGTCTTTAATAAAACACCATCAAAAGAATCATCATCATAAGCTGTATCAACAATTGCCATATCAATTCTTCCTTCTTTTAGTTCATTGAAGATCATATTTGTAGGTAACACAACAATCGTAGCTTCAGCGTGGTATACTTCAAAAATGATATCAAGAAAACTATTATCAGAAAGTATAGGTAAAGAACTTTCTGTTATCCCTAAATTTAAGGTTTTTTTAGGAAGTAAGGATTTATGAATTGCTTCAGAAAGCTCTCTTGAATGATCCATCATTCTTCTTCCATACTCTGCCAATATCGCACCTTGTCTTGTCAGTTCAAAGGTTCGATTATTCTCAAATATCTGAATATCATATTCATGTTCTAAAGATTTAATATGATGCGTTACAGCTGGTTGAGTAATGAAGAGTTTTTGAGC
>JAIDKZ010000152.1 GCA_029051735.1 Anaeroplasmataceae bacterium | reverse complement strand
GTAATGCCTGGCGATAACCTGAGAAAGATAGCTGTGAAGTTCTACGGGATCGGTGACTACTGGAGAAAGATTTATCTGGACAACGCTAATTTGATCCGCAATCCCAATAGGATCTATGTCGGACAAAAGCTGACTATTTATTTGACAAAGGACAAAGCATCCACAGAATCCGGTGAGTATGATAACACCTATCGAGTGGCTTCCGGAGATAGCCTGTGGAAGATCGCTCAGAGGGTATACGGCGACGGAAGGCTTTGGAGATGGATCTACGAGGCTAACAGAGCGGTGATCACTAATCCGGGGAAAATCCGCGGCGGAATGTTGCTGAAGCTACCAGAATTAAGCACTCAGAGCTTTTAGTTAATTAAACGAGAGGAGCATTACTGTGAAATACATAAAACGAGGAATTGCTTTATTGTTGCTTTTGGTATTGGTAATACCAAAAGCAGGAGAAAACAGTTTATTTATGTTTAAAAAAACTTTAAATTTGTTATGAGGCAAGAAAAATGACAAATTAAAGGAGGAAAAAATATATGTCATATAAATCAAGTTTTACTGGTACAAGTGATAGTTCAACTCATAATCAACCTAGATATCAAAAATCAGAGAAGGTTATTATCTTAGGTCAACATGGGTATTTAGGAAATGAAAATCAATTTATTGGCTGTTTTAACAAAATTGAAGAAATATCTAGAGGAACAAGCAAAAATTACTATCACTATTCACAGGAATTAAAAGTGGAGAATTTAGAGAGTCAAATTAATATATCAAAGTTTGAACAAGACTATAAATATTTTATGGTTCGTACAGTTTTTTCCAGCAATATAGGTAGAGTAGCTGATCAGGTAAAGGAGCTACATAAAATCATTGATGCACTAAGAACAATTACAGGAATTACTCATTTTTACTTAATTGGTCATAGTAAGGGCGGATTAGTTAATATGAAATATTCTATAACTTATCCAGGAGAAGTGGAAAAACTTATTTCTATTGGGACACCATATAATCCAAACTTTTGGGGATTTTTACAAGCACGAATTGATGATATTTTTGCTGTTCCAGCAGTTATTGAAGCTTTACATTTGGATGGGGTTTTAGCAGCAGTTCATGGAGCAATTTATGGTCTTTTAAATGATTTTTTGTGTGATGAGGATTTGGGAAGTATTGTGTTTTATGAGCAATTGAAGAAAGGTTGGAAAAATCTCTCTAAATCATCTAAACCAATTGTATATGCTATTGGAGCATCACAAATCGGATTGAATAAAAATCCAAATAGTGGTGGAGATATGATTGTAGCTATTACTTCTCAATTAGCTAATGGATATCCATATATTAATAAGCGTAAACCCATTATTTCTGATAACTATGAGTACATTACATTGGATAGTTTTTGGGATTATCTTAAACTAAAGTGCGATGTTGTAGAGCAATGTAAAGATATTTATCAAGCATTAAAAAATATCAATGATGGGGTTGCAGTTCTTTTAGGATTTGTATTAGCATTTATGATTCCTAATAATAAGGATAATGAAGTATATGATCTAATACATACAAGGGAATGTACTAACAATGATGTTGTTCAAGCTGTGATAGAAGCTTGTGATTTTGTTCCTACAACGCAAGCTGAATTAAATTCTAGCTATAATGCAAAATATTAAGAAATGCTTTAATCTTGCCTCTTAAAGCATTTTTCAAGGAGAAAATATGAATGAAAAAATTGTTTTAAAAATTGCACGACATTTGATTAATTCAATTTATACAGATTTATCAAAGACTGAAATATTAGATAAAGTATACAATGATAAGACGAATGACATAGATTGCAAAATTATATTAAATAATTATCTTATACACATCAGAATCTTCATAATAACTTACACTTTTATATCTCTGTGGTCT
>JAIDKZ010000151.1 GCA_029051735.1 Anaeroplasmataceae bacterium | reverse complement strand
CACAACCTGCATGACCACCTCCAACGACAATAACATCGTACATAGTCCCCATCTCCTTTTCGTCTTAATACTATATCATTTTTTCAAAAAAGAAACAAGGTTAAATCCTTTTTATTCCATTTATTTTGCAATTATTTTATAAATATCCTCCATCCAAAATTTCTTTTTAGGAAGTAAAATAATTTGTTTATTTATAAAATCTATTTTCTTTACAACTCCACAATAATTTCTAAAAACTCCTTTTTCATAATAAGATATGACCACTGCTTGATTTTTACTATAGCATTCTAATAATACTAAATTCATATCCCATTTTTCATCTTCACTTAAAACAGGACGATGAAAATCTTGCAATTTTTGATCTTCCAATTGAACTGCTTCCTTAAAACCTTTTAAAGAATCAAAAGGTAAATATTTTGCTGCTCTTCTTTCTTTTTCAGTCACTATTATGTCCTCCTATTGTTTTATTTCTTTCATATAATGTAGATTCTTGTTTTAATGCCGTTCCTAACACCAATTGGTTTTTTCCATACTTTTGCCATATAGAGTGAATTGAATGATACAAATTTAAATATTTATCATCTTGATGATCAAATAAAGAATTCATTTCTAGTGAAGAAGCCAAATGAGAAATAGAAATACCGATCTGCCGAATTGCACCTAAAGGTACTTCTTTATAGTTTTCTTCTAAAACCTTTTTGATGAAAAAATAATCTGAAGTAAAACAAAACAAACTTATAACTTTGTGAAAACTTTTTGCATGATTGGAAAACCCTATATAAAAAGATACTGTATTGGTTACCATTTCATTTTTATATAAATCAATACATAACAAAAATAGCATCTCCAAAAGAGGTGTCCATGCCTCTTCCTTACTATAATCCCTAAATAGGATTTGATTCCTTGAATAGCTTTTTGATTTTGGCTGATAGGCTTTAATATCATCAATCGTCGTTAAATCCTTTCCCCAAGCATATTCATATAAATCTTCTCCAATCACACCAAATTCTTGAATCAAGATATTTTTATCACACAAAGCAATGTCTTTTAATGTATACAAACCAAGTTTGTTCAAACGTTTAGAAATCCCTTTTCCTATTTGCCAGATATCAGTTAATTTTGGATGAAACCAAATTGTATTATAGAATTCTTCTAAAGATAAATAATAAAAATTATTTTTCTCATTTTTGGCTTTTAAATCCAAACAAACCTTAGCTAAAAATAAATTATCTCCAGCTCCACATGCAGCAACAATTCCTAACTCATTTTTAATATCCTTTAAAATCATTGTAGCTAAAGTTATAGGATTATTATATAAGAGCATATAACTAGAAACATGTAAAAATGCTTCATCTATACTATACGTATGAATATCGTCTGCACTGATATATCTTAAAAAAATTTGATGAATTGAAACCGCAATTTGAATATATTTTTTCATTCTAGGCTTAGCAATGATATAAGGAATATCCTTGGGAATTTCATATAAACGACATCTGTTTTTTACTCCCATTCTTTTCAAATAAGGACTAATTGCTAAGCATAATGTCCCCTTTCCCTTGCTTTCATCTGCTACCACTAATGGTGTGGTTAAAGGATTTAACCCTCTTAAAGCACATTCAACTGAAGCAAAATAACATTTCATATCTATACAGAAATACATTTTCATCACCTTCAACCAAATTTTAAAATGAAATATTACATAATTTATGTCTATTTAATATTTTTTCATTTTTTTATTAAACAATACTTCCATCAATACCCAATAAAAAATAAAGAAA
>JAIDKZ010000150.1 GCA_029051735.1 Anaeroplasmataceae bacterium | reverse complement strand
ATATAGGGGGATGAAGATGAAGGAAGAATCAAGTGCTGAAATAGGATTTTTCAAAAATAAGAAGGTCATGATACCAGTTTTATCCTTATAATTTATTGTTATTATTCTAGTAACAACCTTTTCAGTACTATATGCTCCTAGAAAAGTAAGTTATTATGTGGATTGTAAAATAAATAATATAGAATCTATGTATATTATTTACAGTAATGAAAGATTTGATATAGAAGAGGATGAATATCAATACATAATGCAAGAACTAAAAGAAATAAAAGTGCAACCTGTATTAAATGCATGTAAATGCCATACTCCACATACATTGTACATTAAAAGTAATAAGCGATTATATAAGATTAATGGCTTTTATATTAATGGTCGTAGAAAGCAACCTTGTAAAATTAAAAATATGGATCAATTTGAGGAATTAATAAATCAATATATAAAAAAAGCGGAAGAGTAGAAGAGATTCTACTAAATCCGCTTTTTTATTGTAATCCAACTTTTCTATATACTTTAGATAGTTTTTTTCTAGCTAAATAAGAAGCTTTTTGGGCTCCTTCTTGAAGAATTTGATCTATGATGTTGCTTTCTTGAATTTCTTTTACTTTCTTTTGTAATTTTTCTAATTCATTACATACAATATCAGCCACTGCTTTTTTAAATGTGCCATAGCCTACTCCACTATACTCTTTAACTAAATCATTTATTTGTTTATTTGTTAAAGCAGATAGAATAGTTAATAGATTAGATATACCAGGTTTCCTTTCCATATCATAATATATTTCATTATCGCAATCTGTTACAGCAGACATGATTTTTTTGCGTGTAATATTCAGGTCCTCTAATAAATAAATTGTTCCTTTTTCTGATTCAGATTTTGACATTTTCTTTTCAGGATTAGATAGGGAATTGATTTTGGCTCCTGTTTTTGGAGTGATTGGCTCTGGGACAATGAATGTTTCAGAGTATCGATTGTTAAAGCGTATTGCTAAATCTCTAGTTAATTCTACGTGTTGTTTTTGATCTAATCCTACAGGAATGTAATCTGCATCATAAAGAAGAATATCAGCAGCCATTAAGGTAGGATAAATAAAAATTCCAGTTGGAATAGAATCTTTTGCACTTATTTTTGAGGTTTTATCTTTGTATTGTGTCATACGAGATAATTCTCCCATATAAGAACTACAAGCCATAATATATCCTAGCTCTGCATGCTCATGGACATCGCTTTGCTTAAAAAGTGTTACCTTAGTTGGATTAAGTCCACAGGCTAGATAAACGGAGATTAAATCTTTTGTATTTTTTCTTAATTCTTTAGAATCAATTGGCAATGTCAATGCGTGTAAATCTGCTATAAATACAAGCATCTCATATTCATCTTGATAGGTAATAAATTGTTTTATAGCTCCTATATAATTTCCAAGTGTTAGTTGTCCTGTTGGTTTAATACCACTTAACATTCTTTTCATTTGTATCATCCTCTCTTAATAAAAATAAAAACGTCCATTATGTAATCAAACATAAGGACGCATTGAGTTTGCGCGGTGCCACCTTATTTCTAATGTTTCTTCATTAGCTCTTTTTTTAAATTGAAAACCAATTCCTTAAAAGAAGTATTATGATGCTTTCACCATTCATCATTCGCTATAGTAAGGGACTTCTAAAAGTACTATTTTTATTATAAAACCTATAATTTTAAATTGCAATAATTATTTTAATTTATTTTCTTTAATTTGCATTATGTCACAAATTATTATATAATACGCTTTGGTGATTTAAGATGAAAAATATAAAATTGGCAATGCCATCTTTAAAAGATGCAAGAATGCGTAAAAATAAGAATATTCCTACCATTAGATATACTGTAGAGACTCAATATCAATCTATAGGCAAAGGAAAAACTTATGCAATTTTTACCTATGGCTGTCAGGGGAATGAGGCAGATAGTGAGGTAATGGCTGGTATATTAGAACAAATAGGGTATACAAAATCAACAGATAAAATGAATGCTGATGTTGTCATCTTAAATACTTGTGCCATACGAGAAAATGCTGAACAAAGAATTTGGGGTGTGCTTGGGCAGTTAAAGGGGAAGAAAAGAGAAAATCCAGATATGATAATTGGAATTTCTGGTTGCATGCCTCAAGAGGAAAATGCGACCAATAAAATATTAGAATCCTATGATTTTATTGATATTGTTTTTGGTACACATAATAAACAAAACCTACCTAAGCTTATCTATGAAGCTTATATGACAAAATCTAAGGTTGTAGAAGTTATCTCAAGTGAAGGAGATATTTTAGAGGATGCTCCTAAAATTCGTGAATCTCATCATAAAGCTTGGGTTAATATAATGTATGGATGTGATGAATTTTGTACATATTGTATTGTTCCTTACACAAGAGGAAGAGAAAGAAGTAGATCAAAAGAGGATATCATTGAGGAAGTTAAGGAACTTGTATCTTTGGGATATAGTGAGGTTACCTTACTTGGTCAAAATGTCAATGCTTATGGTAAGGATTTGGGATTAGAATATACATTTGGTGATCTTTTGTATGATTTAGACAAGACAGGTATCAAAAGAATAAGGTTTACTACTTCTCATCCAAGAGATCTAGATGAAAAAACGATGCAGGCAATGCATGATTGTGATAGTGTTATGCCTCACCTACACCTTCCAGTACAATCAGGAGATAATGAAATTTTAAAAAGAATGAATCGGAAATATACCTATGAAGAATATATATCTAAAATTACTCGTTTAAAAGAACTGGTTCCAGATTTAGCTTTGACAACAGATATTATAGTAGGGTTTCCAAATGAAACAGCTGAGCAGTTTCAAAACACTTTAAAGTTAGTTCAAGAAGCTAAATTTGAAGGAGCCTTTACCTTTATTTATTCAAGAAGAGAAGGAACGCCAGCTGCAACCATGCCGGACTCTGTTTTAGAACAAGAGAAGCATGAACGGTTAAATATTTTAAACAAATATATTAATGCTGGATATTTATCAGGTCATCAACGTTTCTTGAACCAAATTGTTGAAGTTTTGGTGGATGGACCATCTAAAAGCGGGGATGGTATGATGTGTGGATATACACCACATTTAAAATTGACACATTTTAAATGCAATGATTTATCTTTGATTGGGAAAATGGTTAAGGTCAAAATAACAGATGCTAAAACATGGTTTATGATAGGTGAACTTTGTGAATGATTTGAAGCAGGCGGTTTTAGAACTTCCACTAGTGAAGCGGATTCAAGAGTTAGAGAGTGTTATTGATTCTAACCAGAATTTAAATCTTTTGTTAAATCAATTAAAAGAAAAACAGCAGCAAATGATCAATGCCAAAGAATATCATCAAACTAGACAATATAAATTGTATGAAGAAGAATATAACTCTATCTATAATGCAATTTTAGATTATCCCTTTGTTGAAGAATACTTAGATTTGTTAGAACAGGCCAACAATCTCTTGCTAGATATTTCTGGCATTATTGATAACAAAATAAATTCTAATATAATATATATGTAAAACATTAATGCAATAGAAAGATTTAATGTTTTTTTTTTGCAA
>JAIDKZ010000015.1 GCA_029051735.1 Anaeroplasmataceae bacterium | reverse complement strand
AATTAAAGGAGCGCCATTTGATCCAAATAGTATTTTAGTTAGATATTTAAAAAGTGATGGAACTTATGAAGTGATTAAAACGGCAACTGCTTCTAAAAAATCTTATTTTAATGCAACAACAGAAGCAACAAATACCAATTCTTCCTTTAGTGTAAATGTTGAAATTGTAGACACTGATTTTAAACCAGAGAATAAAACAACTACACTTACGATTACACCAGTAGACAAGCTAAGTATTATGCTATATGCTTTATATGGAGCAGGCGGCTTGGCAGATGCTTCTTATAAAAATGATTTTATAATTTTATATAATCCAACAGAACATGATGTTGATTTGAATGGCTGGTCTGTTCAATATGCTTCTCCTACAAGTGCAAGTGCTGTAAGTTTAACAAATATAGTATTACTTGAGGGAACCATCAAGGCATATCAGTACTATAAAATTTTAGCAAAATCTGATGGCGTTAATGGTGCAGATTTACCATTTTCATCTCATCCTGATTTGACATGTGAACTTGCTTTAGGACAAGCAAATGCTAAAATATTTTTATCTACTACTACCACTGCAATCAATGCAGGAGATTTTGTAAACTCAAGTTGTGTTGATGTGTTAGGTACAGGTACTGCAACAGGAGTAGAAGGAACTGCAGCACCAGCAATTTCTAAAACTACATTTGCTAAGAGACATAGTTTTAAAGATACAAATGATAACTCTGTTGATTTTGAAATTGTTGATTTTGCAAATCCTAATCCATGGGAATTTTTAGAGGAAAGTATTACTTATAATTATGCAAAAACTATTTTAGACAATTCAACTTTAGACTTTGATAATCTTCCAGATACATTTACATTACCAGCTTCTTTTAATGGAACAGAAATCATTTGGAACTGGCAATCTGATGTAGAAAATATTTTAATAAATGGTGGAGAGATTACAATAAATAGAAATTTGAATGGAAAAGGTGACTTGGTTGGATATATATTAGGAGAGGAACGCTTTAGATATAACATCATTATTTCTAATAAGACTATCTTATCTGCTCCTGCTAATGTTAAATTAAATCACTTAACGCTTGAATGGGATGTCGTTGAACATGCAACATTCTATGAAATTTATGTAAATGGAGCAATTTATGCGACTTCTTATTCAGCATCATATGTATTTGATCCTTCTACAGATTTATTTAAAGAAAGATTTGGTTTAAATCAAAGATATGATATACAAGTAAAGTCAATACCTGCTGATAAAGAAATGTATGAGGAAAGTAAATTAAGTTCAAATGTAATAGTAAATTATTTAGATACAAGTGATTTGAGTAAAATCAAAGTGGGTAATGAATTGATTGTAAAAGGTGTTGTAACTATAAAAGCCTCTAACAACAATGAGTTTTATTTAGTAGATGCAAATAGTGGTCAAGGACTTGCAGTTTTTAGAAAAACAACAGATACTGTAACTTTTGATTCTATTTCTGCTGGACAAGTAATATATGTGACAGGTTCCTATACATTGTTTAATGAATTACCAGAATTAGAAAAAATTCAAGGAATTACAATCGTCAATGAAGTCATTGATTTAGATCCTATTACTGATATACGTCAGTTAAATATGAATGATATAGGTCATTTAATTGATTTTTCAAATGCTAGTTCTCAAGCAATTGTAACAGACATAAGTAGTGGAAATATTTCAGTTTTAATTGGTGGTGTTAATTATCAATTGCGTGGTGAATCTAAGTATCTTGATGATACATCAATTGTTACTTTAAATAATTTAGTTAAAACAAATAAATTGAAATTTAAAGGAGTTATTTCTAAATATTATTCAAATTATCAAATCTATGTAACAGAAGTCATTGATGTGGATTCATCTGTAGAAGATTCTTATAAATTAGAAATTGCATTAGAAGATGCTTTAAATGAGATTTCCATATCAGGTAAAGAAGGAGATTCTAAGCAACTTTTAACATTAAAAGAGTATTATGGTGCTGAAGTTTCATTCTCTTATCTTTCTTCTAATCCTAGTGTCTTATCCATTGATGTTGCAGGGCAGTTAGCTTTTGCTAAAGTAGAAGTAGAAACAGAAGTAGTAATTACTGTGACTGCTAGGTTGGGAATGAATGAGTTACGTGGAACAAAGGCAGTAACTGTTAAAGTACCTAGTGCAGGTGGAGAAGAAGTTATTTCTTACACATATACATTCACATCTAAAGCAATTTCTTCAATTGATACACCTACCGCTTTAGGTGATGAAACATGGACTGTTGCAGGAGATGGTAATTACTTTGGTTATTCTTCTGATAAAGGGGAGCAGTTTGGTTCAGGAAGTAAACCATATAAAACCTTGACTTTGTCTTCAGGTGGAACGCATAATAAGGTAACAAAAATTGTAATAGAAGCCTCTACTGCAAGTGGAGCATCTGCAACAATGAATTGTACAGTCGGAGAAACTTTGGGTGTGCCACAAGCACTTACGACTACAAGTACAGCGTATACATTTGAGTTTAGTGAGGTTACAGGAAATATAATTATTTCTGTTGATCAAACGACAAGTAAGGCTATTTATATAAAATCTATAACAATTTATACGATGCAATAATTTAAAGCAAATTGATAGGATGGAAAATTTCCATCCTATTCTTTGCCTAAAAATTATGAGGTGTTATTATGAGAAAAATTAGACAATTTTTATTATTCAGTATATTGATAATCTTTAGCTATTTATTGATTAGTTGTTCAATTGAAAAAATTGAAATATCAGCTACAATAACGAGTATTCATGCAGAAGAAAATAGTATATCTTTTTATGTAACTATTTTGACAAATAAGGAAATAGATGCTAAAGCAGAACTAGAAAGTACTTCTACAAATCAGAAGTATTCTATAGATTCTTTAATTTTAAATGAAACAAAAGAATATTTATTTGATCAACTTGAGGCAAATGAGAATTATAGACTCTCCATCTCATATTCTATGGATAAAACTTCTTATATAACCATTGCTCAAGAATATATTCAAACCAAAGAATCAAAACGAAATCCATTAGAAATGGATTTTAGTGATCAAGAGTATGTTTTTGATGGAGAAGGAAAGACATATTTGATTGATAGTTCTTTAGAGTTTGATATTCAATATACTTTAAACAGTATAATAGTAGATAAACCAGTTCATGCTGGAGTATATGATGTTTTCATCTCTTTTGCTGGAAATGATGAGTATCTTCCTTATGAAATTCATAAGAAATTGACAATTAAAAAGGCATCTTTAGAAATTAATTATAAAGAAAAGGATTATATCTATAATGGCAATTCTCAGAAAATAGAATTCTCAAGCAATTACAATGTACCTATTGCTGTTACATACTATATGAATGATGTTAAGGTGGATTCTTGCATAGATGCAGGAACTTATAATGTAGTACTATCTTTTGAAGGTAATGAAGATATTGATGCATTCGTTGAAAATCATGCTTTTACAATTCAAAAAGCAAATAAAGATTTTATTTTAGAAGATATAAACGTTTCTTATTTAGAGAATTATGAAATTTATCCTCTGATTTCTGAGCAAATGGATTATGTGATAGAATATTATTTGAATGGAGAAATCTTATCTGATAAGCCTTATCTTCCAGGAGAATATAGTGCAGTTGTTCATTTAAATCATAAAAATTATAGTGGAAGTAAGATATGTAAAATTCAAATAAATAAAATAGATTATTTTTTTGATACTAAAAAATTAGATTTTCTTTTTGGAGAAGAAATTAAAC
>JAIDKZ010000149.1:363-11568 GCA_029051735.1 Anaeroplasmataceae bacterium | reverse complement strand
ATTTTGGTTATGGTTTTTTTATACTATAATTTATAAAAGAGAAAAAATCATGAAGACAAAAATTTGTTTATATAACCATCAAACTAGAATTTCAAAATTTAATTAGGAGAAAAATATGAAAGGAATTATATTAGCAGGAGGAAGTGGAACAAGATTATATCCACTGACTACAGTGACAAGTAAACAATTATTACCAGTTTATGATAAACCAATGATTTATTATCCTATGAGTATCTTAATGCTTGCGGGTATAAAAGATATTTTAATTATTTCAACACCTGAGGATACTCCTAAATTTGAAGCTTTATTAGGTGATGGATGCAAGTTTGGTTTAAATTTAAGTTATAAGGTACAACCTTCTCCTGATGGACTTGCTCAAGCATTTATTTTAGGTGAAGAATTTATAGGTGAAGAACCAGGGTGTATGATTTTAGGAGATAATATCTTTTATGGTAATGGAATGAAGCATGCATTGAAAAGAGCGGTAGATAATAGTTATAATGGGATTGCTACTGTTTTTGGCTACTATGTTCCAGATCCTGAAAGATTTGGTGTTGTTGAATTTGATTCTAAAGGTAAAGCAATTTCAATTGAAGAAAAACCTAAAAATCCAAAATCAAATTATGCAGTGACTGGTCTTTACTTTTATCCAAAAGGAGTTTGTGATAAAGCAAAGAAGGTAAAGCCTAGTGCACGTGGTGAATTAGAAATCACTACATTGAATCAAATGTATCTAGAAGAGGGTAAATTAGATGTAGTTACCTTTGGTAGGGGATTAACTTGGTTAGATACTGGAACTCATGAATCTTTAGCAGAAGCAACGGCTTTTGTTAAAATGATAGAAGATCATCAAGGTTTAAAAATTAGTTGTCCAGAAGAGATTGCATATCTTAATGGTTGGATTTCAAAAGAACAGTTGGTTTCTCAAGGACAATTAATGAGTAAAAATCAATATGGACAGCATTTGTTAAATGTTGCAGAAGGAAAGGTAAAATATTAATGGACAAGCAAGTTGGAAATTTTTTATTTAAAGAAACAAGCATTAAGGATGTCTATATCATTGAGCCTAAGAAATATGGAGATGAGAGAGGATACTTTATGGAAACCTATAAAGAATCATCTTTTAAAGAAGCTGGGTTAGACTATGTTTTTGTACAAGATAATCAATCGAAATCAAAAGCAGGGGTATTACGTGGTCTTCATTTTCAAAAAAATTTTCCACAAGCTAAACTTGTTCGTTGTATAGAAGGAGAAGTGTTTGATGTATGTGTGGATTTACGCAAAAATAGTCCAACTTATGGAAAGTGGGAAGGTGTCGTTTTATCTGCTGAAAAAGGAAATCAATTCATGATTCCTAAAGGGTTTGCACATGGTTTTTTAGTATTATCAAATACAGCCACCTTTTGTTATAAGTGTGACGAACTTTATCATCCAGAAGATGAGGGTGGTATTATGTGGAATGATAAAGAGATTGGCATAGATTGGCCTAAAGTAGAAGGAATTCTTTTATCAGAAAAAGATAAAATCCATCCTGCACTAAAGGATGTAAAAATAGAATTTTAGAGGTGAAATTATGGATGATATCAAGGAGTTACATAAGTGCCTACTTAATATTACAATTGAAATAGACAGGATATGTAAAGAAAACCATATTCAATATACTCTTATGGGAGGATCCTTGATAGGTGCTGTTCGTCATAATGGATTTATTCCATGGGATGATGACATGGATATAGGATTAATGTATGAAGATTACCAAAAATTGATTCAGATTCTTCAACAGTTAGATCATCCTTGGCTAACTTTTGATATTCCAGGCAGTAAAGATTATGAAGAGCAATTTATGAAGATATATGATTCAAGAACCACTTTAAAAGAATGTAAAAGCAATCGAATTAAAGGTGTCTTTGTAGATGTATTCCCTATCATTCCTATTGCAAATAAATTATCTACTGCCAAAAGAAGATATTATTATGATACGATTTTAAAGATGACTAGATATAATAAGACAAATAATTCTAAATCTTCAAAACTAAAGATGTTTGTATATAAAATGGTTGGATTATTTCATTCTGCTAAAGGATTAACAAAGAAGATTCAAAAAAGACGAGATAGATTTTCAAGAAGAAATTATAAATTGATAAGTGATCCAGATGGTTCAGTAAAAGGTATTGTTCCTAAAATATATTTTGATGGATTTATATATCACGATTTTGAAGATACACAATTAATGATCATTCGCAATTATGATGCATATTTATCTCATATCTTTGGAAATTATATGGAACTTCCTCCTGTGGAAAAAAGAGTTCCAGGTCACTTTGAAATTTTAGATTTAAATCATTCTTATTTAGAATACAATAAGAATTAATTTAGAAAGGAGCCCATTATGAATATTGCAGTTATATTTGCTGGTGGAACTGGTCAAAGGATGAATTCTACAGCCTTACCAAAACAATTTCTTATGATTCATGGCAAACCAATTCTTGTACATACAATTGAAAAATTTCAAGCAACGCCAGAAGTTGATAAGATTGTTGTTGTTTCTTTAGCAGATTACATTCCTATGGTAGAAGATTTGAAGGTTAAATTTAATTTGAATAAAATTGTAAGTATTGTTTCTGGTGGAACAAGTGGGCAAGAATCAATTTTTAATGGATTAATAGAAGCAGAAAAGTTTTCTAATTCAGATAAAGATATTGTTTTAATTCATGATGGTGTAAGGCCAATCATTGATGTAGAAACTATAAAAGCAAATATTGATTGTGTAAGGAAGAATGGAAGTTCTATTACAGTGGCAAAATCTACAGAAACAGTTTTATTATTAGAAAAAGAAAATGTGGAGAATGCAATGGATCGTTCAAAATGCTTTTTAGGTAGAGCTCCTCAAAGTTTTTATTTGAAAGAAATACTAGATGCACACCATAAAGCAAACCAATTAAATAAACACGATTTTATTGACTCAGCTATGCTTATGAAGTATTTTGGAAAAAAATTGTTTGTGGTTGAAGGTCCAGTAAATAACATCAAGGTAACTACACCTATCGATTTTTTGATTTTACGCGCCTTACTTGATGCTAAAGAAAATGAACAAATAAAGCTGGTATAAATATGAATGAAATGATATTAGAAGAAATTAAAGAAGTCGTAAATGCTTTTCCTTTTATGGAACAATTCAAGAATAAAACAATTTTAATTACTGGTGGAACTGGGTTGATTGGCTCATATTTGATACGCACTATAAAATATTTAAATGAAGAAAAGAGTTTAAATGTGAAAATTATTGGTGTGGCAAGAAACAAAGAGAAGGTGCTAAAACTTAAGTTAGAAGACCATGTTTCTTGGATTTATCAGGATATGAAAAGCGCGTTTGATATAGAAGAGAATATAGATTATATTCTTCATACTGCTAGTCCTACAGATTCTAGTTTTTTCATCCATTCTCCTGTTGAAGTAATCAATGATACACTTGCAGGATTAAATGCAATACTAACATTAGCACAAAAATGTAAAACTCAAGGAGTTGTATTCTTATCTTCTTTAGAAGTGTATGGAAGTTGCATAGAAGACAAGTTCTTAAAAGAAAATGAATATTACTCTATAGATTGTACGAATGTAAGAAATAGTTATTCAGAAGGAAAAAAAATGCTAGAATGCCTTTGTGCTTCTTATGCAGTAGAATATGCAGTTCCAGTAAAAATTGTAAGACTTGGTCAGTGCTTTGGTCCAGGAGTTGGTTATACAGACAATCGTGTATTTGCGCAATTTGCTAGAGCGGTTACTGAACAAAAAGATATCATACTTGCCACGAAGGGAGAAACAAAGCGTTCCTATTGTTCCATTAAAGATGCTATTTTAGGAATCTTTCTAGTTTTGTTCAATGGCAAACCAGGAGAAGCTTATAATTTAGCTAGTGATAATTCTTATTATTCAATTTATGAATTAGCACAAATCTTTATTAAAGATACATCTTCTAATATTCTAATTGAAGAAAAACAAGATAATAAATATTTAGGAACAATAAAATTTGGGCTTGATACTACTAAGATTAAAGCAATTGGATTTAATTCTTTAGAAGGATTAAATGAGATGGTAATAAAACTAAAGAATTATTTTAAGACTATTAAATAAGTGGGTGATGAAATGAAGAATTGTAAGATTCTAGTTACAGGAATTAAAGGACAACTTGGATATGATTGTGTACGTGAATTGAATGAACGTGGGTACTGTAATATTTTGGGTGTAGATATTGAGGATTTGGATATTACAAACGAAAAAGCAGTCAAAGATTTCATATTAAAATACCAGCCAGATATTGTTATGCATAATGCTGCTTGGACTGCGGTGGATAAAGCAGAAGAGTTTCCAGAAAAGGTATATGAGGTTAACGCACTTGGAACAAAATATATTGCAGAGGCTTGTAAAGAAGTGGATGCAAAAATGGTCTATATCTCAACAGAATATGTTTTTGATGGGATGGGAACAAAAGCTTTTGAGGTTGATGATGTTCGAAATGGACTGTCTGTATATGGAAAGACGAAGGCTCAAGGAGAAGATTTTGTAACCTCTATTTTAGATAAATTTTTTATAGTTCGTATTTCTTGGGTCTTTGGAATAAATGGCAATAACTTTGTAAAGACAATGTTGAGGTTGGCTGATTCGGGAAAAAAAGAACTTAATGTAGTTTGTGATCAAATTGGTTCAGTAACATATACATATGATTTATCTAAGATATTATGTGACATGATACAAACAAATGCTTATGGCATTTATCATGCAACCAATGAAGGGACTCTTAGTTGGTTTGATTTTGCTTTAGAAATTTTTAAACAAAAAAAGTTAGATGTGAAAGTAAATCCTGTAACTACAGAAGAATATTTAAAACTTGTGCCTCAGCAGGCAAAAAGACCATTAAATTCTAGAATGAGTAAAAAAAGTTTGACTGATGCAGGATTTCATTTGCTTCCCGATTGGAAGGATGCCTTAAGTAGATATTTAAAGGAGTTGAATTGATATGGCTAAATTTTTAATAACAGGTGGAGCGGGGTTTATAGGTGGTAATTTTTGCCACTACATGGTAAATGCATATCCAAATGATTCATTTGTTTGTATTGATGCATTAACTTATGCTGGAAATATTGAAACCTTAGAACCAATATTAAATAAATCAAATTTCAAATTTGTCCAAATGAATATTTGTGACCGAAAAAAAGTTTTTGATTTATTTGAAAAAGAAAAATTTGATTATGTAGTGAATTTTGCAGCAGAAACGCATGTAGATAGAAGCATAGAAAATCCTTCTATATTTTTAGAAACAAATATTCTTGGAACGCAAACTTTAATGGATGCTTGTAGAACCTATGGAATCCAAAGATATCATCAAGTATCTACAGATGAAGTATATGGTGATTTGCCACTAGATCGACCAGATTTATTTTTTACTGAAAATACACCAATTCATACTTCTAGCCCATATAGTGCTTCTAAAGCTTCTGCTGATTTATTAGTACAGTCTTATCATAGAACATTTGGACTTCCTATAACAATTAGCAGATGTTCTAATAACTATGGACCTTATCATTTCCCTGAGAAATTAATTCCTTTAATTATAAAGAAGGCTTTGGCAAATGAGCCACTTCCTATTTATGGAGATGGGGCAAACGTAAGAGATTGGCTTCATGTATATGACCATTGTACTGCAATAGATTTAATTGTTAGAAAAGGTAAAGATGGTGAAGTATATAATGTTGGTGGTCATAATGAAAAAACAAATTTAGAGGTTGTTAAGACAATTTTAAAAGAACTTGGAAAACCAGAAAGTTTAATTACATTCGTTAAGGATAGAGCGGGACACGATCTTAGATATGCTATGGATCCAACAAAATTAATGAATGAATTAGGATGGAAACCTAAATACACATTTGAAACAGGGATAGGACCTACAATAAAATGGAATCTTGATCATCAGGACTGGTTAAATCATATAATCTCAGGAGAGTATATGAGATTTATGGAGAAAAACTATGGAAGAAACTAATTCATTAGTTGAAGAACAACCAAAACAAAAAAAATTTATTCAGAATTTTATTATTGTTTTAATTAGTAATGGATTAACCATATTATCTGGCATTTTAGTTGGATTTATAATTCCTAAAATCATGGGAGTTACAGATTATGGTTACTATAAAACATTTACTTTGTTCTCATCTTATATCGGATTATTTCATTTTGGGTTTATTGATGGTATATATCTTTATTTTGCAGGTAAAGAGTATAAGGATTTAGATAAATTTAAATTTAGAACGTATTCTAGATTTTTATTTCTTATTGAATTGGGTGTTACTCTCTTAGTTTCATTAGTTGCTTTATCTTTTATTGGAACAAGTTCCATGCTGATATTTTTATTTGTTGCGTTAAATGTTTTAGCAATAAATATAACAACCTATTTTGAATTTATATCTCAAATAACCATGCGATTTAAGCAATTATCTATACGTAGTATTATTAAATGTACAGCTACTGCAGTTTCTGTAATTGTTTTATATCTGTTATATAAATTTTCAAATTATATACCAACATATCAAATTTATGTTATTATTGTGTTAGGGATAAACTATATATTGGCCTTATGGTATATTATTTCTTATAGAGAATTAGTTTTTGGTAAATCTCACAAATTCAAAGAAGAATGGCCAGCTATAAAAAGTTTTTTTAAAGTTGGAATGCCATTGTTATTGGCGAATTTAATTGCACAACTCGTTTTTGTCATAGATCAGCAGTTTGTCAATATTTTATTTAGTAAAGAGGATTATGCTACATATGCATTTGCATATAATATGGTGAATTTGATAACTGTAGCTACAGGAGCAATTTCAACTGTTTTATATCCAACTTTGAAAAGAATGAATCCTGAAACAATTAAAAATAATTATGCAAGAATTAATGCATATTTGATGATTTTTGTGTTTTTTTGTATGATTATCTACTATCCTTTAGATATCTTTATTCGTCACTATTTAAAGGATTATATTAGTTCACTGCAAATTTTTAGGATCATACTACCAGGGCTAGCTATATCTTCTAGTATTTCAGTAATAAAATATAATTGCTATAAAACATTTGGCAAAGTGAAAAATTATTTTGTTAAATCTTTACTTGTTTTAGTTTTATCTATTGTAGCAAATGTGATTGTATATTTGTTATTTAAAAATATGCATTCCATTTCTATTGTTTCTTTAGGAGTTTTACTTGTTTGGTACATTTTGGTTGAAAGCTATTTTATAAGAACTTATAAGGTTCATTGGATTAGAAATCTTTTGTACTTATTTGTCATGATTGCTGCATTCTATGGAATTTCATTTATTCCAAATATTTATATGGCATGTGGAATTTATTTGTTAAGTTGGATTGGTATTACTTGTGTTATGTATATAGATTATGTGAAACATATTTTTTTAAAGATATTGAAATAAGCTTACACTTTTAGAAAGGAAATATTTTATGAAATATTTTGGTACTGATGGAATTCGTGGTGTTCCTAATAAAAAATTAACAATAGACTTAGTTAGTAAAATTGGTATGTCATTATCATTATTGAATAATAAAGATGTAGTTATAGCTACGGATACAAGAATTTCAAAAGATATGTTAGCTTATGCAATAACAGGTGCGTGTTTATCTAGAGGGTTAAATGTTCATTTTGCTGGTGTTATTCCTACTCCTGCGTTAATTTATTATTCTTACATTAAAGGATACACCGGAGTAATGATTACAGCTTCTCATAATCCTTATACTGACAATGGAATAAAAATATTAAATCAAGGATTTAAATTAAAAGAATCAGAAGAAGCATTATTAGAAGAGTTTATCAATAATCCTACAAACTATGAAGGTGAAGTGGGAAAATTTATAATTGAGCACAATGCTAAGCAAGAATATTTAAATTTTTTGAATCAGCACATTAAACAAACCAATTTAAAAATAGCTATTGATTGTGCAAATGGAGCTACTTTTGAAACGGCAAATTATGCCTTTAGTCAAGTTACAAATAATTTGATTGTTATAGCAAATCAACCCAATGGATACAATATTAATAATAATTGTGGATCTACTCATTTAGATTCCTTAAAGAAAACTGTCTTGGAAAACCATTGCGATTTAGGATTCGCTTTTGATGGGGATGGGGATCGAGTTTTATGTGTGGATCATATGGGTAAGGTTATAGATGGAGATATGCTTATTTATCTATTAGCTTGTTATTTGAAATCTAAAAATAAGTTAAATCAAAACACTGTTGTTTTATCTATGATGTCTAATTTAGGATTAATTGCTAAATTTAAAGATTTAGGGATTGATGTTATAGAAACGCAAGTAGGAGATAAATATGTTATTCAAACATTAAATGAGAGACAATTATCAATTGGTGGAGAAAATTCAGGCCATATCATTATACCAGAGATTCTTCACACTGGAGATGGTGTTTTAAATGCACTTCTTGTTGTTGGTTTGTTATCAGAGACAAACACAAAACTAATAGACTGGTTTAAAGATGTTCATATGTATGCAGACTTAATGGTGAATTTAAAAGTGGAGAATAAAGAAAAAGTATTGAATAATTCCAAACTATTTAATCGCGCAGAAGAAATCAAAAAAGAATTAAATCAGGATTGTAAAATTATAATTAGGGCCTCAGGAACTGAAGAATTAATTAGAGTTTCAGTAATGGCAAAAACAAAAGAAATGGTAAAAAAATATAGTGATGAATTAGTTACTTTGGTAAGGGAGAGTTTATAAGATGAACTATGCAATAATACTTAATTCTAATAAAGAAACAAAATGGAATCTAGAAATACCCGTTTGTGCATATCCATTATTAAAAAAGCCAATCATTGAATATATGATAGATGCTTTAGAAAAATCTAATATAAAAAAAATAAGTTATATGATGCAAGATGGAAAACATTTAATTCAAGACATTCTTAAAAATAGAGTAGAATATATGATTGAAGATGAATATTTTCAAGAGGATGGTCATACAATTATTTTACTTGATCATCTACTTTTACTTGATGAAGAAATTATTTCAATGTTAATCAATAAGCATCAACAAAATAAAAATGATTGTACAATTCTAAGTAAGAATCACATACAAGTTTTATGTTTAAAAAATGTAATATTGTATGATATATTACAAGAAAATAATCATTTAAAAAATGAAAGTGATTTAACAAATTTAATTGAACTAGTATCTGAAAAATATAAAGTGGAGCATGGTATTTTAGAGGATTCTTACAAATTAACTGAAATCACGGATTTATATACTCTTTCTTGTGTAGAAGAAGAATTACGTAAAGATATTCAAAAGAAACATATGCAAAATGGAGTTTGTATTATGAATCCAAATTCAACAACCATCTCTTTTGATACAAGTATTGAATCTGGAACCATTATATATCCAGGGTGTAATATCTTTGGTAAAACGAGCATAGGTCATAATTGTATAGTGGGGCCAAACACAGAATTGAATGATGCTATCTTAGAAGATGATACCAAATGTATTCATTCTATGGTATCTGATTCTAAAATTTGTAAAGGTGCCACAGTTGGTCCATTTACTCAGCTTAGAATGCATTCAGTAGTTGGGGAAAATAATAGAGTTGGAAACTTTGTTGAAATGAAGAACTCTACGTTGGGTAAAAATACCAATGTTGCTCATTTGACATATATTGGTGATACAACTTGTGGAGATCATGTGAACTGGGGCTGTGGAACAGTAACAGTGAATTATGATGGCAAAAATAAATTTAAAACTACAATTGGAAATGATGTTTTTATTGGATGCAATACAAATTTAATTGCTCCAATAAATATTGCATCAAATAGCTTTATTGCTGCAGGATCAACAATTACGGAGGATTTAGCAGAAGGGGATTTTGCAATTGCTAGAAATAAGCAGGTTGTAAAACATAACAGAGCTCAAAATTATGGCTTTAAGAAATAAATTACGTTAAAAAACACCAAATTATGATTTTGGTGTTTTTTTTATGAACTCAACCTCACAAATGTCGAAATCTGTCGGTCGATTGTTGACAAAGTAAGTCTGTTTTTACTTTTTTTTTAATGTTTTTCAGTTATAATGAAATAAAGTACTTAGTCAACCAATTTGAAAAATAAGGGGGAAAAAATATATGAATCTTTTAGTTATTGGAAATGGCTTTGATATAGCACATGGACTTAGAACCAGTTACTCAGATTTTTTAAATATTTGCTTAGTTGATGATAAAATACATGTTTTATCTAAAACGGAAAGGAATATATCAGAATTAATTCATTCAAAAGACATATTATTAAAAAATAAAGTGCGAAATAATCCTTGGGTAAAATTTTTTTTGAAAAGAAGAACTGAAATTGGAAAAAATTGGGTAGATTTTGAAAGAGAAATTAAACGAGTTTGTGAAATAGTTTCTAGTAGAGAAGATAACAACGAATTTTTTAAAACTAATGAACATTTTCTAAAAGATGATAGAGGGATTTACTTTTTTGCAGGTAAAAATGGGAATATAGATATAGATTGTATGAAGAGTAAACTCAAAGAATTAATAGACATGTTAAATTTTTATTTACTCCAATTAGAAGATTTGCCAATAGAATGCCAATATCAAAGCATCATAGATTTTGGACCTACACATGTAATTAATTTCAATTATACAAGTACATTTTTAAAACAATATCGTTCAAACATTAGCATTGATTTCGTTCATGGGAAAACAGGAGTAGATACTAACTCTATTGTGCTGGGCTTTGACTCTTTAAAGACACAAGAAAAAGATGTAGAGTTTGCAGAATTTTTGAAATATTTTCAAATGGTTAATAATGATATAGAACTGAATATACATTTGGGTTCTAAAATACATGAAATCAATACAATTATTTTTGGACATTCATTAGATAAAACGGATGAAGATATTATAAAGGATATTATAGATAATTCTAGCAAAATAACTTTAATATATCATTCGGATGGACACAAGATTCAAATGATTAAAAATCTCATTGATATCTATGGTAAAATAAAATTCAATGAATTGTGCTTATCTAGAGATAAAAAAATTCATTTTAAAAAGCAAGGCAATCCAATTGATTGCAATTTATTTATAAAGGAGACAAATGAACTATTTTTAAAGATTATAGGTGGAGGGGCAAATA
>JAIDKZ010000149.1:0-353 GCA_029051735.1 Anaeroplasmataceae bacterium | reverse complement strand
CTTCATTTGTTGAAAATATTATCTTTTGTTCATTAAATTAACTTTGTACTTATATGAAAAAACTAAATTTTTTAAAAATAAACTATTTTTAAATATTAAAACAAGTGCAGAAAATTTGCTTATTTTAGCTTATACTTTTTATAATAATAGAAACAACTTTAATAGCGCTATATCAAATGATATTGCCACTTATTTTTTAAAAGAATTAGGGTCATGCAAATTAAGTCCTAGTGATCAAATTATTATTGATAACCTTCAACAAATTGTTCAAAGACATTTACTAACTAAAAATGCATGATAATAAATTAATTACAAGGAAGATGATATCTGATATTAAATTTGAAAACCAAATT
>JAIDKZ010000148.1 GCA_029051735.1 Anaeroplasmataceae bacterium | reverse complement strand
GGAAAAAAACACACGAATTAATAATAATTTCTTTCGAACAATACTTTGACGTAATAAAAGAAAGACTAATATTATACTTAAAAGAAGCGGAATTATTGCAATTTGATATTGAAATATAGTTTCTTGAACTGTATAAATCATTCCTTACTGCCTCCTTTTTATGAATGAAAAATCTCAACCCGATACAAAAATAAAATTAAAACAATTACAATTAAAACTGATACAAAAAATATAATTAATGGTTTTGCAAAAGTAGAAAGATAATTCTTTCCACTTCCTGACAGTTTAAGTAAAAAGCTAAAAGGTGAAGTTATAATCTCTAAAATTAAATTAAATATTTTCATTATAAAATACCTACTTTCCTAAGAATAAATTAACGTATTCCAATAAGGCAGCTTTATTATCAATAGCAACCATACAACCTGCTGTTGCTACATGCACAGCACCTGTTTCTTCAGATACAATAATAGTTAATGAATCTGTGATTTCTGAAATACCCACACCAGCTCTATGTCTTGAACCAATAGTTTTATCTAAACTATCATCCTGTGTTAAAACATAATATGCACCTGCACAAACAATCTTATTACCACGAATAATTACGCCTCCATCATGTAAAGGAGAATCTTTAATAAAAATTTGTTCTAATAATTCTTTTGAAATGTCTGAATTTAATTGAATTGCTCTTTCTGCGTACTGATCCAATGAGTTATGCTGCTCAATCGTAATTAATGCTCCAACCTTTGTTGAAGACATATGAAATACAGCTTCAACTATAGCTTCTCTTGTGGTTTCTGTTGAAGATACAAACATGTCTGCTCTTTGATCTACTTTACGATTAGAATCCATCAATTTTCTTATTTCTGGTGCTGCCAACACCGCAACAATTAATATATAAGAACCAAATATATATGGATAGATTCTTCTTGCAACTTCTAATCCGCACTCTATAGAAAACCAACTAACAAAGCCTATAAAGATTCCAATACAAAGCATAATAAATATTTTTTTAATTTTCATTGCCAAAAAAACAAGCAAAGATATAATTATCAAAGATAAATAAATATCTAAGCATAATCTAGCAATCAAGTTTTCTTGAAAAAATTCTATTATAGTATTCATTTACATCACCATTTTCTATTATACAATAAAAGTCAGAGTAAGAAAAGAAACAAAAACAAATTTTAAGTATTTCTCTATTTAACAAACCCATATTAAGAAAAATCGCCTAGACTTTATTTATAAAATCTAGGCATAAAATATAAGAAAGGTTTAAAAGTTTTAAATGGTGCCTCAGGGCAGAATCGAACTGCCGACACAAGGATTTTCAGTCCTTTGCTCTACCGACTGAGCTACCGAGGCATATAAATGGCGGTTCGGACGGGACTTGAACCCGCGATCTCCAGTGTGACAGACTAGCATGTTAACCACTACACCACCGAACCAATTGGTTGCGGGAGAAGGATTTGAACCAACGACCTTCGGGTTATGAGCCCGACGAGCTACCAGACTGCTCCATCCCGCGATATAAAAGAAATGGCGGAGAAAGAGGGATTCGAACCCCCGCGGGACTTTCATCCCCTACCGGTTTTCAAGACCGGACCCTTCAACCACTTGGGTATTTCTCCATTATTATTAAAAAACTGGTGGACCCAATAGGACTCGAACCTATGACCGACCGGTTATGAGCCGGTAGCTCTAACCAACTGAGCTATGGGTCCAAATTTTTTCAATTTGGTGGCTCCGGAGGGGGTCGAACCCACGACCTTGCGGGTATGAACCGCACGCTCTAGCCAACTGAGCTACAGAGCCATATTGTCCTATAGGAAACTTGCATATTCATAATGGTGGAGCTAAGCGGGATCGAACCGCTGACCTCCTGCGTGCAAAACAGGCGCTCTCCCAGCTGAGCTATAGCCCCATAGTGGTACCTCGGGCCGGGGTCGAACCGGCACGCCTTTATGGGGCATGGGATTTTAAGTCCCACGTGTCTACCTATTCCACCACCGAGGCATAAACTATTATGAAATGGTGTCCCGTACAGAACTCGAATCTGTGACCCCTTGATTAAAAGTCAAGTGCTCTACCAACTGAGCTAACGGGACAAATGGTGCCGAAAAAAGGAATCGAACCCTCAACCTACTGATTACAAGTCAGTTGCTCTACCAATTGAGCTATTTCGGCATATATGGTGGAGGTTGACGGGCTCGAACCGCCGACCCTCTGCTTGTAAGGCAGATGCTCTCCCAACTGAGCTAAACCTCCAAAAAAAATCAAAGAGAAGCCTGGCAACTACCTACTCTCGCATGTGAATACTACCATCGGCGTTAAAGTGCTTAACTT
>JAIDKZ010000147.1 GCA_029051735.1 Anaeroplasmataceae bacterium | reverse complement strand
CTCCAAAACTCAAAAACGCAAACATTAAAGTAAAAATGAGGTTGGAAACAAAAATTATATTTTTAATAACAATATTCTTTCGATATAAAACTTTTGTATCATCTGTAATATCAATTCCACTTTCAAATCCAAAAGCATTACTGAAAAACTTATTATTTTTTATTTTTGTTTTTAATGACAATATCCCACCTCCTAAACAAATAAATTATAACATAATTCAAGAAGAAATTACATCAAACTCATGAAATATTTTTTGTCCATTCAAAAAATCAATAGTCTTCATTTTCTTTTTTCCAGGAACCAAAAGTTCATGTATCTGAACTGCACCATCTAAAGTTTTAATTAAAATCTGTTTTTTTAAAGACAAAATTGTTCCGGGAAGATAATCACTGCAATCAGAAACAATAGAGGCTTTATAAACTTTAATACGATTCTCTTTAAAGATGATTGTAGCTCCAGGCTCATCCGCAAGACTATGAATATGTCTTACCACTTCTAAGCTACTTCTATTAAAATCAACATATTCCTCTTCTGGTTCTAAATTTGGAGCATAAGTAACTTCTCTTTCATTTTGGACAACTCCCTTGTTTTTCTCATGATAAACATCTTCAATAACTTCTAGTAATAAATCTCTTCCTAAAAAGGATAATCGTTCAAATACCATCGTAGATGTATCCGTATCAGAAATATCACATGCTCTTTTTGCATACATCACACCAGAGTCTAATTTTTTTGCCATTTCAATAATTGTAACACCTGTCTGATACTCTTTATTTTTTATAGCTCTTTGAATTGGTGCACCACCACGATATTTTGGCAGTAAAGAACCATGTACATTTAATGTTTTTTTAAACTGGTTTAAAATCTTTGAAGGAACATATTGTCCATATGCAGCAGTAACTAATACATCCGCCTTTAATTGATAGATCATATCAGAAATATCACTAACTTTTTCAGGCTGAAGAAGAGATAACTTTAATTCCTTTGCTTTATGTGCTACTGGAGTATCAATCCATACTCCTTTTTTCTTTAATCGATTTGGCTGAGAAATTACAAGAACAATCTCATATTTTTCATGTAATGCTTCTAAAATTGGAACAGCAAAATCTGGAGTTCCCATAAATACAATTTTCAAATTTCATCACATCCTTGTAATCTTAATTGTAACATTTTTATTATCCTGATACAAAGGATAAATTTCTTTTACAGCATCTAATACATCATCCTCTACTATTTTTAGCTGAATGGTATATCGAAATACATCTTTGATTTTAAATGGTAGAGCCTCTGCAGGACCTAACACTAAACTCTGCCGTGCTTTTTTCTTAGTAACATATATGATGTTTAGAGCCTCTTCATAAGCAAGTTGTGCATCTTTAGATTCAATACTAATCTCAATTGCTGAAGAAAAAGGAGGCATGTTTGTAATTCTTCTATATTCAATCTCTTTTTTAAAAAAGGAATCATAATCATCAAACAATGCACTTTGAATGACGAAATGTTTTGGTTTATAGGTTTGAATAATAACCTTACCCGTTTTGGTTCCCCTTCCTGCTCTTCCAGAAACCTGTTCAATCAAATTAAAAGCCACCATATTTGAATCATAGTTTGGATAATGTAAAGCCAAATCTGCATTAATGATACCAACTAAAGTAACATCAGCAAAATCAAGTCCTTTGGCAATCATTTGCGTTCCAACCAAAATATCCGCTTCATGATTTTTAAATTTAGTAAAAGCTTCCTCATAGTCACAAACTTTTTTTGTAGTATCCAAATCCACTCTTAATACTTTAGCATCTGGCAATAAATTTGATATTTCCTCAAAGACCTTTTCTGTACCACTTCCTACAAAGCGAATTTTATCAC
The DNA here is from genome assembly GCA_029051735.1 of Anaeroplasmataceae bacterium. GTDB lineage: Bacteria > Bacillota_I > Bacilli_A > Acholeplasmatales > Anaeroplasmataceae > Pelethenecus. Next base: position 14,711 of record JAIDKZ010000147.1, on the reverse strand, counting down.
TATTACATGAAGGACAGGCAGTAACATTTAATCTAGAGTAACCACAATGATGACATTTCAAGGTATTTGTCAATCGATGATAAGTTAGCGACACATCACAATGAGGACAATCTAGTACTTCTCCGCAACTTCTGCACATTACAAAGGAGGAATGTCCTCTTCTATTTAAAAATAAGATGGATTGTTCTTTCTTTTTATAAGTAGAAAGCAGTTCTTCTTTTAATTTAGAAGAAAATACACTTTTATTTCCTTGTTTTAACTCTTCTGCCATATCTACAATAATTTTTTTAGGCAAGGGCTGTTGATTAGCTCTTATTGGTAAAGATAACAACTCATATTCTCCATGAATTGCTTTATAATAATCGCAGACATTAGGAGTAGCAGATCCTAAAATCAAAGGACAGGAATATGTTTTACTCCTAATAGATGCAATTTCAAGTGCATTGTATTTAGGATTGTTATCTTGAATATATGAACTTTCATGTGCTTCATCAATAATGATAATACCCAAATTTGTTAAAGGAGCAAAGATTGCTGATCTGGCACCAATGACAATTTTCACCTGATGGTCTAAAATTCTTTTCCAAGCACTATATCGCTCAAACATGGTAAGACGAGAATGCATGATTGCAACCTCTTTCCCAAAATGGTTTTTAAAAATAGCTGTAATCTGTGGAGTTAATGAAATCTCAGGCACAAGCATTAAGGCTTCCTTGCCACTTTTTAAAACGTCTTCTATCCATTTCATATAAACCAATGTTTTTCCTGAGCCTGTTACACCATGAAATACATAAGTTTTATTTTCATTTAAACTTACACTTTTATAACAAACCTTTTGAGATTCATTTAATTCATAATCTTTAAAATCATGAACAACATAATCATCTTCCTTTAGGATTTCCTTTTTATATGAGCCCAATATTTTTTTTTCTAGTAAAGTCTTAACAACCGTTTTTGAATAACCACTATCCTCAACCAATACTTGAATTGGAATAGGCTCCTTTATTTCCTGTAAATAGGTAAGCAAACCACATCCTTGCTTACTTGTAGGAAGAATTGAATCATCTTGTATATATACAAATTCTACAAATGTTTCATTTCTATTTTTCTTTAGTTTTGTATCTAAAGTAATTAAATTCTTTTTATAGGCTTCAAAAATACGACTAAGTTCCTCAGGAGTTCGATAATCAAGAATAATCTCCTTTCGACCATTAAAAATATCTTTAACTTCCTCTGGAATCGCTTCTGCCTTAGCAATTTTTTGATATTTAATTTTTAAAGCTGCAGGAATCATAGTATCTAAAGCAACCGCATAAAAAGAAAAATTATGCTCTGCTATATATCTAGCAAGATCAATAGCCTCTTTGGTTAAAACAGGATACACATCAACTAGATCACTAATCTCTTTTAAAGATTTCTTATAACTTGATTTATTTTTTAGTTCAATAACATAACCTGTAACTGTTCTATTTCCAAATAAAACTCTTACTCGGTATCCTATATCTATGACATTTTCTAAATGCTTAGGAACAAGATAATCAAAACTGCGGTTCACTTGCTTGGCATTTACATTTACTATAACACTGGCAATCATCTTATCCCCTCCTTTAAAACATGAAGAAAAGCCATCAAAAAGATGGCATCATTTTTTTAAGAAAAATATACTACCATCATTCAAGCATTAGCACCTTACTTAAAAGGTTGCTGAAGAGTCACAGAGCTTGTCTCTCATCTTCTCTTTATGGATAGCATCATTATACATTGTTTTACTCAAATTTACAATAGAATATATAAAAAAATAAAAATCTATTTAAGATCTTAAATAGACTTTATTTTCCTTTTCTAGAAGAACCTGTAGATTTAGGTTTTGTAGAATTTGATTTTGAACCTTGTTTTTGATTTGTTGATTTTGTTTTTGAACCACTAGATTCTAATTTTACAGGCTTTACTGTGCTAGTTTTTTTTGATGATGTGTCTTTTAAACTCTTTTTTTCTACTGGTTTAGTAGAACTTGTAGAGGATTTAGCATTAGACTTTGTTACAGTTGATATTGTTTTTACTTCTGGTTTGATCTCCTGTTTTTCTAAAGATTTTTCCTCTTGTTTTTTTGTTTGAGGTTTAACAGTTACTTTAATAACTTTTTTCTCTTTTTCTAACTTCTTTAACTTAGCTAGATCATATTCTACCTGAGTAATTAAGGATTTCCCCTTTGGAACAGATAAGATTCCCTTATTCATCAAAGACTTTTGTTTTAATTCAACAATAGCAGATAAAAACCGATCTGTAACTCCCGCCTGTAAAACTGTGACACCATGCGAGAATAAAAATTTAAATATACCATATACTGCTGGTCTTGATGAATACATTTCAAATTCAATTTGCTGAACATAATAATACATTCTAGCCAACCTTTCAAAAGAATCATCCCCATCAGCAAAATAATTATCTATATCTGCACAAATTTTTGTACATTTTCTCATACATTCTTTAGAAGCATTACATGCTTTTAGAATTGGACTTATTAAAGGATAAAAACTAATAACTAAAATAAGATATTGACTAGTTTCTTTTTTAAAGAATACGGCTCCTACAAATAAAGCAATTACTCCAATTAACAAAAAGAAATAAAGATAAAAAATTCTACTTAATAAATATTTGTTCGTTGCAGCATTAACACGACAAATGTAAAGATAACTATAATTATCAGTAATTTCTTTAGGAACATAAATTTCATTGTATTCTTCTACATTTTCTAACTTAGGTAATCCCTTTCTAATCGCAAGTTCATTTAACTCATTTGTCAGTTCACGGTCATATTCAATTTTAGAAAATGTTGAACCTGTTACACCAGTTTCATATAATTGTAAGGAAGATATCGCAACTTCCTTATGTTTATTTAAAAATGAAGTTGCTGCCTCTGTGATTAAAGTTAAGGCAAAAGAAACTAAAGAACAAATCAAACTTTGTGTTTCTGTAACCTGAGGTATAAATGCAAGTACAACAGGAACAACAGCAAGTAAATATAATACAATACGAATTATCTTTAGTTCAAAAAACATTCGGTTTGATGCATAATAGAATTTTGCATGCTTATCTAATTTGCATCTCTCACTAACCTTGTTGATCATGTAAAACACCTCTCATACATTTTATTATTATAAATTTTATTGTCTATTTTGTCAAATTATTTCCTATTGCGTATACACCAAAAAATTTGATTTTATTTAAAACCATTAAAATAATCTTTACTAAATATAAAACATAGATAGAAACCAAAATAAAATGCATTTTTTAAAAAGGACATAAAAAATGCATTATTATGATTTTGTTGCTATACTTATTACTTTATAATATCTTTTATCTTAGCTGCTAGAACCTCTATTGCTACATCATGCTTTGTATCATTAGGAATAATAATATCTGCAAATCGTTTTGTAGGAGCGATGTATTCATCATACATTGGCTTAACTGTACTCAAATATTGAAGAATAACACTATTCATATCTCTTCCTCTTTCGTTAATATCTCTTTTCAATCTTCTAATAAAACGAATATCTGGGTCAGACTCTACATAAATTAAAATATTACTAATGTCACGAATTCTTTTGTCATATAAGGCCAAAATACCTTCTAAAATAATAACTTTTGTAGGTGCGATTTCATTTGCTTCTAATTTCTTTCTAGTATGTTCTTTAAAGTCATAGACTGGAGAATATATTGTATGTCCTGTTAATAGTTTGGTTAAATCCTCATATAATAAATCCATATCAAAAGAATTTGGATGATCATAGTTGGTCTTTTTACGATCTTCTAAAGTCATTTCATCCTGTGACTTGTAGTAATTATCTTGGCAGATCACCATAACATCTTTAGAATCAAAATGCTCTATAATTTCATGCACAACCGTTGTTTTTCCACTTGCTGTACCTCCAGCTATCGTAATTAAAATTGGTTTCATATAATCCCTCTTTTCCTAATTTTATCTATTCTATCATAAATTCATTTATATTTCGACAAAAAAAAGAAAAATCTAAAGAAAATTCTTTAGATTAGTTCTTTAATTTATTTAATAAAAAATCTAATACAAAATCAACAGAAGCCAAACGAACATCCATTCTACCTATACTGCCAAAAAGTTTTGTTTCACTATATAACTTTCCGTTTATAAAAAATCCAAAACAAACCATGCCAATCGGCTTTGTCTTTGTCGCACCTGTAGGCCCTGCAATGCCAGATATTCCAACACCAATTTGGGCATTAGCTTTTTTAGCACAACCAAAGGCCATCTCTCTTGCAACTTCTTCACTGACAACCCCATAAGTTTCTATTGTACTTTCTAACACATCTACCAGTTTTACTTTTGCTTCATTAGCATAAGTAACAAAAGACATATCGATGACCTGTGATGCTGCTGGTACATCCACAATGGTTGAAGCAAGCATACCACCTGTACAACTTTCTGCACAAGATATTTTATAGTTTTTTTGAATTAAAAGTTCTACTAATTCCTTATTTTTCATCAAAAATCACCCACAATAATAGTTTATCACATTTTTAAAAAATTAAAAGCAAAAAGACATGATCATCATGTCTTTTCTAAATTAATCTAAATAAAAAGATAATGGATAAGTTAAATATCCAATTTCTTCAAGATTTTCACAAGTGACAAATCCTGGTTCAGCCAAAAGTAAGCTTGGAATGCGATTTACAATCGTTGCACAAGTATGCTCCACAGTCGCAGGCTTTTCTACTTTGAATTTGACATTTGGTTCGCCCGTAATCTCCCAGTCACACATATCACCATCATTTTGATCATATACCTTTCCAATCGTCTCTTCTTCAATCGTGATGCCTTGATGAGTTTCTACAGTCACCACAGCTGACATACCAATACAATTTCCTGCTGGAATTGTTTTCCCTAAGGTTGAACTATACAAATCCTTATCAATACAATATGCCACATTTTTTTGAGAAATTGAACGTATGGTCAATCCAAGTTTTGAGACAATTGCTTCTGTAGCATTCCACGCATAAGAAGGAATAACTTCCGTTGGATGAGCCAATGTTTTTTCAAATTCTTCTTTCGTAAGACCACAACCATGTGCTTCAGCAAGTGCCAATCCATAATCCTCTACATTGTAACTATAAGCCCCTTTAATCTTCTGTATACGATGGGTGCCTCCACAAACCATTCCAACCATATTAATCCAAAAGATATCCTGCATTCCAGATCCTGTAATGGTACATCCATTTTGTTTAGCAAGTAAATCCAATTCATTGGTTAGTTTTGCTGCAGTTGTCCAAGGATAGATAGCTTCTTCACAGGTTGTAATTACATTAATCCCTCTACTTAAACATTTTTTACATGCATCAAAAATATCTGATACAAAACTAAATAACGTTACAATGGCTACATCTGCATCACAGGAGTCTAGTACATAGTCAGCATCAGACTCAATTAAAACACCTGTTTTTAATCCCAGTTCTGCATAATCACCAACATCTTGTCCAACGATTGCAGGATTTACATCAATTGCTCCTACAATTTCAGCACCTTTCTCATGTAAATAGCGTAACGTATATTTAGACATCTTACCACAACCATATTGTACTACTCTTATTTTTCTCATATATTCCTCCATAAATTATGTATACTCCTACAATATAGTATATGGAGAAATCTTTTACTTTAGACCTAAAAAAACAGGAAAGTAAAAAACTTTCCTGTTTTAAAAGAAACGATTTATTTTCCTTGAAATCTTGGGATTTCTAAAGAAACGACAAGTCCTTTATGTGGAGTTAAAATATGATTTTCAACTTCTTCTTCATACCAACCCTTTTCAACAGAATCCCAGGTTTTATCTGCTAAAACCTTAAATTCAATTAATTGTCCTTCTGGAAGAAGTTTAGACAAATGAAAAACATTTTTATCCTCTAAATACTCTAACTTCACAGCCTTCTCTGGATTCCAGTTTCCAAGAGCCATACAAGAACCAATAATATAAACTTCTTTACTGGCTACAGTTGCAATATTAATTTCTACTTTTGTATTAGCCATAGTTTCTTTACCCTCCTATATTTAATTTAATTATACTCCTAAAATGATTATTTTTCAATTATATAATCCTTATTCTAGTTCTAGCTTACCAGTATAAAGCTGATAATAAATTCCTTTTTGCATCAGCAAGTCCTCATGATTTCCTCGTTCCATAATCTTCCCATGATCTAATACCATGATTGCATCAGAATTTCTAACTGTAGAAAGCCTGTGAGCAATTACAAATACAGTTCTTCCCTTCATTAAATTATCCATTCCATCCTGAACCAATCGTTCTGTTCTTGTATCAATTGATGAAGTCGCTTCATCTAAAATTAAAACCGGAGTATCTGCAATGGCGGCTCTAGCAATACTTAATAGCTGGCATTGTCCTTGACTTAAATTACCACCATCTGCTACAACCATAGTCTCATAACCATGAGGTAATCTTTTTATAAAACCATCCGCATTGGCAAGTTTTGCAGCATCAATTATTTCCTCATCTGTAGCATCTAATCTTCCATAACGTATATTATCCTTAATCGTACCAGTAAATAAATGGGTATCTTGTAAAACAATAGCTAAAGAATGTCTTAAATCCTTTTTCTTAATATCCCTAATATCTATACCATCATATAAAATTGTACCAGCCTCTATTTCATAGAAACGATTAATTAAATTTGTGATAGTCGTTTTTCCAGCACCTGTTGCCCCTACAAAGGCAATCTTTTGTCCAGGTTTAGCATATAAATTTAATTTCTTTAGTATTTTTTTATTCTTATGATAAGAAAAATCAACATCTAAAAAACGTACATCTCCTTTTAAAGGAACAAAAGAATCCTCTTTTACTTGCCATGTCCACACTGGTGCTGTACAACTTGTTGTCTTAACCAATTCTACATCTCCCATATCCAGTTCTACTTCTTCATCTAACATTAAAAACAAGCGTTCTGCACCAGCTAAACCATTAAGTAGTAAATTTGACTGTTGGGTAAATTGATTGATGGGCATTGCCGCCTGTCTAACAAAAACAAGATACGATGCCATACCACCTAAGGAAAAGGTGATAAAAGGAAGGTGTCCTAAAGCAATAAGTCCCCCTAATATTGCCACAATAGCGTAGTTAATATAAGATATAGAAACAACCATTGGAATCATAGACATTGTATATTTTAAAGCCTGGAATCCTGATTCCTTTAACTTTTCATTCTCTATTTTAAATTTTTCTATATTCTCCTGTTCATGGTTAAAAACCTGAACAACCTTTTGACCAGAGATCATCTCTTCTACAAATCCATTGACATTTCCAAGAACTTGCTGTTGCCTGCCAAATGCTTTCTTAGACTTTTTTGAAGCATAAAAGATATAGGAAAACATTAGAATATAAAATATCACACACACAATAGACAAAAACCAGTTCAAAACAAATATTAAAGCAATTAATCCTATAATCTGTATAAAATTAGATATCAACATTGCAAATGCATTATTTAAAGCATCACTTAAAGTGTCAATATCATTTGTATAATTGCTCATAATTTGACCATGCGTTTTGGCATCAAAATAAGATAAAGGCAATTGCTCCATGTGAGCAAACATATCTCTTCTCATCTCATAAATAATTTTTTGGGAAAGACGAATCATGATTTGTGAATAACCCAAAGTTGACAATACTCCCACTGCATAAATACTTCCTTCTATTGCTACTGCCTGCCACAATTTTTCATAAGCAGGATCCTTAGTATATGTGTCAATAATAGGTCTAAACATATATGTACCTAATAAATTAGCACTAGCAGATAATGTAACTAAAACTGCTACTAAAACTAATAAAACTTTATGTCTTCCCATATAAGATAATAGCTTTTTAATTGTCTTTTTCAAATGATCTGGTCTTTTTACAGAAACAACTGGTGGCATTATAAAACACCTCCTAACTGTTGGTGATAAAGTTCCTGATAAATTTCATTGCTCTCCAATAATTCTTGATGAGTACCTATTGCAAGAATTTTACCCTCATCTAAAATAATAATTCGATCCGCTTCCATCACAGAGCTAATTCTTTGAGCAATAATAATATTGGTTGTATCCCTTAAATTACGGATTGCCTTTGTGATTTTTCTTTCTGTTTCCATATCACATGCTGAAGTAGAATCATCAAAAATAATTACTTTAGGTTTTTTTAGTAATGCTCGTGCAATACATAGTCTTTGCTTCTGACCACCAGAAACATTTACTCCTCCCTGTCCTAAATCATATTCTAACCCATGAGGAAGATGATGGATGAATTCATCTGCACAGGCAATTTCACAAGCTTTATTAATTTCTTCATCTGTTGCATTCTTGTTTCTCCATAGAAGATTTTCTTTAATTGTTCCACTAAATAAAACATTCTTTTGTAACACAATAGAAACAGCATCTCGCAAAGAAACTAAATCATACTCATTTACATTTATACCATTAATCAAAACCTCTCCCTCAGTAACATCATATAATCTTAAAATCAATGATACTAATGTTGATTTAGCTGAACCAGTTCCTCCTAATATACCAATACTTTCACCAGAGGATATATGTAAATTAATATGAGATAATACATTTTCTCCTGTGCCACTTAAATATTTAAAAGAAACATCCTTAAATTCAATTTCTCCAGCTAATATTTCTTTTATTGCATTTTCTTGAGAAGTAATGTCAGATTGTTCTTCTAATACCTCTTTTAATCGTTTGGCAGAGGCAAAAGAGCGATTAACTAATAGAAAGACATTTGAAATCATCATCAAAGAATTTACCACCTGCAAAATATAAGACAAAAGTGCAGATAAACTGCCAACCTCTAATTCTTGATTATGAACCAACATTGCTCCAAATGTTAAAATGAGTACAGTTACTGTATATAAAACAAGCTGAAAGGAAGGGGTATTTAACTGGGCAATACGAAAAGTTTTCTTAGTCGTATGCATAACCTGTTCATTTGCTTGATTAAATTTCTCTATTTCATAATCTTCTCTTACATAAGCCTTCACAGTTCGGATTGCGGTAACATTTTCACGTACTACCCTATTTAAATCATCTATATTCTCTTGTAATACACTATATTTAGGAGCTGTGTATCGTATAATAGAAAATAAAATGATTCCTAAAACAGGAACAGAAATCACAAAAATCCAAGCAATCTTTGGTGCCATTACAAACGATAGCCCAATTCCCATAAAAAGCATCAAAGGAGATCGACACAAAGGTCTTAATCCTCCTACAAGTGTATTTTGCATAATCATAACATCATTTGTTGTTCTAGTAACTAAAGAGGAGGTTCTAAAATGATCTAAATTAGAAAAAGAGAAACTTTGTATTTTAGAAAATACTTCTTGCCTTAAATGGTAAGAAAAATTTGTGACTAATCTTGCATTATACTTTGCATAAAAATGTCCAGTAATTAAAGATATAATTGCACATCCAATGATGAAAGAACCAGAAATTATAATCTGATTCATATCTGAATTTTTAATTCCTTTATCTATAATATCCTTCATTAAAAAAGGAATAATAAGTTCAAAAATAGTTTCAAAAATAATTAATCCAATTGCAATGATAAAGTCTTTTTTATAGTATTTTATATACTTTAAAATATAAAATAAATCTTTCATAATGTCCTCCATTCTTAAATTTTTTACTAATTTATTATATCATCTTTTATATAAATGTAAAAGTGATTTCCCAAATGAAACATCCCTAATAAAATAAAAATCTTTTTTAAAATAAAAAGTATGATATAATATTTTTCAGATAAAATATCTTAGAAGGTTGAAATTATGAAAGAAATTGTATTTCCATTATTAGAATGGTTTAATCAGAATAAAAGAGATTTAGAATGGAGAAAAAACACTTCTGCCTATGCTATCCTTGTAAGTGAAATTATGCTGCAACAAACTAGGGTTGAAGCTGTCAAACCATATTATCAGCGTTTTATGCAGGAACTTCCTGATTTTAAAGCATTAGCCAACTGTAGTGATACACTCCTTATGAAATTATGGGAGGGATTGGGATATTATTCTAGAGCACGCAATTTAAAAAAATGTGCTATAGAAATTGTAGATAAGTACAATCAAACATTTCCAAAGAACTATAGTGATGCAATCAAATTACCAGGAGTTGGAAGTTATACTTGTGGAGCAGTCCTATCTAGAGCGTATAATCAAAAATACGCAGCTGTAGATGGAAATGTGTTACGTGTTTTAACACGATACTTATGCTGTGATAAAGATATTATGAAAGAATCAACCAAACAATATTTTAAAGGCGAAATTGAAAAAATTATACCTAATCAAAGTGGGCTATTTAATGAAAGCCTTATGGAATTAGGAGCAACAATTTGTATGCCTAAAATAACCAAATGTAATCAATGTCCTATTCATAAAACATGTAAAGCTTTTCAAATGGGAACACAATTTTCCTATCCAGTAAAACAAAAGAAAAAAGCACAAAAAATATTGGAATATACTTGCTTATTTATCACAGATGGAAAAACCTATATTCTATTACCTAAAAAAGATAATGTTTTAAAGGATATGCCATCCCCTTTTCTAATTGACCGTTTTATAACTTCTAATGATGCATTGGATTATATTGAAGAACTTGGCTTTAGCGGGAAAAATATTTTATCACTTAAGGAACACAAACATGTCTTTACTCATCAAATATGGTATATGAAAAGTTATCTTGTTTATGTAAATAGTATAAATGATTTTCCTTCTTATTCTCCCAAACAGATTCAAATGGAATTGAGCGTTCCAACTTGTTTCAAAAAAATCATGGATGATTTCTTATAAGTAAAAAAACACCAGATACCTTTTTGTATTTGGTGTTTTTTTACTTACATAGCTATAATTTTTTATTAACCAATAGAGTCTGTCATTTCAAGTTTAATAAGACGATTTAATTCAACGGCATATTCCATTGGAAGTTCTTTTGAAAAAGGTTCAATAAATCCCATAACAATCATTTCTGTAGCTTCTGCTTCTGTTAAACCTCTACTCATCAAATAAAATAACTGTTCTTCATTAACTTTAGATACAGTAGCTTCATGTTCTATAAACATATCACTATTTTTTCCAACATTGGTAGGTATAGTATCTGAAGTTGATTTTTCATCTAAAATCAAAGTATCACATTCAATATGAGATCTTGCTCCTAAAGCTTTTGCTCCACAAGATGCAGTTCCTCGGTAATTAACCTTGCCACCCCCACGGCAAATGGATTTAGAAATAATTGTTGAACTTGAATTTTCCCCTAAATGAATCATCTTTGCACCTGTGTCTTGAATTTGATTTTCAGCAGCAAAAGCAATGGATACTGTAGTTCCCTTACTATTTCTTCCCTTTAAAACACAAGCAGGATATTTCATATTTAAACCTGCACCAACATTACCATCAATCCATTCCATATGTCCTTCATCATCTACAATTGCTCTTTTTGTAACTAAATTGACAATGTTGTTAGACCAATTTTGTACTGTTGAATATCGGCAATGTGCTCTTTTTCCAACAAATATTTCAACAACAGCTGCATGTAAAGAATCCTTAGAATACTGTGGTGCTGTACAACCTTCAACATAATGAATGTCTGCATCATCATCCACAATAATCAAAGTTCGTTCAAACTGTCCCATACGTTCTGAATTAATTCTGAAATAAGATTGAACAGGTTTCTTTAATTTAACTCCCTTAGGAACATAAATAAAAGAACCACCACTCCAAACTGCTGAATTCAATGCGGCATATTTATTATCAGTATATGGAACAAGTTTACCAAAGAATTGCTTCATCAAATCTGAATAACATCTTAGTGCTGTATCTGTGTCACAAAAAATTACACCAAGTTCATCTAATTCCTTTAAGTTATTATGATAAACCACTTCTGATTCAAACTGAGTTGAGGAACCTGCTAAATATTTTGCTTCTGCTTCAGGAATTCCTAACTTCTCAAACGTGTCTTTTATTTTATCAGGAACATCATCCCAGCTTTTTTCTGTTTTCTCTGTTGATTTGATGTAATAGGTATAGTCATTAAAATCTATGCCAGTTAAATCAGGCCCCCAATTGGGATTATTCAAATTCAAAAAAGCATCATAGGATTTTAAACGAAATTCACGCATCCATTCAGGTTCATTTTTTGCCTTTGAAATAAATTCAACAACCTTTTTGGATAAACCTTTTCCACTGGTTAAAACAGCCTTTGCATCCGTTTTAAAACCATATTTATAATCACCAATGATTTCATCAATTTTCGTATTACTCATGATGCTCTACCTCATCAATTGCTTTTTCTACACATTTCCAAGCTAAAGTTGCACATTTAATTCGAGCAGGAAAATCACGAACTCCTTTATAGGCAATTGCCTCTTCAAGCTTGTCCTCATCTGAAAGTTCTTCTCCTTTAACCATTGAATAAAAACTTTCAATCAAATCATGAGCTTCTTCTACCGTTTTTCCCTTTAAAAGTTCACTCATTACAGAAGCGGAAGATAAACAAATAGAACATCCTTTACCATCTTGCCGAACATCAACTACTTTTCCACCATCTACTATTATTTCAACACGTAAATCATCTCCACAGCTTGGATTAGTCAAATGTACCAAATGATAGGGATCTGTATTTTTCAATCCCTTGTTCTTTGGGTTTTTATAATGATCCATAATAACTGTTCGATATAATGTATTTAAATCCATATAGAGCACCTCCTAAATAGAACTAAAAAATTCCATAGCCTCTTTCACACTTTGAACAAATTTTTCAACATCATCTAATGTATTATAAAAATAAAATGATGCCCTTATTGTTCCTACTGTATCTAACCATTTTGTAATCAGTTGTGCACAATGATGTCCAGCTCTAATGCATACATCATTGTTATCAAATACACTGGCTGCATCATGTGGATGGACACCCTTTATATTGAATGCAATAATACCAGTTTCTGCACTTTCATTGTAAATAACAATGTTTGGAATCTTTTTCAAACCTTCAATAGCTTTTTGTTTTAAAAAATATTCATATTTCCCAATTTCTTCTAATCCAATATTTTCCACGTATTCACATGCTTTTCCAAGACCAATTGCCTCAGCAATAATTGGAGTTCCCGTTTCAAATCGATAGGGAGCATCTTTAAATGTCATATCAAAAAGATTCACATCATCTGCCATGTCTCCACCAAATTCAACAGGAGACATTTTAGACAAAAGCTTTATTTTGCCATATAAAACGCCAATACCTGTAGGTCCACATAGTTTATGTCCAGAAAAAGCTAAAAAATCACAATCTAATTTTTTTACATCAATAGGCATATGAGGAACTGCTTGAGCCCCATCAAGGCATACAATGGCTCCTACAGAATGTGCTAACTGAATTATCTCTTCTATTGGTGTAATATACCCCATAACATTAGATACATAAGTTATCGCCACTACTTTTGTTTTAGATGTTAAAACAGATTGAAAAGCATCTACAGTTATTCTTCCTTCTTCATTCAAAGGAACATATTTTAACTTAGCCCCTGTTTTTTCACATACATTTAACCAAGGCATCATATTAGAATGATGCTCTAATTCTGTTGTAATGACCTCATCATCTGGTCCTAAATTAGACATACCATAACTTAAAGCAACTAAATTAAGTGCACTTGAGGCTCCTCTAGTAAATACAATTTCTTCAAAATCCGCATGAATAAAATTAGCAATTTTATTACGAGCCTCTTCATAGGCATCTGTTGCTAGATAGCTCAGTTTATATACTCCTCTATGAACATTTACACCAAGCTTCCTGTAATAAGCATCAACCTCATCTATTACACAATCCGGTTTCAGTGTTGAAGCGGCATTATCTAAATAAGCGAGATTTGGATTTTCCCTAAGAACTGGAAAATCTTTTCTTTGCTTTGCAACATTAAGCATGTATCATCACCTCTTAATCCATTGTTCTAATTTCTGGTTGATAGAATTCTTTAATCCTTCATCAAATATTTTTTGTACAAAAGGGCCAATTATTCCTTCTAAAATCAACAAAAAAGCCTCCTGTTTGGTTAAACCTCTACTCATCAAATAAAATAAACTTTCATCTGACATTTTTCCAATTGATGCTCCATGGTTAGCAATAACATCATATTCATCAATCAATAAAATAGGTTTTGATGTAATACTTGAAGTATCATCCATGACAATCCCTTTAGACAACTGACTACATTTTGATTTTGCCATTCCTTTATCTATTTTACCTGTAGTATCAAATAAAATACTAGCTTTATTGATTGCAACACCAAAATTTGAAATATTAGAAATTGTATTTTTTTGATTATGCCATATGGATTGTTTAAAAACTTGAGAGAAAGCATTTCCTAAAGACAAAAGTTCAACTTTTGCATCTGCGTTTGGACTTTGTAGAATAAGGTTTAATTCCTCTACTGTAGGTTCTAATGATATTTGCGTAATGTTTATTTTGCCTTTACACTGAATGAAGCGTTTTGAATTTTTTGAATTCAAAATCTGATATTCTACATCAGCATCTTCATTGATCATCATCTCAATAGTACTATCATTAGAACAATCTAATATTTTCATTTTAATATTCTTTTCAATGATTAATTTAGTATTTTGTTCTACCAAAATATAATCCTCTATAT
>JAIDKZ010000146.1 GCA_029051735.1 Anaeroplasmataceae bacterium | reverse complement strand
ACCCTGCTTAACATCATGAGGATATTTATTATCAAATATCCCACTTTTTAGTTCTTTATTTAGGATGTGAGGGGGAATTTGCATGGATGTTAAATTTTCTAAATCTTCCATTGCTTCATTAATTGCAAGATAAGCAGAATTGCTTTTAGGGGATGTTGCCAAATCAATTACAGCATAACCAAGTGGTATTCTAGCTTCTGGAAGGCCAATTTCTAAAGCTGCATGACAAGCTGCATAAACTCTAGGTCCTGCATTTGGATTACCTAGTCCAATGTCTTCATAGGCTAAAATCATTAAACGTCTAGTGATGAATTGTAAGTCCTCTGATTTTAAAAGTCTAGCAAGGTAATGAAGTGCAGCATCAGGATCGCTTCCTCGAATGGATTTTATCATTGCAGAAGCAATATCATAATAGGCTTCTCCTTCCTCATCAATAGCAAAACTTTTTTTACCAATTAAACTTCTTACATTTTCTAAAGTCCGTTCCTCCTCATCAAGCATGTTTGCTACTTCAAGCATATTTAAGCTTGAGCGAACTTCACAAGAAGAAACAACTGCAATATAATTTAAAATATCTTTTGAAATTGGTTTCATTTGTTCTGCTTGAATGGTTTTTTCTAGCAGATAAATTATATCAGATTTAGTAATCTCATTTAAACGATAGATATGAGTTCTAGAGCGAATTGCTGGGTTGATAGAGCGATAGGGATTCTCTGTGGTCAGTCCAACAATGGTTAAAGAGCCCATTTCTACATAAGGAAGTAAAAAATCTTGAACATCTTTTTTCATTCGATGAATTTCATCAATGATTAAAAGGGTGTTATCATATAATTTAGCAGCTTCTGCAATTTCTTTGAGTTTAGCTTTATTATCAATAGAAGCATTAAAACTAAAGGAATTGAGTGCATAATAGCTTGCTATAATCTCTGCGATAGAGGTTTTCCCACATCCTGCTGGCCCATATAAGATCATAGAGAAAAGCTTTTTGTCTGCTATCATTCTTCGAATAACACCCTTAGGACCAACCAAATGATCCTGTCCAACAATATCATCAAACGTTTTTGGTCTGATTCGATAAGCAAGTGGTTTCATCATATATCACCTTCTTTGCTTATTTTATCATAAGTTTTCTAATTTTAAAATAATTTCTTCAGATTCACGCCAAGCATTCCGCCTACCATTGCCAAAAGAATGGAAATAAGAACTAAAAAAATATTGATGTTGAAATTTCCAGTTGCTAAAAAATTAATGAGCTTAATTAAGGATAGATGAACTACTCCTGCAAGAAGTCCTACCAATAATCCTTTTTTATGGACAGCATTTCCAAAGGCAAAGCCAATTAGCAAATAGAGTAATCCAGTTAGTACAAGTTTCACAATTGGGTTGATATTATTTGTTGTCTTGGCAATATACATGGTATAAATTCCTGTTACTACAAAAAGAAATACTGCAATTGTAATATAAATTTTAATTCCACTTCTAAGTTTATTTTTCATTGTCTTCACCATTACTATATATGCATAATATGTTAAACTTATGTTCAAAATATGTATGGTGATTTTTGTGAACTATGGGATTTTATTATTGAAAATAACTGCAGTATATATTATTTTGATTGTAGCACTGCGTATTCTTGGAAAAAGAGAAGTGGGAGAACTTTCGATTTTTGATTTAGTTGTGCTTTTAATTATTGCAGATATTGCTTCTTTGGGTATTGATAATGATGCTTTTGTTTTACCAAGTTATCTATGTGTGTTTGTTTTAGTTGTTTTACAGAAACTTTTAAGTATTTTATTGCTGAAAAGATCTTTCTTTAGAAACTTAATTGATGGCTCTCCAACGACAATCGTTTTAGATGGAAAGTTGCTGATAAAAAACATGAAGAAAGAACATTATACCATAGATGACTTGATTTCCCAAATGAGATTAGAACATATTATGGATATGGATGAGATAAAACTTGCTATTTTAGAAACAAATGGAACTTTATCTATTTTTAGGAAAGATCGATTTAATGAAGTTAAGCTTCCTGTAATTATTAGTGGCAGTATTATTAAGGAAAGCATTACTCTTTTGCGTTATGATATAGAGGATTTTAAAAATGAAATCAATAAATATAATCTCAATTATAAAACAATCATTTATGCTTCATTGCATAGGAACATTTTGTTTTATTACCAAAGAAATAAAGGTAAAGGAGAAATGCTAAAAGGCCACAAATTAGTGTTGAGAGAATTAAAAGAGACAAACTCCGAAAATAAAAATTCAACAGATAATACCCTATTAGTATAAGTAGAAGTGGTATTGCTTTTTTATAATTTGGTCTAAAATGAATCAAATTCTGTGTTTGAATGAATAATAGGACGAAGCGTAGAAGATTTCCTATAATTATGCTATAAAGAAAACCTGAGAAAGAATAGAAATAAGTTAATATTGCAATAAGACTTAGAGTTACAATTGAGGTTATAATTGAGGTAGCTAAAAGTCTTTTTTCTTTTTTAAAGGATTGAAGTGTTACAACAAATATTGGATTAAAATAGAAAACGAAATAAAATATTGCAAGTCCTTGTACAATAGCATAAGCAGAGGAATCTTTATACATAAGATATAAAGTTTCTTTAGCATAGAATGAGGAAATAACTAAATTAAAAGTGGCAATAATAATACATAAGAAAAATGATTTATTTAATATAGCCTTTAAATTTGTTTCATTATTTATATTTTTGGTTATTTTAGGAAATGTAAATTTTGCAATACTTACAACTCCAAAGTGAGCAAATATAAGAAGTGGAATTGCGTAAGATGTTACTTTAGTATAATATAAGGTTGCTGAGTATAAATCTACTCCAGTTTTTCCAATGGAATAGTAAAATAGAAGAGGCTCTAAATACCCAGTAATTGTCATGATTAATTGTTCAAAAGTTAAAGGCATAGCTTGCTTTAATATATTTTTTTCATATCCATTTGTAGGTACATTAATGGTTCTAAATTTCCTTTTTCTTTTCACTTTGCTTAAGATGTAGATAAATGAAATTACCTCTGATAACATAAGAGCGAGAAAGCATAAAATAATTTTAAATTCTAAACTTTGTTTATTAAAAATAAGCAAAAGAAAAAAGGTCATAAAAAATTTTGAAATTTGTTCAAAGAAGTTAGAAATATAGGTTACTTTAAAATTGTTATTTGCTTCTAAATAACCTTTTAAAAGACCTGATGTATTTGATAAGTATATTAAGGGGATACAAATCAAAAGTGGATAATAAACAAAACTCGTCTGGTATATTATTTTATATATTGGAAAAGAAAACAATAAAATAATAGAAGTAATAGATGAAGAGATAAAGGTAATATTAAAGGCAGACTTTATAATTGTCTTTGAAGAGTTTAGTTTAGCTGCTATATTTTGATTTACTACAGTTGATATGGATAAGCTTGATATACATAAAACTAAACTTAAAGTAGGAAATATCAATGACATGATTCTCATACCTTCTATTGTGAGAATACGAGTCAATAAAATTTTATAAATTAAACCTAAAATTTTAATGATAAAGCCTATTATCAAGATAACTTCTATATTTGTTAATTTTTTTTTCATTTCATCAACCTCTTTTTTGTAAATTTATGTTATAATACAATATATGTCTTGGAGGTTTGTAATTATGAATTTAAAGTATTATGTTGCAAGCATAGAAAA
>JAIDKZ010000145.1 GCA_029051735.1 Anaeroplasmataceae bacterium | reverse complement strand
CAGATATAGCTTCAAGTATTACCTTAGCGTAAATAAAAATTTTGGGTATCTCTATTGAAAGGGGTATCCTCTTTTTGTTTTCTGTGGTATAATGAAGTTAAGTTCATATATTGGAGATGTAAAATGAAAAAAGATTTTATTAAAAAAATGAAAAAGGGCTTAGGTTCAGCACATATAGAGCTTTATCAAGCAGAAGATAAGGAGGCCTATAAAGAAGCATTGATGTATGCTTGCTTGCATGATATGTCTTATTCTTATGTAGAAGAGTCTAAAGGAAAATATTTATATGATTTAATTTGTGTATACCAAAATAAAGAAAATTTTTTAAAAGAGATTCAGAATAGACTTTTTACCACAAAACATATTTCTGTATCTTTGTTATGCCAGTATTTAGATTTACTTGTTTGTTTTTACTTAGAGGAGAAACTTCATTCCATAAAAGATATTCTTTGGCAATACTATAGGCATTTGCTATCTTATGGAAGATGGACAGACAAAAAATATTTATGTTTTGAATGTGTTTGTTTTGCAATAGATGATGTATGTGGAATTGATGGAGTGAAAAAAATATTTGCTGATCTTATATCTTTTGATTTAGACCAAACGAATTTGGCTAATTTTATTTTTTCTTGTGTAAATATTAAATATAAAGGTCAAATTGATATTCATTCTAATAGAAAACATCATCATCGTTTACATACAGGCAAAAACGCACCAAGTTTTCATGAATTCTTAAATATTGTTAAAGAAAGAAAACAAGCAAAACAAAATGTTTTTCATTGTTTATCTATAAAAGATTTTGAAAAAGCACAATTATATTTACAAAAAACAAGGGACTTAAAATCTATCAAGGAGAACATAAAAGAAATTCAATTTTCTGATGATTCTTTCAATCAAAGATATGTAGAAGAATTATTTTTTAAAATGATTGGCAAATATGATGAAGAGATAACAGAGGAAATCTACTTTTCCTTATCACGTTTTAAATCCAAGAGAGTTGAGGAACTAGGCCTAAAATTAATAGAATCAAAAAAAACTTTATGCCATGGTTTACTAATGCTGATGCAAAATTATAAGATTAAATATAAAAAGAAAATAGAAGAAGCCTATCAAAAAGTTCGGTTTTCTTTTCATTATGATCGACCATCAACCCAATTGCTATTTAGAACAATTGATTTCATGGACCATACAAGAAAGGAATATCCAGATCAAATTCTTTTTTATGCATATTCTCATAGTTATGATTCTTTTCACAGAAAATATATAATAGAATGTATGATAAAAAGGAACCTATTAACAAATGAATTGAAAGAGGAACTTTTCTTTGATTCTAATGAAGCAATACAAGAGTTTATTCAGTATGTATCTTTAGAGTAATTCAACATATAATTTTTCTTCAATTGAAATATTTTAATATAAAGAATGTTTATCTAGAATATGGATTAAGAAATATCAAATAATAGTAAATGAAATTAATAAAATTAGTGTTTTTTCTTGATATTTTGATGGTTTTATTTTATAATATATTAGACTATTTTAACAGAGGAGGAATTGGATTTGGCTAGAGCTGTTAGAAAGGTTTCTCGTGTAAGTACGAAGAATCAAAAAAAAGAAAATAAGTTCAATAAAAAATGGCTGATTGCAATATTCGTTTTTTTAGCACTTCTTGGTGCTGGTCTTGGACTAGGATTAGGATTATATTATGGAAATAAGAAAACAGAATATGTTTCAGATAAAATATATTTTACAGGAGATATTCAAACAAGTAACCCAGAGATAACTGTTCAGTTTACAAAAGAAAACTATCAGACCATTGCAAGATATATTAAAGATGGTGGTGCAAGAGATATTTTCATTTTTGCATATGATGGAAGTGCATTTTATGCAGATGAAAAGGATGAGAAGAATTATAATGAAACTTATGAAAAGCTAATTACTCGTCTTGCAGATTTACAAAATAAAGTAAATGAAGCAAACAAGAAGGAAGAGAATAGTGTTGCATTATATATCGTTGATGTTCGTGTTGATAGTGCAGTAAACGCTGGAATTTTGACTGATTCTGCTTTTGGAGCTTTGGGTAGTGAAGATACTGTTTATTTTGAACCTACATTTATTTATCTTCATGAAGATCAGTTTAAGGATAAAATTGAGATTAATGAAGTTTCTCATAAAATTTCAATTAGTGATATAAATGAGGTATATACTTCATCTATTCCATATGCAAATCAATATATTGATAGTCTTTTTGAATAATCAAAAATAGCCTTCTTAAGAAGGCTTTCTATTTTCATTAAAGGAGTAAAATTATGAATGAACAATTATTAAATGATATTGCCAAACGTCTAAATGTAAGTATTAAACAAGTGAAAGCTGTTTTAGAACTATTAGAAGATGAAAAAACAGTCGCCTTCATTGCAAGGTATAGAAAAGAAGCTACTGGTGGATTAGATGAAGAACAAATTCGTGTAATAGATGAAGAGTATCAGTATGGATTATCCTTACAAAAACGCAAAGATGATGTGATTCGTTTAATAGAAGAAAAAGGATTAATGACAGAGGATTTAAAGAATGAAATCTTAAATGCTTCTAAGTTGGTTGAGGTAGAGGATTTATATCGTCCATATAAAGAAAAAAAGAAAACAAAGGCGACTGCTGCGATCGCTTTAGGATTAGAACCACTTGCAGAGATTATGCTTTCTCTTTTACCAAAAGGAGATAAAATGGAAATTGCAAGTCAGTATGTAAATGAGAAGGTTCCAACTCCTGAATTTGCTATTGAACAGGCAAAGTATATTGTTGCAGAGAAGATTTCTGATAATGCAGAGTTTCGTAAGCATATACGTGAGGCATCCTTAAAGTATGGAACAATTCGTTCTAAAAAGAAAAATAATGATTTGGATCCAGAAGAAAAGTATAAAAATTATTATGAGGCTTCAGAACGTGTTGCTTTTATAAAGCCTCATCGTATTTTAGCTTTGAATCGTGCTGAGGCAGAGGATGTAATTAGTGTTTCTGTAGAGTTACAGCCTGAACGAGATGTTGAATATATTCGTTATAATTTGACACATAATAAGATGTCTATCTTTAATGAAGAATTAATATCCTCTATTGAAGATGCTTATAAGCGCTTAATTTCTCCTTCAATTGAAAGAGAAATTCGCTCAGTTTTAAGTGACAAGGCAGAAGAACAAGCAATTCACATTTTCTCAATTAATTTAAAGAACTTACTATTACAAGCTCCCATGAAAGGACATGTGGTATTAGGAGTGGATCCGGCTTTTAGAACAGGATGTAAGCTTGCTGTAATATCTCCTAATTCTAAAGTTTTAGAAATTGGAGTTATTTATCCAAACGAAAAATCAAAGGGAGCCATAGTAGATCCAAAAGTATTAGAAAAATCCAAGAAAACAATTTTAGATTTGGTAACTCGATATAATGTAGAAATTATCGCAATTGGAAATGGTACTGCATCTAGAGAAACAGAAAGTTTTATTGCTGAAGTAATTCAAGAAAATCATTTAAATGCTAAATACGTAGTAGTCAGCGAAGCAGGAGCGTCAGTATATTCTGCCTCACCTTTAGCAATGGAAGAATTTCCTGATTTGTCTGTTGAACAACGTTCTGCAATATCAATTGCAAGAAGAATTCAAGACCCTCTTGCAGAATTGGTAAAAATAGAGCCAAAGTCAATTGGTGTTGGTCAATATCAGCATGATGTTGCACAAAATAAACTTTCTAAATCATTAGAAGAAGTTGTTGTAGATGCGGTAAACAAGGTAGGAGTAAACTTAAACACCTGTTCTCCATCCCTATTGAGTTATGTTTCAGGACTTTCAAAAGGGGTTGCAAAAAATATTATTGATTATCGAGAGAAAAATGATAAATTTTTGAGTCGTGAGGATTTGAAGAAAGTGAGTAAACTTGGGCCTAAAACATATGAACAATGTGTAGGGTTTTTAAGAATATTAGAAGGAAAAAATCCTTTAGATATGACTGCAATTCATCCAGAGAGCTATGACAAGGCTTTAGAATTGCTAGCTATGATGAACCTATCTGTTCAAGATTTAGGAACTCCACAAATGAAAGAAGCAGTAGAACATTTAGATTGTTTGAAGCTTCAAAAAGAAGTTGGAATTGATGCATATACGCTTAATGACATTTTAGATGCCTTTGTAACGCCTTTAAGGGATATAAGGGAAAGTTATCCAGGGTTAAAGCTAAGAAGCGATATAATGCACTTTGAAGACGTTAAAATAGGGGATGAACTGGATGGTGTAGTTCGTAACGTTGTTGATTTTGGTGTATTTGTGGATTGTGGTGTAAAATATGATGGTCTAATTCATATCTCTAAAATGGCAATGGAGAAAATCAATCACCCTTCTGATGTGCTTGCAGTTGGTGATGAAGTTCATGTTCATGTCATTGATATTGATTATAACAAGCATAAGCTTGCGCTATCTTTATTTAAAATGTAGGTACCTCTGGTACCTTTTTTTATTTCAAAACTGGTTATTGTAAAAGATTCAGATTAATGGTTTAATAAATAACCAAAGGAGAGTGGTTCTTTTGAAAAATCATAATCAGCTTTTGTATAAGATGGTATTAACCGCAATATTTTCTGCGTTATGCTTTGTTGGTGTTTACATTAAAATACAGCTTCCTGTTGGAATGATCCATCTAGGGAATTTTATATGCATTATGGCATCCTTATTGTGTGGGGGAATGATTGGTGGAATTTCAGGTGCATTGGGAATGGGAATTTCAGATATTATCTATTATGGTGGATTTAGTGTAGGCGTACTTCGTACACTCATATTAAAATTTGGAATGGGAGTCATTGTTGGTGTTGCCTTTCGTTTATTTTACAAAAGAAAATGGAATCCTAGAATCTTAAATTCAATTTGTATGGTTGTTTTTCTTGTCCTTTTTGGATTATCCATTTTTGGATGTGCAGTTGGTGGAATGGATATGATGGGGAAGCATATAAATATTCATTTTACCATCCCAATTTTTTTAGGTTTAGTTACACTATTATTTGTTTTAGTTTTAATTTTTGATCATAAGCTAAATACGATTTCAAAAATTGCTTTATCTGCAACTTCATTTGGTATAATATTTAACATCTTTGGTGAAATTTATATTAAAGCTTTATTATATTACTGGATAGATTCTAAGTATACAAGCTTTGATGGAGCTTATGCCTATGCGATTAGTGGTATTCCAAGTTTAGCAATCACATCAGCAATTACTTGTTTATTAAGTGCATTTATTTTTTATCCTTTATTTAATGCAACTAAAAATTATATGAATTTCAATTTAATCAATGAAGAAGAATAAAATTATTTATCAAGCTATGAAGAAATGATATCTGTAAAGGATGAATGCTTTATAGCTCTTTTATTTTGTTTAATTTTTGGTATAATAGCAAATAAGAGGAAGTGTTTTAATAATGAAGAAAATATTAATAGTAGAAGATGATATGGATATTCACAATTTAATTAAGCAACTGTTAGATAAAAAGTATATGGTTTCTGATGCTTACTCAGGTACAGAGGCATTATTATTGTTAGAAAAATATTCTTATGATTTAATTTTATTAGATTTAATGCTTCCAGGTATTTGTGGAGAAGAGATTATAAGAAGATATTCATCTACACCAATCATTGTCATTAGTGCAAAAACAAAAATTGATGATAAAGTACAAACTTTACTTGAAGGTGCAAGGGATTATATGATTAAACCATTTCATAATGAGGAGTTACTTGCCAGAGTTGCAGTTCAATTACGAGAGCCAAATATAAAAACAAAGAACTTAGAATATAAGGATCTTGTGTTAGATTGTATGCAGTATACTTTAACAGTCAAAAATGATAGTATTAGTCTTACTAAAACAGAGTTTTCAATTTTGAAGCAACTCATGCTGAATTCTTCTCAGATTCTTTCAAAATCAAAATTACTTGATTTAATTTGCCTAGAAACTCCAGATGGAGATGAGAATACATTGAAAGTACATATCAGTAATATACGAAAAAAAATAAGAAAAATAACAGAACAAGAATATATAGAAGCTATTTGGGGAATTGGCTATCGTCTCAAATAAATCTTAACATAATTTTAACCTTTTCTTAACAGGAAAATTTACTTTTCTTTGATATATTCCTGTATGTAGTTAGAAATTTTAGAAAAGATAAAATCAAACTACAAATTCATTATAAGGAGAAAACATGGAAAATTATGTATTAAAAGTCACGCATTTAGAAAAAAAATATCATAATTTTAAGGTTTTAGATGATGTGACCATGACAATTAAAAAAGGTGCCATTTATGGACTGATAGGTAAAAATGGTGCTGGAAAGACTACGCTTATTCGTATAATAAGCGGATTACAAAGTCCAACGAGCGGAGAGTATGTTTTATATGGAACTTCTCATTTTGAAAAAGGTATGACATTATCTCGAAGAAGGATGGCAGCAATTATAGAATCTCCATCAATTTATATGAATATGACTGCTAGGGACAATTTGTTAATTCAGAAAAAAGTTTGTGGCTTACCAACAGGGAAAGATATTGATATTCTTTTAGAATTGGTTGGATTAAAAAATGTAGGGGTAAAAAAGGTAAAGCATTTTTCTTTAGGAATGAAACAACGCTTAGGAATTGCGATTTCTCTTGCTTCAAATCCTGATTTCTTAATTCTAGATGAGCCAATTAATGGATTGGATCCTGAAGGAATTATAGAAATGCGAGAGTTAATTTTAAAACTTAACCATGAAAAAGGGATTACGATTTTAATTTCTAGTCATTATTTAGATGAATTATCTAAGATAGCAACAGATTATGGATTTTTAAATCAAGGAAAGATTGTAAGAGAGGTAAGTTCAGAAAAATTAAATCAATTTTTAAAGAAAAAAATGAATGTTAAAGTTTCTAATTCTTCAGCATTTGTTCAGTATGCTGAAGAAAATAATATTTCCTATGAAGTAAATCCAGATGCTAGTTTCACTATTTTTGATAATTATAATCTATCTTCATTAGTTCTTGAATTAGATAAAAGGGATTGTAGAATTGAAGATTATACAGAATATGAGGAATCTTTAGAAACTTATTATATGAATTTATTAGGAGGAGAAAGAAAATGATTCGATTATTTCATTCTTTATTCTATCGTCTTAAAAAAGATAAATTATTTTATGGATCCTTGTTGTTATTTGTTGCAGTTACATTATTTGTTATTATTTTCAGTTATCTAAAAGATAAATCAATAAACATTTTGTTTCATCAGCATATGTGTTACATTAGCATATTATTTCCTCTTTTGGTCAGTGCTTATATTGGAGTAGAATATGCTGATGGAACAATCAGAAATAAGATTATGATAGGTACAGAAAGGTATAAAATTTATTTAACATACTGGATATTTCTTCTATTTATAGGATTGAGTATGTATATGCTATACTATTTGATTCTATGTAGTATTGGAATTCCATTGCTAGGTGTTCCTAATGTTTCTGGTATGACAATATGTTCATGGCTTTTATCACAAAGTTTAACAATTATAGCCATGATATCTATATTTACCTTTACTTCCTTTATATGTTCTAATCGTTTGATTACTTCTATAATTAATGTTTTTATTGTATTTGTTCTTTTAATTTTAGTTGTTTACTTTTTACACAAATTTACAATACCAGAATATATTGATTATTATCAAATTAATACAATAACTCAAGAAACAGAAGTGATTCATAAGCTTAATCCAAATTATCCAAGTGATTTGGAGAGGAGTATATACAAAGGATTACTATATATTTTGCCAACCTCACAACCTTTTGCAGTTCTTATAGGAATTCCTTTGAATCAAACAATACTTTCTGTAGTTTTAAGTATGATTGCAATTATATTTACAGGCTTTGGCATATTCATTTTCTCAAGAAAAGATTTAAAATAAAAGGAGGAAGCAGTGATGCATTCGTTTTGGTTCATAGTTATAGGCATAATTTTGAGTATACTTTTTATAGCTTTAATTATCAAGGTATATGTTTTAAAACTTTCCTATCGTGAAATAAAAAAAGAGTTTAAAGAAATAAGTACAAAAGAAACGAATGCCAAGATTTCAATTTCTTCCTGTGATCAGGATGTGGTTTCCATGGTAGAAGAAATCAATACCTGCTTAGCAAATATTAGAGAAAAAGAATTGAAATATCAAAATGGAAACTATGAACTTCAAAAGTCAATAACCAATATCATACATGATATTAGAACCCCTTTAACTGCCATATTAGGATACACAGAGCTTTTAGATCAAGAAGATTTAACTGAAAACCAAAAACAATCTTTACAGATAATTAAAACTAGAACAAAGGATTTAATTTATTTATCTGAGCAATTGTTTGATTATTTATATCAAAAGGATCAGGGACCAGTAGAAAAAGAAGTACTCTGTTTAAATCAAGAATTAGAAAATGCAATGCTGAACTATTATGCACTTTTCCAAGCAAATCAAATTGAACCGCATATTGATATTACTCCTGTTAAGATATATCGCAAAGTAAATAAAGAAATGTTAGTTCGTATTTTTGATAATTTGATTTATAATATGATTAAATATGGGGAACATAAAGTTAAGGTTACATTAACAATGACAGGCAGAATTATTTTTTCAAATCCAGCTCCTAATTTAGATTCTGTAGGTTTAGCAAAAATATTTGATCGTTATACTACTTTAGAAAATGCTAGAAAATCCGCTGGGGGTGCAGGACTATCCATTGTAAGACAATTTGTAGAATTGAATGATGGAAAGATTACTGCATCCATAGAAGACCACTGGCTTGTACTTACAATTATATTTAAATAAAAAAAGCTCAATTTTATAATTGAGCTTTTTTTTTACTCTGAATAAGGTCTAGTCCAGTTTACTGTATCCTCATACCAAGTATTGAATTTATCTTCTTTATCATAACTTTGTGAAGTTCTCTTTAAATAACCCTTATAATTTGCTAATTGTTTTTCTAAAGTAGCATTTTGAGTTGTGATATTTAAAGCATCAAATAATAGGTAATTTTGGAAATCAGAAGAAGTATAACGTGTTATCGCATCAGTAAACATAGAACTCATTGTATCTCTTAATGTTGAGTCAAAAGTAGAAGTAATGCCTTTTTGTAATTGAACATAGTATGTAAACAACTGATTCATAGTTGCTTCTGTTTCATTTTCATTATATAAATCTTCAACCATAACATAGATATTATCATCTGTAGTATCTGGATCCATTTCATTTAACAATAGGCTGAAATCCTTTTGATATCCATTAGAATCGCTAGAAGCAGAATTCTTAGTTGTAGAAGGTTTATCAACTTTATTTACAACAATCATATGGAATCCAAATTCTGTTGCACATAAATCTTCTTTCTTTGTAGGAGCATCTTCCCCACTCTCAAGGAAATAGAAGACTGGTTCATCATCTTTTACATCTAATTTTTCATCAATAGCTTTCTTATATAAAGCCTTTATGTAGTCACCAAAGTCTTTAACATAGTTACCAACATTGCTTTGAGTAGTATCGCCATTTGTAGAAAGAGACTCAACTCTTAATAAGAAATTATATGATTTATATTTATTCCATGTGACATCTTTATTTGAATATAATCTTTCATTGCGGCTATATGCGCCAACGATATATTCTAATATTTCCATTAAATCATTTGATTTTGTAAGTTCTTCACAATTTGCTTCATTGTAAATTGCAGTAGCAAGTTCATTTAAAGCAGTATAGAAGTTGTTCTTTTCAGTTTCATTAAAGTTTCTTAAGAAATCTTCAGGATCATCTGGATTTCCATCTCCATTATCATCAATATAAATTAACATATGATCAATGTTAATAGAGAATAAAGAAGAATAATTATCATTTCCTGCTTTTAAGATATTCTCTAAAGCATTAAGCTTTGTTGTATCGATTTTATGGTCTTCTGTTGCCCATTCATCAAAAACAGTTTGAGTTAAATAACTAGATAGTGCAGAACTTGCAATCTTATTATACTTTAAAGCATCTTCTACAGTAGTATATCCAGTTGTTGTTAAAAGGTATGTAGCTTCTCCAATTGCAGAAGGATAAGCAGCCATTTTATTCTTCTTGAAAGAAGAGACAGCATCATTTAAAGATTTTTTCATATCTTCAATGTCATCTTTTTCAACAAACTTTGTATGAATATCATAAACATATTCATATTTTAACAATTCAATTATATTAATTAAACCAGTTTCTTTTGTAGCATCAGCATAAAAGTCACTTACTGAATAATCTGCAGTTACTTCAGTAGATTGTCCTTTAGGAGTATAAGTAATACTAAATATTTTATCATTGTTGAAAGCAGATGGTTTAATTACATCATAATTATCACCATTTGCAGCTTTAAATTGATATTCAAAATAAGGGTCATAAATTTCAATTTTAGCATCTTTTATACGTTCAGATATAATAGTAGAACTATATGTTGAAATTCTATTTTTAATTAAATTATCACGAATAACAGTTTTAACTTTCTCTAAATTGTCTTCAGATAAAGTGCCTGAAAGTTTATCCCATTTGATTTGTTCATTATAAGGAGTTATATTGTATTCTTTATTTACAGAAAGTTCAGTTTGTCCACGATAAACCATTACATATTTATTATTCACATTAAATGGTTCTGAAATATATGCTCCATCCTCATCTAATGTACCAATAACCAAATCCTTAATAGAAGAAGAAATATCAGATAATTCATCTTTATATTGATCTACAACAAATACATTCTTAGAAGCATTGTTTGGATCTACTATCCAAGGATTATCAGCTGTAAGTTGTGGACGATAATTATAATAAGTATTATATAAACTAGTATAGAATTTTAAAGCATTTTCTTGAGTTAAACTAATTGTTTTCTCTACTTTGTCAATTGTTTCTCTTGCTTCTGTTAAATTATTAAACTGTATAATTATAGCACGATATGTACCATAAGTTTTTAAAGTTGATTCGTAAGAAGAACGTATTGCATCATCAGAAATAAATTGAGAGTTATTAACTAGTTTGCCATCTTCATCTTCAATTTTTTCTTTTAATACTAATTCCTCCAACTCAGTTTTAGTAGCTTCATTAATTGCTAGATTTAAAAGCTTATTTTGGATAATTTCTTCTGGAATTCTTTTAAATACGATTTTTTCAACGCCATTACGTAGTTCAAAAGAATAATTACTTTCATCACAATCTTCTTTTGTAATGAAAATACCTTTATTGCTGCAAGAGTCAATATATTTTTGAATTGCAGTTTCTTTTTCATCATCTGTTAATTTTTTTATAGATTTAGCAGTAGCAGTACCATAGATATCAGTTGCATAAGAGTCAAATAAGTCCTCTTCCTCATCTGTCACTATATTGTTTGATAAGTTAATTCTACTTTTTACTAATTCTATTTCTTTGGCAAAAAGCTTTTCTTTAATTTTAGAATCTACTAAATTATAATTTGAAGCACGTAGTCTTGTATAGTATAAACCATTTTGGATGGTATGATTACCACTAGCTGCAATAGCAATAGAAGTATCTAAGTTTCCCATAGGAATAGAAGTATTTCTTACTTCCTTATTTTTACAAGAAGCGAGTGTAACAACAAATAATAATGCAATAGTCATTAAGAATAATTTTTTAAATTTTTTCATTATTTGCTTTCTCCTTCTGTTAATAGTATTTCACTTACAATTTGTTCAATATCATTCCACCAATTAGAATATGTATTTAAAGTTCCAGTAGGATCTTCTTCCATATAAACCTCTACATAATCATCAGTAGTTCTATGATTGATATCAAGTATTGTTTTATATCTTGCATTATTATCATCTGCAAATTCAATTGTTGAATTAGAACCTGATTTTTGTTCAATGAAGTAAATTAAGATTTCTCTTTGAGTCTCAGTAGATGTGTATCTAGTAACCACTGGAGATAAGAAATTTGTAATTGCAGTAGAAATTGCAGATGGAGATAAACTAGAAGAAGAAGTAGTTACATACTCTAAAACATATAATCGGATTTGTTCAAGAGTTAACTGTTTATCTTCATTATATACACTTCCAATTTGGTGATATTCTTCATTATAATAAACAGAAATATTTTCAAAGAATTTTAGTGGATCATCTTCTGCTTTAAACTCAGCAGAAGTATGGAAATCAGCAGAAGTTATTAATAATAGGTTATATCCATCTTCAGTTTCTAAAATTGTATTATTCCCTCTAACATCCTCTAGATATTCTGTTGGTGCAGTTTGATTAATACTGTAAGAAGAAGATTTATAAACTTCTAGCATTCTTTCTTTTAATTTAAAGTCAATATCTGTTGAACTATTTGTAGCAGATACATCTTCAAAAGCAACGTTTAAACCAATTTTACGATATTTTGCCCATTTATTTTCTGGAGCTATTGGATTTTCTTCAAATACTGCTCTTGCAGATTCATTAATCTCTTTTACTATATTTGTGATTGCTGTATCATGTGATCCGGTAGTAGAAGCAACTTCATTATAAATTTTACGAATTAACTCTTGAGCAAGGTTTTTCTGTTCAGGAGTCCATGTATCTAATGTATCTCTTTCAGAATCATCATTAACATCTAAATAAACTACAAGCTTCTTTCCACTAATTGAGAAATAGTTTTTATAAATTTCATCTGCATAATTCTTAAAGAATCCTAGTAATTTATCTGAATTATAGTTAGTTAGAAGTTTTGAAGAAGCACCATTAACACGATATACATTATTCACAATTTCATTAATGTTAGCAGTGTGGAAATAAAGCATCATAAAGTTATATTTACCAATTGTAGAAGAATAACCACTAGAAGCATAATAATCATTTGCAAAAGCAGCTAATACATATTCAATTGTTTCTTTATAGTCTTCAATTTCAGATTTTGTTTCTTCATATGCTTTAGTATCTTTAACCACTTTTCTACTTAAGATATCTATAGCAGTAGTGATACCATTTTGTGTTTCTAAAATATTAAAAACACCACCTGTTAATGCTTTTTTATCTTCAAGATCTTCAATAATATTGATGTTCCAAGTTTTACCTTTATATTTTAAAGTTGCAATAACATTACTATTTGGAGCTTTACCATATGTTTTAGAATATCCTGTATTACTTGCAGCATAAGAAATTTCTAATGCTTCATCATAAATTTTAACAGAAACTTCTTCCTTACGTTCATTTACTGCTTCATCAATAGCAGAAGAAGTAATCTTGTCTTTCTTCATTTCAGCTTCTATTTTGGATTTTAATTCTGCATTTTCTGCTATGCTAGCATATAAATCATCATCTACTGTATTTTTATTATAAATATCAGCATATGGATCATCCTCTTGAGTAAATTTAAATGCAATCCAATAAGAACTATTATAGGTTTGTACAGATGTAGAATAACATACACTGTCATTATCTTCAGCGTTTTCATTTTCAAAAGGTAAAGACAATGTTTCATATAAATAATTTGCAAAGGAACTATCAATCTTATCAATTTCTTCTCTAGTATAGATTGTATCTATTGAATCTAAGCTGTCATCCCATATTTTAAGATTTGTAACTATTTTTTCAAATTCTTCCTTTTCCTTACCTTGAACAGCAATTGCACTTGTACGATCTTTGATATCTGCAGTAATTTCAATTAAATTTTCAACTTGATTGAATTTATCTTCATATGATTTTGTACAAGTAATCATATTACGATATCCACCATAAAGATAATTGTACATTTGAATATAGATTTCTGCGATAGCTAGAGTATTTAAGCGTACATAAGTACCAGGAACTCTTAAATCAGATGTAGTTAAATCATCATAATAATTGCAATAATCAGAGAAATTTTTTGCTGAATCAGGTTTTGGAATGAATACAAGAGATCCTTCAAATTCTTTTAATCCAAACGCACGTAGAGTAGAAGTATACTCTGCTTCAGTGGAAAAGTGAATTAATATCATATTTAGATTTCCTTGATTAGCGAATTTAGATTTAAATTTTGAGGTATATTCAGACTGAGTGAAATATCCTAAATCATCTTCATTGTCTTTATCACGATTGTCATAAGCCTCTTTAATTTTCTCTTCCAGAACATCATAAGCTAATAACTCTTTCGCTAAAGAAAGATAATATGTATTTTTTAATTCTGGTAGGCTTGCTATGATAAGATAATTGTTTCGATTTGTTAAAGCTTCTTTACAGAAGTTTTCAACTGTTTTTCCATTTATACTTTCTACTTTGTAATTAGAATAAACTTTGTCTTGATATTTAAGAATTAATTTTTTAGCGGTGTATTCTTCTAAATCTTCTATAGAATCATAACTGCTTTCTGTAGAAAAGTTGAAACCATAAATGTCATTAATTACATAATTTTCAAGACTTTCTTCATATCTTTTCTTTAATACATCATAATCGTCATTTGTAAATGTATCTCCAAATTGTTTTTTCTCTTCATCTGTAAGATCACTGTAATTTTTATCCATAATTAACTCAACTTTAGTCAAGTAATCTTTCATTACAACTTCAGTAATCTTATCAGTTAAAACAGAATTGGCATTCCACTTTAATTCGTTCCATAATTCTCCTTTGGAAACGGTATAATTTCCTACAGATGCATATGTGGCATCTTTGTCCAATTTGCCAATTGGATTTCCTGCTGATTTACAGGAGGAAAGGGATATAAGTAAAACGAAGAATGCAATGACGAGGAACAATCTTCGTGATTTTAAATTTAAACGTTTAAACATAGTGATAATAACTCCTTTTTATTAAAAATTTAAATCATAGCATTTTATATAATAACACTAAAGGATGTAAATTTCAAGATTCAAGTTAAGGAAACATTGAAAATATTGGGGAAATAGGCAAAACAAACTAAATTATTTTATATTATTTCATAATATATTAGTAGAAAGGAAAGGAGGTGCAACATCTATGGCGAACTGCGGATCTAATGAATATGGATATGCATTAATTCTAGTATTATTTATTTTACTTGTCATTATTGGTGCAGCTTGGTTAGCATAAGGCTTCCTTAAAATCTTTTTTAGCCGTTTGAGCGGCTTTTTTTGCATATATTTTCATAATATGATATAATTCTTAATGTTTGAGGTGTTTTTATGAGAATCAAGGTTTTAGCAAGTGGCTCAACAGGAAATTGTTGTTATGTTGAGACAAAAAAACATAAAATATTAATAGATGTAGGCATTAGCAAAAAATCGATTGATTTGGAACTTTTAAACATTGGTATTGGGTTTGAGGAAATCAACACTCTTTTAATTACTCATGAACATGATGATCATATACATTCATTAGGTACAGTATTAAGAAAAAGCAATTTGACTTGTTATATGACAAATGGAACTTATCAAGCGATTTTAAAAGGAAGAAACACAACTTTATCTGCTATTGTATCTCAAAAGCTAAAAGATGGTTCTATTATATTATTAAATAGGATGGAAAATTCTATACTTTACCCAGATATTTTATTAGCTGAGACAACTATAAATGTATTGCCTGTATTTCATGATGCGATAGAACCAGTGGGATTTAGGATATTATCTGAGGAAAAAAGCATTGTTTACTTAACTGATACAGGTTATGTGCATAAGGCATTATATCCTACGATAGCTAATGCAGATTGTTATGTATTAGAATTTAATCATGATCCTTATATCTTGATGTCATCTGACCGTACTTATGCGTTAAAGCAAAGGATTTTATCTGATCATGGACATTTATCTAATGAGGATGCTGCTGTTACATTGGCTCATGTTCTTGGCGACAATACAAAATTGGTTTTTTATGCCCATATTTCTCAGGAATGTAATTTATCTGAAATTATTGAGTTGACACGAAAAAAAGTTATGGATTCTATTGGAATTGATACAACTTGCATTGATTTTGTCATTACCT
This sequence comes from Anaeroplasmataceae bacterium, assembly GCA_029051735.1. GTDB lineage: Bacteria > Bacillota_I > Bacilli_A > Acholeplasmatales > Anaeroplasmataceae > Pelethenecus. The sequence continues at coordinate 279 of JAIDKZ010000145.1, read as the reverse complement.
CACCTGTAGCTACAAAGGTGTATGCGTTATGAAAATAACAATATTAAGTGTTGGTAACATCAAAGAAAAATATTTAGTTGATGCTATAAAAGAGTACACAAAGCGTCTTTCTAAGTATAGTAAAATTGAATTTTTAAAGGTGAATGATGAAGCGATTGGAGACAATCCTTCAGATAAAGAAATGGAGCAAGTAAAGGATAAAGAAGCACAAAAACTTTTAAAATTACTTCCTAAAGATGGTTATAAAATTGCTTTAAATTTAAAAGGTGAAATGCTTAG
>JAIDKZ010000144.1 GCA_029051735.1 Anaeroplasmataceae bacterium | reverse complement strand
AAGATAATCTACAGTAATTTTGATTTGTTCTAAATTTGAAATGGTTGGTTCTCCATCCTTAAGTTGTTTTCCATAATTACCAAAATAAGCATGGCATCCACCATCAATTTGAAACTCTTTAAAATCTTTATGTAACTTTGTTAGATTTTTTTCATATTTCTTTTTATCTAATACTTGATCATTTTCTCCATAAATTGAAAATACTTCTAAATTTAAATTAGATATGTCTGATGTTGAATATGCAGCAAGTAAAATCAAACCTTCAAATGTATTAGAATGTTTAGAAAGATAGGAGGAGGCCATAGCTCCGCCTAGTGAATGTCCTGCAAGATACCATTTCTTTATTTCGTATTGGGAATAAAAATGTTTTGCTGCATTTATATTTAAAACAGCTAAACGAAAAGGCATTTCACATAAAATACATAAAATTCCATTTTGAGCAAGCATATGAAGCAAAGGTGCATAAGCAGAAGCCTCTACTTTTGCTCCAGGATAAAATATAATGCCCATCTCATATACACTAGGTTTGAAAATATAGGCGTTTTTCTTTTTTTCTACTGTTACTTCTTCTGTTGAAATCAAGGATAATTTTGCTTCATCTGTTGCATGATAATATGTGTTCACATACATTGCGCCACAAACTAAGATAAAAAACAGAAAACAAAGGATGCTCCCAAGAACAAACCATAATTTTTTATGTTTTTGAATCATATTATGCTCTAGACACATAGGTACCATCAATTGTTGAAACAATAATTTCTGTACCAATTTCTAAGAATGCAGGAACATTTAATTCTAATCCAGTTTCTAATATGGCTTTTTTACGATCCGTTGATGAACCTTTGACTGCTGGCGTTGTATCTGTTATCTTTAATGTTACCTTATCTGGAAGACTGACTCCTAGAATTTCTCCTTTATAGAATGTAATGTTGACATTAGATCCTTCTAAAATAAATTTTTGTTCCCATGAAAGTCTTTTCTCAGGAATTTCAATTTGATCATAAGTCTCCATATCCATAAAAGCTAGTGATTCACCTGTATTATAAATATATTGCATTTCCTTTCGTTCTATATAACAACGCTTAAATGCTGAATCACTTCCCTTTAATGCTGTTTCAGTAACAGTGCCTGTTCTTAAATCCTTCATCTTTACTCTAACATAGGCAACCTTATTTTGTAAAACATGCATAAATTCAAGAATTTGCATAAGTTTTCCATCATATTCAATAACCATACCATTTTTTAAATCATTTGTTGAAACCATATTCTTCTCCTTTATTTAAGAAACAAAAAGGAGGATTATTCCTCCTAAATGTTTAAATTTTTTTAATTACTTAATACAGTAAATAGAATCCTTACCAGCAAATACACTTGTACCAGCGAATTCTCCACGACCATTTAGATCATCTTCAATACGCATTAATTGATTATACTTAGCAATTCTATCTGTACGGCTTGCAGAACCAGTCTTAATTTGACCTGCATTTAAACCTACTACGATATCAGCAATTGTTGTATCCTCAGTTTCACCTGATCTATGGCTAACTACTGCAGTATATCCAGCACGCTTTGCCATTTCAATTGCATCAAAAGTTTCAGTTAAAGTACCAATCTGGTTAACCTTAATTAAAATAGAGTTTGCAACACCCATCTGAATACCTTTTGCTAAACGCTTTGTGTTTGTAACGAATAGGTCATCACCAACAAGCTGAATTTTAGAACCTAACTTTTCAGTTAAATACTTCCATCCTTCCCAATCATCCTCAGCAAGACCATCTTCAATTGTAATAATAGGGAATTTTTCTGTTAGAGGTACATAATATTTATCTACCATATCCTTAGAATTAAATACGCCCTTATCAGCCTTTAATGTATACATACCTGTCTTTTGATCATAGAATTCAGATGCTGCAACATCAATACCCAAACAAATATCTTTTCCTGGAACATAACCAGCAGCCTTGATTGCTTCTACAACACGCTCAAAAGCTTCAGTGTTAGAACCTAATTTAGGGGCATAACCACCTTCATCACCAACACTAGTAACATATCCGTTTGCTTTTAAGATTTTCTTTAATGCATGGAATACTTCTGCACCCATACGTACTGCTTCTTTTAAAGATGGAGCACCAACAGGTAAAATCATAATTTCTTGGAAATCAATACAGAAATCTGCATGAGCACCACCATTTAAAATGTTCATCATAGGTAAAGGTAATTGCTTTGCGTTTGAACCACCAAAATAATTATATAAAGGCATTCCATAATAATCTGCAGCTGCACGAGCACAAGCCATAGATACACCTAAAGTTGCATTTGCACCTAAATGACCCTTATTATCTGTACCATCAAGTTCAATCATTTTCTTATCAATTATAACTTGAGAGCGTACATCATAGCCGATTAATGCAGGTGCAATGATATCATTTACATTTGCAACAGCTTTTGTAGTTCCCTTTCCTAAATAACGTGATTTGTCTCCATCACGTAATTCTAATGCTTCATGCTCACCAGTAGATGCACCACTAGGTACTAAAGCACGTCCAAATGCTCCACTTTCTGTAACTACTTCTACCTCAACAGTTGGATTACCACGTGAGTCTAAAACTTCTCTAGCATAAATGCTTTGAATAAATGGCATAAAAATTTACATCTCCTTAAAATATTATTTTTTATAGTATTTTTTCTACCGCAAATATTATACAATATTTTGATATAAATTTCCTAGTATCTTAAAATCATTTTTTAAGAAAACGTTTTACTACCAGTCTTTTTTCTATTCCATATCTGTTTCTTCTTTTGTATATCCAATTTGATTATACAAAATCTTTAGTCTTTTATGAACTGGCCATGTGATTAGTAAAACAATACCAGAAATTATTGCGTTAAATGGGATAACTGCACAAGTCAAATAATAAAACATAAAATTCTTTTCAGTTACATTTACTATCTTACCTCCACTAATTACATTAAATGCATCAGAAGATGCACCAATAATCGCATTCATTCCTCCTGGAATCATCACTTTATAAAATGGAATATTAATAAAAGCATTTGTAAAAACTCCCATAATCTCCCAAATTAGAAAAGCAAATAAAAATGCCCATACCTCTTTGTGCTTCCATTTTGTATGATGATATATAATCCCTGCAACGACTGCAACAGGTAATCCTATCAATAGGTCAGCAGTTTCTCCAACACACATCGTATTACTCATAGGCAATTTTACTAAGAACCGAAGTAATACACAAATACCTCCATCAATTGGCCCTAACATAAAAGAACAAATTACAATAGGAATCATTGAAAAATTAAGTTCTAGAAATGTAGGGAATATAGGCATTTTTATCTTTGGCACTACTGTATAAAAAATCACAGATAATGCAGCAAAGATTCCAATAAAGCACATTCGCTTTACGGAAAAGAAATTTTTTTTCATTTTTTCATCCTTCTTTCTAAAAAATTAAATATCCCCATATTTCTACGGGGATAATTTACAAATTAAAAAGAATTTAATTTATACATTACTTCTTTCATCCAGACTATACTGTCGGTATAGGAATTACACCTATTCATGCATAATGCTCGCGGACTATTACCGCCGATATGGAATTTCACCAAACCCCGAAGTAATATGAAATTTATATAATAACTAGTTTCCTAGATATTACCGAACGATCAATGACTTTGAAGTCATTTCTTTTGGTATATCTACACCTAATAACTCTAATAAAGTAGGTGCAATATCTGATAAAATACCATCTCTTAATTTGATATTTTTATCTGTAACAACAACAGGTACTACATTTGTTGTGTGTGCTGTAAAAGGCTTTCCATCTTCATCTAAAAGTTTTTCTGCATTTCCATGATCAGCTGTAATTAATGCAACACCGCCAACTTTATCTAAAGCAGAGACACATCTTCCAACACATTCATCTACCGCCTCTACTGCCTTTACTGCAGCAGGAATTACGCCAGTATGTCCAACCATATCACAGTTTGCAAAATTCAATATAATAGCGTCATATTTCTCACTTTTGATTGCATCACAAACTTTATCACATACCTCATAAGCACTCATTTGAGGTTGCAAATCATACGTTGCTACCTTAGGAGAGTTGACTAAAATACGATCTGCGCCATCAATCTCTCGGTCTGCACCTCCATCAAAGAAGAAAGTGACATGAGCATATTTTTCTGTTTCTGCAATACGAAGTTGTTTTAGCCCTGCCTTGGAAACAACATCTCCAAATAAATTATCTAATTTTTGTAATCCAAATGCTAATGGTCCATTCACAGAATCTGCATATTTCATCATAGAAACAAAGAATACATCCTTAGGAGCATGAGTTAAATCCATACGATAAGGCTTTTCAGCATTATATACGATCCCATTTGGATTAGAAATACATGTTGCTATTTGAATTGCTCTATCAGGTCTGAAGTTAGCAAATACAACAGAATCACCACTTTCTACCATACCATCCTTTGCACATACAAAAGGAACCATAAACTCATCTGTTACATCTTTAGCATAAGATGCTTCAATGCCATCAAATGGATTAGAATAGAATTCCCCAGATGCCTTTGTCATAGCATCAAAAGCTACTTGAATACGATCATAATTCTTATCTCGATCCATTCCATAATATCTACCACCAACTGTAGAAACTATGACCTTTCCTTCATCAATAATTTTCTTTAAATAAATACTAGCACTTTTTGGAGCCACATCTCGTCCATCTAAAAAAGCATGATAATAAACTTTTTCAATTCCCATTTGATGAGCTATTTTTGCAATTGCTATAATGTGAGAGGTATGAGAATGCACTCCTCCATCACTACAAAGTCCAAAAATGTGAAATTTTCTATTTGTAGATTTTGCTCTTGTTATTGCTTCTACAATAGCTTCATTTTGATTCAATTCTTTTGTTTTAATTGCATTATTAATACGAGATAAAGATTGCCAAACAATTCTACCAGCACCAATATTCATATGTCCAACTTCAGAATTTCCCATTTGACCTTCTGGAAGTCCTACTGCTTCTCCACTAGCATCTAAAGTTTTCATATCAAATTCACTAAAAATACGATCTAAATTTGGATGCTTAGCTATACTTACTGCATTTCCATTTGATGCTTTGGCAATACCATAACCATCCATAATGATTAACATAACTGGTCTTTTTTTCATCATTTTATTAACTCCTTAATTCCAAACAATATTATATCGCAAATCTATAAAAAGTTCCATCCTTTTTTTACTTTTCTTCTTTTGTATATTTTTTTGAAAAATATTACATTTTTTTTAACTTTTACTCTTGTGTTGACTAGTTTCGACAAATTTTGTAATTTGAAATTGTAAAATAACAAATTGTGTATAATTATAAGTGTAAAATTTATTAAATATCTATAGCAAAAAATTCTAAAAATTATATTTATCTTATGGGAGGAAAATATAAATGAACCAAAATGCAAAGAAAAATAGGCAAATGATTCATATATCCTTTATTTTTATTAATTTCTTATTTATTGGAATTATTTTTGGAGTAATTTTCATTTTGATTAAACAATTATATCCTATATTAGAATTATCAGATTCTATTCATGATTCTTATTTTTATAGTTACAATTATAACGAGGTAGATAAAAGATATAGTGAAGATCAAAAAAAGGATGCTTGTTACTACTATATAGACTATGTTGAGGTGGATGAAGAATACTTGCCAATTATTTATTTAAATGAGGCAGCCATAAAAAATGGATTACCATTTTTATATAACACTACAATTTTATTTTTCCCATTGAATCAAACTAATCTTCCAAAGAATAAAATTGTAACAAATCAAACCAGTTTAACTACTTCTTCAATAGCTTATTTAGATTATTTTAAAGATAAAAGCATCAAGAGTTATTTTCTTGATTTAAATGTGGAATTTCCTTATATATGTCTTACTGATGAATTTGAAGATGTAACCCTAGCTATCTACACTTCTTATCCAAAACATAATAATCTTGACTCTTCTTGGTATAATACAGCCTGGGCAAATTCAATCTGTCAAGAAGGAAAAAATCTAAAAAAAGTATTTTTTAATTATAATGAATTTCAAATGAAATTATTTGTAATTTTAAGCATCCTTCCTATTCTTTTTACTACGATTGCTGTAGGAAATTATTATGCATATTATATTTCCTCTCAAAAAGATGATATCATTATTAATCATATTTATTATGCATCTAAAAAGAAGTTATTTTGGAAATATTTTATGAATTTAGCAATTCTTGCAATGCCTTCTTCTATTCTTGCAATCCTGCTGATGTGGAGCATTATTCTTCATCAATTTGCATTTTTAATTGGAATTGGCATATTATGTACTTTGTTATTAGAAGGAATTTCAATCCTTTTTATTGTTAAAAAACAAATCAAGAAAAATTTAAATTATAATTTATGGAGGCAGATTCATGATTAATTTAAAGATTGATAAAAAAGCATATGGAAATCATGTAATTCTAGAACAAACTGAAATTACTATTTTAGAACAAGATTTTATTGCAATTAAGGGAAAGTCAGGATGTGGAAAAAGTACTCTTCTTTCTATGATTGGATTACTAGAAAACTTTGAAGGTACTTATGAATTTCAAACAGAAAAATTAACAGAAAAAACAAAGGAAAAAATTAGAATAGACCACTTCTCCTATGTATTTCAAAAGGCTTATTTAATTCCTTATATT
>JAIDKZ010000143.1 GCA_029051735.1 Anaeroplasmataceae bacterium | reverse complement strand
CTTTTTAAAAAGGCTTTTTTTATATTTGAGATTTTTTTATAGCTTTGTTCCAACCATTTAAAAGTTCATTTCTCTTCTTTTCATCCATTTTAGAAGGAAAAACTTTTTCTATTTGGTTCACTTGTTTTATATCTTCAAGACTCGTATATATTTTTTGTTGCAAAGCAGCTAAATAAAATGCACCTAATGCAGTCACTTCCTTATGGAAAGGACAAAGGATAGAGACATTAGAAATATCAGCTTGAAACTCCATTAAAAAACCATTTTCTGATGCCCCACCATCAACTTTAATAAATTGAATTGCCTGATGCATGTCTTTACTCATTGCTAATGTAACATCATTAACTTGATATGCAATACTTTCTAAAGCGGCTCTTACAATATGGGCACGATTGGTTCCCCTTGTGATTCCAGTAATCAATCCTTCTGCTTCAAAATCCCAGTATGGAGCACCAAGTCCTACAAATGCTGGAACAAGATAAACACCATTTGTATTATCCACACTACGTGCTAGTTCTTCTGAATCAGAAGATTTTGAAAGCAATTTAAGTTCATCACGCAGCCACTGAATTACAGCGCCTCCAACAAATACACTCCCCTCCAATGCATAGGATGGGATATCAGTGGTTTGACAATTCAGAGTTGTTATTAATCCATTGTTAGAATAAAGTGCAGATGAGCCTGTATTTAATAAAAGGAAACACCCTGTACCATAGGTCACCTTAAGGTCTCCTTTTTCAAAACAACACTGTCCAAATAAAGAAGATTGCTGATCACCTGCAACACTAGATATTGGCACTTCAAATCCTAGCATTTCCTTATCTGTATATCCATATAAATGACTAGAAGGACATACTTCTGGTAAGATTTCCATAGGAATATGAAACAAGTTGCAAAGTTCTTGATCCCAACATAATTCATGTATATTATATAGCATTGTACGTGAAGCATTTGTATAATCAGTTTTATATATTTTTCCACCAGATAACTGCCATAATAGATAAGTATCTACTGTCCCAACAAGTAAACGGTGTTCATTTAATAAAACTTGGGATTGTTTCACATTTTTTAAAATCCATTCCATTTTGCTTGCTGAAAAATAGGAATCAAGTTTTAGTCCTGTTTTCTTTTGAATTAAATCAGTATATCCTGCTTTCTTCAATTCTAAACATCGCTCTTTTGTTCTTCTGCATTGCCATACTAAAGCATTATACACAGGTTCTCCAGTGTTCTTATCCCAAGCTATAACAGTTTCTCTTTGATTGGTAATCCCTAAGCATAAAATTTGAGAGTACTTTACTCTTGCTTTTGTTAGAGCCGTAGAGATTACACTTCTAACACTAGATAAGATATCAATTGGATCATGTTCTACATATCCAGGTTTTGGATAAATTTGCTTAAATTCTTCCTGCGATGAAGATTGAACTTCACCTAATGTATTATAAATAATCGCCCTAGTTGAAGTTGTTCCTTGATCAATAATGACAATATACTTCATAAAATCACTTCCTACTTATCTTCATTATAGCATTTTTACTTATTTTTTACAAAAAAAATTGGAATTACAAATTCCAATTTAATTTTAAAAAAACTACACATAAGTTAAAATAGAGCGTGTTATATGTTATTGTGAAAATCTGATTGACACAATTTACTCAAAGCACAAAACATATCCTTGGGATGGATTTGATTGATCCAACAATATAGGAAACACCTCAAATTTCTTGAAAACAAGCGAAAGATAAAAACGATTTGTCTGATTATATATTTCATATTTTCCATTAGAAGCGCTCTTTTTTTTACTCTTTAAATCTTCAATTCAACAAGCGTATTTCTTCTGCTTGCATACTAAAATTTATAAAATAATCAATAAACTTATAAATAAAGAAGCCTGTGCGATTAAAGCCAACATGTTATTTAAAGGAAAATACCAATGATGAGTTTTATGTCTTACTGTATAAATCCCCATAAATCCACCAATTCCTCCCATGAGCCATGGAAACAATAATAGGATAGCCTCCTTAATTCTCCATTGTCTTTTTTTTGCTCTTTTTTTATCTATTTTATAAAGCAGGAAGGTGAGAATAGACATAATACATTCTATAATACCTAAAATGAAAATAATTTTTTCTTTGTTAGTCAATGAACTCAAACTCAAAATCAAAGATGCGAACTGAATCTCCATTTTGTACTCCTAACTTTCTTAAAGCATCATCTAATCCATAGGTTCTAAGTTGTCTTGCAAAACGCATGCGCCCATAATCAGAATCAAAATCAGTCATATCAAATAAACGTTTCAATTTTGTTCCAGTAACATTATAGATGCCATCAGATTGTTTTTCAATGGTGAAGAATGGTTCTTCTTCTTCAAAATTATACTCAACCTCAGCGTCCTCATCTTCTTCAAATAAAGAAAATTCCTTTGTGACCTCTAATAAATCTGCAATTTTATATAATAGCTCATCCAAATTAGATTTTGTATATGCAGAAATTTCAATGATTGGTTCAGAAACTTTCTTTTTAAATTCTTTTAGATTATTCTTAGCTTGAGGATCATCCATCTTATTTGCAACAATGATCATAGGACGCTTTGTTAAATTCATTTTATAATTTTCTAGTTCCTGATTTATCGTCACATAATCTGTATAAGGATCTCTTCCATCAATAGCTGCCATATCAATGATATGAACTATAACTCTACAACGCTCAATATGTCTTAAAAATTGTAATCCTAATCCTGCTCCTTTATGAGCGCCCTCAATAATACCAGGTAAGTCAGCCATAACAAAGCTTCTGCCATCTGGTACTTCTACCATTCCTAAATTAGGAACAATGGTAGTAAAATGATAAGCAGCAATCTTAGGTCTTGCTTTAGATACAGCAGCAATTAAAGTCGATTTTCCAACACTAGGAAATCCTACTAATCCACAATCTGCTAGTATTTTCAATTCACAACGAATCAAACGTTTTTGACCAGGTTCTCCTTTTTCACAAAAATCAGGACATTTTAAAACTCCTGTAGCAAAAGCCATGTTTCCTCTACCACCACGGCCTCCCTTGCAAACTTCAACTTCTTGATGATGAGAAGTGATATCTCCAATCACATGCCCCGTTTTTTCATCATAAATGATAGTACCTACTGGAACTCTTACATAGGTATGCTCAGCACAAGCTCCTGTTTGACCTTTATTTCTTCCCTTTTCACCAGGATTTCCCTTTAATTCTTTTTTATATTTTAAATCTAGAAGAGTAGATAGTCCTTCATCACCAACAAAAATAATAGAACCACCATTACCGCCACTTCCACCAAATGGACCACCTCGTTCTACTTTTAATTCTCTTCTATATGCGACAATTCCGTCTCCACCTTTTCCAGCTTCAACTTCCATCTTTGCTAAATCAACAAACATTGTTTTTCCCTCCAATCTGAAATTAAAAAATAAAAAGTACCCAAAGACTCCTTGGGTACATTCTTTTTTTACTCAGCTACTGGATAAACAGAAACCTGCTTCTTATCGCGGCCCTTACGCTCAAATTTAACTAAACCTGTTACCTTTGTGTATAACGTATCATCGCCACCACGTCCAACATTATTGCCTGGGAATATTTTAGTACCTCTTTGACGATATAAAATTGAACCAGCAGTTACATATTCACCATCACTTGCCTTTGCTCCTAAACGCTTTGCTTCAGAATCACGGCCATTTTTTGTAGAACCTACACCTTTTTTAGATGCAAATAATTGTAAATTTAAACTTAGCATAGTTAATCCTCCTATTTCTTATATTGTAAATATTTAGGATATTGCTTAGAAATCTCTTCTAATGTATACTCCAAATTTTCAAAAATAGCATTTGCAGTAAAATCATTAGTTTTCACCTGTAAGCGAAAGTATCCTTCCTCACAAACTAAATCGACAATGTTGTAACTTAAATTTAATTTCTCGATTAAATTCGCGGTATAAATACAAGCCGTTGAAATACTAGCACATACAATATCTGATCCATATACATCAAAATTTGCATGCCCTTTTACTTCAATAGTTGCATCAGTTCCTTTATAAACTACATTATATGTTGTCATAATTAAGCATTAATAGCTTCAACAACTAATTTAGTATATGATTGACGATGACCTTTCTTTGTTGCAGAATGCTTCTTAGGACGATATTTGAAAATAACAATTTTCTTACCTCTTCCTTGTTTTTCACATTTTGCAGTTACAGTAGCACCCTTTACATATGGAGCACCAACTAAAGGCTTATCCTCACCAGATACAAATAAAACCTTATCAAATGTATAAGTTTCACCTTCAGCAACATCTAGTTTTTCAACATAAACTGCTTGGCCAACTTCTACTTGAATTTGCTTTCCGCCTGTTTCTACAATTGCATACATGTCATATTACCTCCTTATTCTATTCAAGACACACTATTAAGGTAGATTTTTCATCATTTTAGACCTGTTCTATGTGGTGCATGTTACAACATTATAATGATACATTATTTTTTATAAATAGTCAAGAAATATTTAGTATTAAAATTTAAAAAATGCAATTAAACATAATTACATTTTCATTTTATTCTTTTTAGATTACACTTAATAATACTCTTACAGAAGCACAAAGCCAATCATCATTTCCTTTGCCATGTGCTCCCCATCTTATACAAACCATATCACTTTTTATTTCACTTAATTTGCATGTTAAATAATGTTCTTCATAAGAATAATTTGTTTGTTTTTTGCCTGGAGTTAACTCAAAAATCGTAGTACTTATTTTTCTTGATGAAGAGGAAGCACCATCATATAAATAGATTTCCTGATACCCATCATCAATTTCTTTAGCTCTAAACTTAACTGTAATATGTAAAGATTTATATCCTTCTTCAATTAATTGAGCTGTAGTTGTTCCTAATATTGAGGATATATTGACTATATCATCTACTCCCTTTGTATATGGATCATCTGCTATAATCTTTTTCTCCTCTTCTCGAATTAACAAAGACTCTGTTTGTTCATATGCAGCAAAAGAGTTCATTTGATTTGCAAAAACAAACAAAAAAAGAAAAAAACATCCAATGCATGCCAAAATTTTTTTCATAATCTCATCATCTCCTTCAATTATTTTTATTATAACTTTTCTTTTGTTTTATAACAACCATATTTTTTTAAAAAGTTTCTCCTTAATTCGACATTTTTTTCTTTTTTAAAAGGATATAGTAATGTTGAAAAAGGTTGAAATATTAAAATATTTCATATATTTGCGTTACTTTGGGAGGTTTTAATCTATGAAACTAGAACATATCACCAAGACATATACATCCAAAAAAGGAATCCAAACAAAAGCTTTAGATAATATCTCT
>JAIDKZ010000142.1:13983-16129 GCA_029051735.1 Anaeroplasmataceae bacterium | reverse complement strand
ATATATTATATAAACAGATGGCTCTTATATTGCCTTTAGTGTTAAATGAATTTGACATTTTTTAAAAAAAGGAGTATAATGCTATACTGTAGAATATTTGTATACAAAGGAGGGTGTAGAAATATGAAGAAAAAGATTATATTTTTATCTATATTTATCTTTGTCCTTTTAGTTGGCGGCGTAGGAATTTATTTCTACACTCAAACACATAGAGATCCAATTACTTGGGCTGATGAAAGTAAGTATAAAACATATACTGAGCCTGCTCCAACAGATGGCTCTTTACCAACAGATTATGATTCATATATGAATATGGCATATATGTTATGGACATTAGAGCATGCAGAAAACTTCTCATCTACAACTAGAGGAACAGCAGTTTCTGTAGGGCAAACCCAAGAGATTTTAAATCGACGTATAGTAAATAAGGACAAACAGGTTGTAGAAACCTATTCAGGAGGACTTATCACTTTAGGAAAGCAAAAGTATTTTATAAATAATCGAGTACTTCTTAGAGACTATGCAACGAAAAATGGAGAAACATTTACATGGAAAATGGATGAACCTGAATGTATTACGGAAGATACTTATAAACAAAGATATGGTTGGTTTCCAACACAATCAACAGCATATATTATTTGTAATGAAACAATTTTAGAATTATCAGATATAAAAGTATTGGAAAATGGCTTATATTCCATTACTCTATCTTTAAATCCTGGTGAGAACTTTGCTCCATTTTGGTATGCAAGAGAGGTTTGGACAAATGCATCTTCTTTGAGTAAACCTGCTTTTTCCTCTATAGAACTTGAATATATATTTGATGCAAACTGGAGAATTCACAAGGTAAATACAAAGGAAAAATATAAGGTTACACCAAAAGTAGCACCAATTCCTGTGGATTGTGTAACAAATATTGAAGAAATTTTTGATTATGAAAATTATAAAATAGAAGATTCTACCATTCAATTTTTTGATCAATATAAGGACATGCAGCCAGCAGATGGAGAAATTTCTTCTGAACCAGATTCACCACTTTCTTATATTACTGGAGCCTTATTAAGTTCTAATGAAGAGAAGAAATTTGATTTAACTATTGATGTAAATGGAAATGAAATTTCTGGGCAGATGGCATTAAATCTTTCTGACTTGAATCAAATTGGTGTAAAAGTGAGATTTGGTAATTTTCAAGTTGTATATCAAAATGATACAGTTTATATTGATTTTGGTGCCAATAAAATTAAATTAAATCAAAAAGAATTTATGGAGTTGTTGGCTCCTATTTTAGAAGATACAACAACTACAGAGTCAGCTGATTTTTCTTCCATATTTGATATCAATCTGATTATGAGTGAAATTTCTGCTGCCCAAATTACAAAAGAAAATGATTTGGTTACCATAGATATGGTATTGCATCTTTTTGGATTAGAGTTGCCTATTCAATTTAAAATTAAAGAATCAGGACAAGTAATGGATTTGATTTCTATTTCTGCATCCATCAAATGTAATGATGTACAAGTAGATGTCTTATTGTCTGCTAATCCAAATGCTACTTTTTTAGATGTAACTGGAGAATATAATGATACTAAAAATTTGAAGTTTATTATTGATGATATAATAAAAATTATTAAAAATAAGGAATTAGGAATTAATTTCAACTTTAAGTGGAATGATTTTGATATTACGATGAATGCTTTTTTAAATTGGAATTCAAAATTAGCAGTTCAAGCAGATTTTATATTAAAAAAATTGGACATAGAAGAGTCATTTAGAATAACTTATTACAATGAAGTTATTTATTTAGATTATCATAATATTAAAATTAAACTAACTTTAGAACAAGCAAAAGAAATCCTAGATTCAAATTTAACTCTTCCTGAGGATTTAGATTTAAATGTGGATATCAATGAGATATTATCTACTTTAATGACGTTAAATTTTGAAAACATTTTAAAATATATTTCTATTAATGAAAACGAATTATTATTTGGTCTTGATTTATCTATGTTCATCAAAGATATAAACCAGATAGATGTAAAGATTGCTGATTCTGAAAATGGTTTTGATTTTATTAATGAATCCTATGGTATTCAAATTTCCATCTTATCACAAATTGATCATTTGATTGAAGTAGAAGAAAGCAAAT
>JAIDKZ010000142.1:0-13883 GCA_029051735.1 Anaeroplasmataceae bacterium | reverse complement strand
ATAGTAGTATCAAAGGATATAGTAAAGTAATTGAATATATAATGTCCTTAGTAAATAAAGAATCCATAAGAATGGATATTGAAGGAAGAATAGAAAAATATAATCTAGGAATCAAAGGACAGATAGACTTCATATATAAAGAAGGAAAATATCAAATAGAAGGAAACCTAAAACTAGACTATAATACAAATGAAATTGACATAAGAATAGTAGTAATAGAAGAAAATATCTATTTAAGCCTATTGGGACAAACTATTCAAGTCAATCAAAATAATATTGGAACTTTAATAGAAGAAATCGTAAAAAGTTTAGAAATTGAATTACCAAAAATAGAAATTAAACTAACAAAAGAAGAAATTAAAGAAATACTAGAATCTATACAAATCACAGAAGAACAAATTTCAGCAGATTTAAGTCAATTAGGATTAGGGAAAATCCAACTCCAATTGACAATGAACAATCATTTAGAAGGAAAAATAACAAGTGATTTAATAGAAATGAAAATTGGAATTTCTAAAACAGAAGAAAAAGAGATTGAAGTACCAGAAGTAACAATAAACGAACAAGGAATTAAACAAATTGTAGAATATGTAAAAGAACTACAAAAGATAATAAAAAATAAATATATCACAATCGAAGTATTAGGAATCTATGAAGGAATCCAAATAAGTGGAGAAATATATATTGATTTTAGAACAGAAGTAAAGGCAGAAGCAAATCTAATCATAACGTATGAAAAAGAGAAAATCAAAGTCAATATAAAGTACCTACAAAACACAATCTATATCAGCTATAAAAACATCAATATAAAAGCAAGTATAGAAGAACTACAAGGACTTATAGGACCATATTTATCAGCATCAAAAGAAATGGATATCACAATAGAAAAAATGATAAATATCATCCAAGGATTTAATATAAATTCAACAGGAATAGAATTAAGATTAAATCTAGAAGAAATCCTCCAAGGTATAGGAGAGACAATCGTTCAATTCAGTAAGACTGAAGTAGGCTTTGATGTAGATATGAACTTATATGATCTACATATGAGTATAGATACAACAAAGGAAAAAGATATTGAAGTAGAAGAAAGCAAATATAGTAGTATCAAAGGATATAGTAAAGTAATTGAATATATAATGTCCTTAGTAAATAAAGAATCCATAAGAATGGATTTTGAAGGAACTTATGAGTATAATCAAGTAAGAATACAGGTTATTGGTTCTATTGATTTTGTATTAAATACTATTACAAAACAATATGATATTATATCTTATCTTTCTATTGTTGGAAATGGTATAACAATTCATTTAGAGATACGTGTTGTCAATCAAAAGATATTTATAACTTTATATGATAATATAATTTGTTTAAATATAAATGAATTCAGCAACTTCATAAATGAGGTGTTGTTAAAATTTGATATGCAACCATCTTTACCTAATTTAAAGGATAATGCTGTAAGTCAAATCATTTCTATATTGAACTCTTTATGGATTAAAGAAAATGGAATAGAAGTAGATTTAAGTACATTGATTTCTTCTATGTCTATGCTTGTGATAGAGTATGTATTAAATGAAAATAGTTTATGTATAGGTGCAGCAGTAGAAAATTTAAAATTGAATATTTCTATAGGAAAATCTAGTGTTACTATGGTTGAGGAACAGACTCCAACCTTAGAAAAAGAAGATTTACTTTCAATAATAGAACAGGTTGCTTATATTGTTCAGTTATATCAAACTGGTGCTGTTCATATAGAATTAGGTTCTTCATTAATAGAAGTTCAATTAAAGGATAAAAAAGAAACAATTCTCTTAGCAGGAAATGTTGATATTTTATTTGATACAAATACTTTTTTGATGCAAGGAAACCTTGTAGTAGATGGATTTGGGGTAAACTCTGATGTAGAATTTATTCTATCTAAAGACAAGATTTATATTACCATTTCTAATCAAACTATTGTTCTAGCATGGAATGAAATTGATCAATTGATAAATGAAGCTTTAGAAATTCTTAATCCTATTCTTAACCAGAATACATTATCTATACCAGAATTCAATATTGGTGAATTTGATTTTGGAGACTTAAATTTAGTTCTAAATTCTAATTCATTACAATTATCATTAGAATCTCTTATTGGAAAACTTTGTAATATTGGATTGTGCTTCCATTTAACACAAACAGAAGATAATGTGATAAAAGGATTAGAATTAATTGTAAATGGTAATTATGATAATATTTCACTTCATATGCCTGTTACAATTACAAATTCTTTTGTTGACATAATTCGCATACCAACTGTCAATCTTATAACTCGTCAAGATTTACTAGAAATTCTAAAGTATGCTGTTGAGTTATATCATGTAGCAATGCAAAAAGAATTTAATTTAGAAATCAATACATCTCTTTCAAAAAATGGAGAACAGATTGCCGTTATAGAAGGAATGCTTTCTATAAGAATTTTGGATAATAATGAATTTGATGCTCGATTAAAAGCAATTATAAGAGAGTATAAATTAGGAGAAGCTGTTGCATGGCATCAGTTAGATGTCAATGTGATTTCTCTTACAACGATGAATCTTTTAGATTCTTCTATAGGTCATGCAATGATGTACGCAACTTATGGAAATAACGAATCTGATCAAAATGCAGTGATTAAAATCTCATCAACTTACACAGGTATTGTGGATTTAATTGAATCTATTGTGAATTTAATGAATATCAATGTTCCTGCATTGACAGATTTAGAAAAAACTAATGTGAACTTATCAAATATTTTAGAGTATCTATATGTCTCAAAAACAAGTTTATCAGTAGGTGTAAATTTAAAAGATTTATACCAAGCAATGCAGGATGAAAATCAGATTTTACATTTTGAGTTAAATCGAGATTTAGAGGGCAATTTATCAAATATAAATGCATCTAACGTTTATCTTTCTTATACAAATGAAAATCAATTTATGACATTAGATCAAGTATCTATTGAGTTTAAAGACACAGGATTAAATGTTGAGATTCCATCAGATAAGGAAAGTTATTATGACCTTAGCCATATTTCTAATTTATTTGAGGCATTGTATAACAATGCTTTAGAGAAGAACTTTGAAATTACAGGAACAGTAACATTAACTGCTATGAGTATTGTAAATATTAATGTTCCAATTACTATTAAAGTAAATGTAGATGAAAAAGGTTCGCCTATTGTATATGCTCATTTAGATATGGGGAATCTTGGTTTAGGATCAATGATGATGAGTAAAAAGCAAATCTATATTTATTATAAGGATGAGTATGTATATATTCATAGAGATGATAGTAAAGATAAGGATGATCGAAAGCTCAAAATTCATTATAGTGAATTCTTTAATAATCTTGTTTACTATTTAATGGATTATGCTATGGGATTACCAGAGAGTATCATTTCTCTTATTAATAAAACTCCTGAAGGGGATGGATTTATTGATGCTTCACAATGTGTGAATAATGTTCAAATTGGAACAGATTTATTTGACTTTAATCTGAATTTAAAGGAAATTGCGGATAATAACGATTTGGGTAATTTAGAGGTATCACTTGCATCTACTCTAGTAGCAAAAACAGATGAATTTGGAAATTATGTTTATGATGAATTTGGAAATCTAGTATATGTTCCAATGATTTATAATATACCAAGGTTTAAATTTGTTTGTGTGAATGTTATCAATCTAAATAGTAGTAGTTTAACTTTAAGTAATATTCAAAAAGATGAACTAGGTAATCTTGTGGTTAAAGATGTTTCAATGAGTGAATTAGATCAGTTTGTTTCTGATTTTGATCAGCAGTTTAATGCAGATGAAGAGTACATTTATAGTAATGGACAATGGGTAAGCAATGGTAAGCTTAAACATAATGTAGTATTTGATATGGGACTATCTGGAAGTAAAATTCGAAAGTATGCTGAAGGTGAAAAAATCGATTTTCCATACTTAGCAGGTGAGATTCTTTCTATAGAGACAGAAAAAGGATTAAAATATTATAAGGTTATGGATTGGTATTATGATTCATCTTATTTAAAACCTGTTCAAAACATAAATTCTATGTATATGTCTAACAAATCTTTAGTATATTATGCAAAGGTAAAAGACATTACTATCAATGTCCAAATAAATTCTTCCTTTGATGATGTTTATGAATTGGTTACTTATGAAGGATTTGATTTTACTTCTGATATTGAAGAGATTTATAATATCAAAAATGTAAATAACTCAATATATAAGTTTAATGGTTTAAAGGATGAAACGGATAGTTTTGTTGATGTAAATTCTTTAAAAGCAGGATCTTATCAATTCTTTGTGGATTGGGAAGAGATTCATTATGATTTTTATGTAGTTTATGGAAATCAAGAGTATAAGCTTGATCAAACAGATACATCTTTATTCTTAGATCAGGACTATGTAATTGAAAGAAATTCTAGATATTATCTTTATCATGCTGCTAAGTTAACTCCTAAATATATTTTAGAAAGTTTTGCAAATAGTTTTATTTTATGTGAAGATAAGCAACGATTAGAACTTCAAATCTTTGCATTAAATGATGAAATGTTTGCACAATATGAAAAAATCACATTTGAAATCGCAAGAGAGGAATTTAACAATAAAGGATATTATGGCTTTTTTGTAGAACAGCAAGAAGAATTAGATTTAACAACATTACTTCCAAATGGAGTGTATGACTCCTTTGAGATTAACGCATGGATTTCTGATTCTGGAAAATATTATTCTTTAGATGAACTAAAGAGTTTGAATGAAGAATATCAATTTACTGCATATATAGCTACAAAGCAATCTTGTTTTGGATTTGAAATTGTTGAATCAGGCGCAAGAATTAGTTTATATTCTGGAACATCATCAACTTTGATATTCCCTGAATATGCTTATGTTGGTTCTGCGTGGGTTTCTGTTGTTTCCATCAAGGAGTTATCAGAGACTTCCTCATCACCATTTACTGCTAATACAACCATTCAAGATTTGATTTTTAATGAGAGTTTAGCTTATATTCCATCCAATGCTTTTAAAAATTGTGACGGATTAGTAAATGTTTACTTTCCAAATGCTTTACAAGCAGAACAAGTTTCTAAGGATGCGTTCTACTTTGTAAAAGAGGGTTCTATGAATTTTGAAAAGGCTAGAGACCTAGCAAAGAAAATCCGTTTCCACTGTTCTGAAATTCAAGCAGAACAATTGGATTTACTTGCTTGCAAGTATAACAATTCTGATCGTCATTATGGGAAAAATGAGGCTGGATTCTTAGGAACAGGTAGAGCAGATTTAAGAGAGTCTTTTGTAAAAGAAAATGTAAATATCTTAGAAGTGAGTAATCAATTTATTAAAAATCTATAAAAAATAAAAAGATGCATCGAAAGGTGTATCTTTTTATGTTATAATAAAGTAATATAAATAAATTTGGGTGAGAACTATGAAATTAAACTATGATGATATGTTTTGTTATGTACTGGCAGAATTAAATAAGAATAAAGGTTTAAAGAGTACAAAACCACAATTGGCCTTTCGTAATCGATTTGAACATATTAAACGTGTTTTTGGATGGGCAAAACGAATTTTACCAGAAGTTATCAATTGTGATGAAGAAGTTGTGTTGACAGCTGCAATATTTCATGATTCAGGGTATTCAAAAGATTCTATCATTGATCATGCAATTAAAGGAAAAGCAATTTTTTTGAATTATGCAAAAAAGAATCAATTGAATCAAGAATTTGCAAATAAGGTTGCATATATCATTGAACACCATTCCAATAAAGATTTGATTAAAGATCCAAATATTCCAATAGAACTAGTGGTGTTGTTAGAGGCAGATTTAATGGATGAGGAAGGAGCTCTTGGAATTGTTTTTGACCTTTTAGCAGAAGGATATAAAACTCCAGACTCCTATGATTCTGTATTTAATGAAATTATGATTCATTCTGCTCACATTTTAGAACAAGACTATATGGTAACTCCATTAGCAAAAAAATTTTGGGAGAAAAAGAAAAAGTTTATTCAAGAATTTATTCAAGATTTAAAAAATGATTTATTTATGGAGTGATATTTATGAAGATTAGAATCATTGGTGCTGGACTAGCAGGTTGTGAAGCAGCATATTATTTAGCTAAGAAAGGCTATGAAATAGAATTGTATGAAATGCGACCTAAAAAGATGACTCCTGCCCATAAAACAGATAAATTTGCTGAACTGGTTTGTTCAAATTCTTTACGAAGTGATTCTTTAGAAAATGCTTGTGGGATTTTGAAAAAAGAAATGGAGCAGTTTGATTCACTTATTATAAAAGCGGCTCGCCTTCACGCTGTAGAAGCAGGTGGAGCACTAGCTGTAGATAGGGAAGGATATTCTTCTTATGTAACAAAAATCATTCAATCATTTTCAAATATTCATCTTGTATTAGACGAGGTATCCAATTTAGATTTATCAATTCCTACAATTATTGCGACTGGTCCTTTAACAAGTGATTCATTTTGTCAATATATAAGAGATTTATTTGGTTGTGATGATTTTTATTTTTTTGATGCCCAAGCTCCTATTATTTATGCTGATTCCATAGACTATTCCAAAGTTTATTTAAAATCTAGATATGATAAAGGAATTGCTTCTTATTATAATTGTCCTTTTACAAAAGAAGAATTTGATTTGTTCTATGAGGCTTTAATTTCAGCAGAAGGTGTAGAAGTTAAAGATTTTGAACTCAAGGTTTTTGAAGGATGTATGCCGATTGAAATTATGGCACAGCGTGGAGCACAAACTTTAACCTTTGGTCCTATGAAGCCAGTTGGGTTAAAGACTCCATCTGGAGAAAAACCTTATGCTGTTGTGCAACTAAGACAAGATGATGCAGCAAAATCAATGTATAATATTGTTGGATTTCAGACACATCTAAAATTTGATGAACAAAAAAGAGTTTTTCAGATGATTCCTGGTTTAGAACATGCTAGGTTTGCTAAATATGGTCGTATGCACAAAAACACCTATATTAATGCTCCTAAGATATTAAACCCAACGTATCAGACTAAAGAATATCCAAATTTATTTTTTGCTGGTCAAATCAGTGGAGTTGAAGGATATGTAGAATCTGCTGCTAGTGGTATTGTTGCTGCAGTAAATATGGATCGTTATTTAAAACAGCTTCCTTTAATTGTATTTCCATCTACTACTATAATGGGCAGTATGGCTAAATATATATGTAATGCTAACCCAGATGATTTTCAGCCTATGAATGCAAATTTTGGTATATTAGATGATTTGGATTTTAAACATAAAAAGAAGGAAAGAAAAGGGCTATATGCAAAACGAGCATTAGAGGATATAGAAAAGGTGGTTACATCTTTATGACAGAAGCAGAAGCAATCGCAAAATTTATAGACTATTTAGCTAATGTAAAGAATTATTCTTCAAATACAGTCATTAGTTATCATCATGATTTAGAAGAATTTGTAGAATTTGTTCATAGTGAAAAAATGGCTCCATCTATATTGGGAATAAGAAATAATCGAGTTTGTAAAAATTATATTTCTTATCTATCTTCTTGTAATTTGGCATCTACAAGTATTAGTCGCAAATTATCTTCATTACGTACATTTTATGAATACCTTTTAAAAAGTGGAGATATTCGAACCAATTTCTTTGAAGAAGTGGAAGCTCCTAAGATACCAAAACGTTTGCCTAAAACAATTAAAGAAAATGAGATAATGATGCTGTTTAACATTTGTGATCAAAACACACCATTAGGATTTAGAAACTATTGTATTTTGGAAATGCTATATGGATGTGGATTACGAGTTAGTGAATTATGTGCTTTAGAGATAAAGGATATTGATTTTATCAATTTAACAATTGTTATTCACGGTAAGGGAAGCAAGGATCGAGTGGTAATAATGTTTGATGACATGGCAGATCGTTTGAAAAGATATATATCCACTTATCGATTAGATTTGTTATATCGATCAAAGGATGAGGCCAATCGTCATGTGTTTTTGAATAAAAATGGAACAACGTTAACACCACGAGGAGTTCGTGTTATATTGAATAAACTCATTCAAGACTGTGGTGAAACCTTTCATCTTTCTCCGCATATGCTTCGACATAGTTTTGCAACAGCACTTTTAAACAATGGGGCAGATATGAGGAGTGTTCAAGAACTTTTAGGGCATGAGAATTTATCAACAACTCAAATCTATACACACGTAAGTTTTGAACATGTAAGAAAATCTTATGAAATAAGCCATCCTAGAGCTTCAAAATCAGAAGATAAGAATAAATGAGGATATAGATTTATTGCTAAAATTTCATTATTATTATATAATGTTGTTGGTTTTTAAAAAAGGTGGGATTTTTTTGAAGGCAGAAAAAAATAAAAATAAAACAAATGCAATAAAGAAAACCAAAGAAGATAAATTTAAAGAAAAATTGAAGGAATTTAATCAAAATATAGAGGATTTAAAAAATACATATCCAGATGCTGATTTTTCACAAATTGAGGAACTATTATTAAAAATGGAAAATGCTACTAGCACATCCCTATCTTCTTCCTTTTCTTTTAAAGGTTTTTTAAAAAGAATTGGGATAATGATTGTCACTTTTATTTTATATATTATAGGTATTAGTGCTATTTTTGGTCTTTTCTGTCAATTTATTAATTACTCTAATCCGATTCATTTATTATTTTGTATATTTGGATTAGCACTAATTATGTATTGTGCTCCAATCATAATTTCTTTCATTGGTTTTTTTTCAAAGTCTCATTTTTTAGATATATTTTTAAGTATTGGATTGATTATAATTTTAGCTTTTATAGATCAAACTTTTTTACATGTTTGTAGTAGAATGCTAGATTCAATAGTCATATTGTTTGTTGTTTTTTTAGCTTTCGAATTCTTAAAAGCTTACTATATTATAAAATTAAAAAATCGTAGGTGACGCAAATGGATTATATAACAATAGAAAAAATGATAGAAGATAATAAACTGACTCTTATCAGTGGTAAAGGTGGACTAAAAAGACATTGTGTAGAGGATATGATTGCTAGACCAGGTCTTGAATTTACTGGCTTTTTTGATTATTTTGATTCTAAAAGAGTTGTATTAGTTGGATCAAAGGAAGCAACATTCTTAAGTAAACAAAGTAAAGATGTAGTGGAAAGAAATGTTCGTAAATTATTTGAATTGAATCCACCTTGTATTGTTTTTAGTGTAAAGGTAAAAATTCCTGATATTTTTATTCAGTTGGGGGAAGAATATAATATCTGTATTTTAAAAAGTAACATGAGAACAACACCTACTTCATCTAAATTATATAATTACTTACAAGAACATTTAGCAGAGACTATTTCTGTTCATGGAACCTTCCTTGATATTAATGGTATGGGAACACTGATTATTGGTAAAAGTGGTATTGGTAAATCAGAAACATCTTTGGATTTGATTAAAAGAGGACATCAACTCATCGCAGATGATTTGGTTGAAATCATGGAAAAAGAACCAGGAAACTTAATTGGTACAGCACCAGATATTCTAAAGCGTTATATGGAAATAAGAGGAATTGGTATTGTAGATGTTGTTACAATGTTTGGAGCAGGTGCTTATAGGGATAGAAAAAATTTAAGATTAGTTGTAGAATTAGAAACCTGGGATGAAGACAAAAACTATGACCGACTAGGCTTACAACATGACACAATAAAATACTTTAACACTGAGATTACCAAGATAACGATTCCAGTTCTTCCAGGAAGAACAGTTTCTTTACTTGTAGAGTCTGCTGCCATGAATGAAAAATTAAAACTATTAGGACACCATGCGGCATTAGAATTTGTTACTAAAGTTGATAAAAAAGCAAAAGAAGGAGGTAAGAACAATGATGAATTATATTAACCCTTCCTTTAAATTGTTTGGATTTATTGAGGTTTATTGGTATGCAGTATGTATACTGATTGGTGTAATCCTTGCTGTTTTAGCAGGAGTACGTGAGGGTAAAAAAATAGGAATTCCTAGTGAACATATTTATACAGGAGTTTGTATTGTTTTACCATGTGCGATTATTGGAGCTAGGTTATGGTATGTATTATTTAATTTGGATGGCTCATGGACCTTTCGTAAGATCATTGGCTTAGAAGGTGGCTTAGAAGGGCTTGCCATACAAGGTGGATTAATAGCCTCTATGATAACTATATATATCTATTGTCGCATTCGAAAGATATCTTTATATCGAATTTTAGATGTTGTTGCTCCTGGTTTTTTAATTGGTCAGATTTGTGGAAGATTTGGAAACTTTTGTAATCATGAATTATATGGTCCTATTGTAGAGAATCCTGGATTTTTAAAAATGATTCCTATTCTTGGAGAAAATATGTTTATTGATGGTGCTTATCGTCATCCGGCATTTTTATATGAAGCTTTTTTAAATTTGCTTGGACTTCTCATCATGATCGTTTTAAGGAATAAGTTTAAAAAATTACAATCTGGAGACTTGATTGGTGGATATTTTGTATGGTATGGATTTGCAAGAATAATTACAGAAACAATCCGTAGTAAGAGCGGTGTTGATGAAATTCTTATGGCAGGACCAATTCCAGTTTCTATATTGATAAGTGTCTGCTTTATTGTAGGTGGAGTTCTGTTTTTAATTATTAAACGCTTTATAGGACCAAAAACTAATTATTTAGAGTTGAAACAAAAAATAAAAGAAAATCGTTATGATACAATTTTATTTGATTTGGATGGAACTTTATTAGATACAAAAGATCTCATTTATAAAAGTTTTATTTATACTTTTTCTCATTTTAGGCCTGAAAAAGTTTTGACAGATGAGGAATTAGATTCTTTTTTTGGTCCATCTTTACGACAGACTTTTTCAAGATATAGTGAGGATGAAAAAGAAATTGAGGAAATGGTTAAGTATTATCGAGAATATAATGTTGCAAATCATGATGAATTGGTTAAAGCATTTCCAGGAGCGAAATCACTTGTTCGTACTTTAGCTAGAAAAGGATATAAATTAGGAGTTGTATCATCTAAAAAAACTGATTTAGTTGAGCATGGTTTGACCTTATTTGGTATGCGAGAAAAAATCAGAGTTGTTATTGGTGAAGAGGATGTGAAAAATCCAAAACCAGATCCAGAGGGTATTTTAGAGGCCATGAAGCAAATGGATTCCAAAAAAGCTTTATATGTTGGTGATGGAGTAGGAGATATTCTTGCTGGAAAAAATGCAAATATTGATACAATAGGAGTTCTTTATTCTGATCGTAAGGATCAGATTATTGAAAGTGAGCCTACGTATACAATAAAAAATTTAAGTGATATATTAACAATATTAATGGAGTAAAATTATGAGTTTTTCATTTGATGTAAAGGAAGATATATTAAAAGTAAATAGTGATGCTTCCGTACATCTAATTGAACTTGAAGCATCATTAAGGCTTGCAGCAGAAATAGTCATTTCAAATCCTATGAAATTGATATTTAGAAATACCAATTTACATATTTTAAGATATTTTGTTTCTCTTGTGAAAAAATTTTACACAGCTACTAAATATGAAATTGCATCTATTACGCAAACAAAACTCAATAAGAAGACCATCTATTCTTGTACAATTACTGAGAATGCGGATGTAATTATTAAGGATTTAGAATTATTGAGGGAGTATTCAAATTTGAAAGAGGAAATTATTTTAAATCCTATGGCTACGATTGCTTACTTAAGAGGAGCATTTTTGGCTAAGGGCAGTGTGAATGATCCTAAGACATCAAATTATCATTTAGAAATTAGTACAGATAAAGATAGTGAAGCCTTATTTTTACAAAAAGCAATGAATCAGTATAATTTGAATGCTAGAATCGCCAAGAGAAGATCATCATTGATTGTCTATATCAAGGAAAAGGATTGTATTGTAGAATTCTTACGGCGGTTAGGTGCTAATGTATCTATGAATGCATTTGAAAATGAAATCATAAAAAGAGAATTATCAGCCAACATTAATCGTATTTTAAATATTGAGGTTGCTAATCAGCAAAAAACAAATCGTTCTGCAAAGGACCAATTAAAATACATAAAATACTTAGAATATAATTATCCTTTAGAAAAACTAGATTCAAAGCTTTTATTGGTAATGAAGGTTCGAAAAGAAAACCCAGAAGCTTCTTTAAATGAAATGATAAAGATAATTAATGAAGCCTATGAGGAATCTATCACAAAATCAGGTTTAAATCACCGACTCCGTAAAATAAAAGAAATAGCCATAGACTATGAATTAAGAAGGTCAGAATGAAATGAGAATAGGTATTGATTTAGTAGAGCATAAAGATATTATGTATAAAGATGAACGATTTATAAAAAGAGTTTTATCTAGCCAAGAATTTGAAATATATTCTTCATTTACTAATTTTTCTAGAAGAGTAGAGTATTTAGCATCTCGTTTTGCATGTAAAGAAGCTATCATCAAATGTTTTCCAGAAAAAGAAAGTATTAATTTTTGTGAAATTTCAATTTTAAATAAAAAAAACGGAGCTCCATATGCTCTCATTTATAATGAGGAAGTAGAACTCCAGATTAGTTTATCCCACACGGATAATTATAGTGTAGCGATTGCTATTCTTCCATCAAGTGATGATGATTTGGAATAAATAGTGCTATTATATTGATTAGAGCACAGACTCCAATAAAAATATAAACGATTCTTGTAAGAACTGATCCTTCTTGGAATGCCCATGTTACAAGATTAAAATTAAATATTCCAATGATAGCCCAAACAATTCCACCTAGTATGGTAAAAACAAGGGCTATTTTTTGTATTATTGACATACGATTGGCTCCTTTCTTTTTTTAGTTTTACCTAAACAATCTAAATTTATGCATAGTTGAATATTTAGAAGCATATTGTTTAATGATTATAGAAGATGGGTGGAAAGATGAAAAAAATACTTGGTTTAATTTTATTAGGTTTAGTCGTTTTAACAGGCTGTAAAAAGAATGATAATACGGATGAGGTAACAAAGGTTACTAAATATTTGTCAGGGTTGAGTTCCTATAGTTTGGAATCCAAAATGACAATCAATCGTCCTGATAAAAATGTCAGTCTTGGTGTACAGGTGGATTATTTATCACCAAATTATTATAAAGTTTGTTTTAAAGGTGATAGTGAGCAATTGATTATTAAAAATGATAGTGGCGTGTATGTAATCACTCCTGCCTTAAATAAGGAATTCCGTTTTGATAGTGACTGGCCATTAAATAGTTCACATGCTTATCTATTAGAAGCAATTAATAAAGATATTAAGGCAGACAAAGAAGCAGTTGGAAGCAAGGATGGAAATTTGATTGTAATTGAAGCCAAAATTACACATAAAACAAATCAAAAGTTAGAAACAATGAAGTATTATTGTGATCAAAAGCTTACTCCTAAAAAAACGGTTTTCTTAAATGATAAAAAAGAAGAAGTTGTAATTGTGGATTTTGAGTCCTTCACGCCAAATAGTAAATTAGGAAAAGATAATTTTAACGAGAAAAAGTATTTAGGCAATCAACAAGAAGGACCAAAGGAAGAAGAAACATCTTTAGCTGTGACAGCAGGATATGTTGTAGATGGGTGTACATTAAAATCTTCTACTACAAAAGAAGATGTTAGCATTCTTTGCTATAGCGGTGAAAATGCATACACTATTGTGGTATCTAAAGTTGAAATATCTGACGAAGTTGTAGCAATTGATACTTATGACAATGTTGAGTTCTTAGAATGTGGACTTGGATTTGTAAGTAGTAATACCATGAAATATTATAAAGGAAATTATGAAATTACAATTTTCTCTGATAAGCTAACTATAGATTATTTCATCAATATAGCTT
>JAIDKZ010000141.1 GCA_029051735.1 Anaeroplasmataceae bacterium | reverse complement strand
AATCAATATCGTATATGGCAAAGAAAGAGTTGAAAAAGCGCAAACTAAATTGATGCTTTCCTCTTTTGAAATTTCATTGTTATCATAGGCTGCGGAAATCATTTTTGTAGATGCAGGTGCCCCACAAATAAAACTAATTAAAATAATAAACACACTTTTGGGAGAAGAAATATGAAATAAAACCCGAAATGGCTTATATATAGCTAAGGAAAGCCTATGAATTAGAGGCATATAATATATCATATCTATAATAACAAAACTTGGGTACATCGTAGGAAGTAATACAGTGAACCATAGTATACTTGCATTATACACTTCAAGTGAAACAATATTTGGATTAGAAATTAGTAAAATTAAAATTAAGATTAAAAAGATAGTCATGGTAAAGTATATTTTATAAATAATAAAAAAAGCACTAAAAATGGATTTGAACTTGAACTATTTATTGAAGAGGAATTCACTAGAATTTGTAATCAATCGTTTAGAAGTAAGGGTATTGTTTTCTTGATAGGAAATATATTTTTAGAAGCACAAAAACCCTCATTTCAATTAGAAATATTGAGACCTTTTGATGCCCAATATATAAACAATTATACTTATAAATATACTGACGTGCATACACATATAGCAACCTGTACTTGTGGGGATTCCTTTCAACAGGTTCATTATTACATAACAAAGAGACTAGATCAAAGATGCAAAAATTGTAAATATGATAAAGAGGGACCAGCAATTACACCAGGAATAATGAATTCTAATTTAATAACTAAAAAAGACTTATAAATTTCAAGAAAAGAACCAGTAGAAGTTACTGAGTTTATAAGATTGGCGAATTAGAGTCATCAAATAATCAATTTTATCAATGCAATTTATATCAACACTATAATCTCCATTCCCATGATGTCCAGTTTGCAAAACATCTTTGGATGCTTGGTTGGCATCTGTAAGTTTGTCAGAAAAAAGATTTAAATTCTTTTTAAAAGGCTCTATGTCACAAATATTCTTATTGTTGCATTTGAATGCTATATTATATTCATGAATTGGAACTTGAATTTTTAAGAGATTCAAATCTTTCCTTATGTCAAATGGTTAGAAGAAAGATTCCATTCCAAAATGAAAATCTTATTATGGTTCCTTTAAAGGATGGAGCGGAACTAGATTTTATTGGTTATATTTATAAGGCTTAATGTGAAGTCCTTAAGTTTTTTTGCAACTGTAAATTGCGTGCATTCTTTAATGCTTTATGCTATACTGATTTTGTAAGGAAAGGAGAGATTTAAATTGATTAATTTTACTCTTGTTGGGAACAAACTTACAAAATATCGTAAAGAACTGGGACTTACTCAGGATGAAGTTGCAGAAAAGCTATATGTTACTAGGCAACTGGTGTCGAAGTGGGAAAAAGGAAATGGTGTTCCTTCCATAGATTGTCTTTTGGAACTATGTAAGCTTTATCAAAAAACGTTTGAGGATATCTTATGTCTAGATGAATTGGAATAGGTCTTAAAAAGACTTTTGGCAACGATAAAAAATTATGAAATAAAGAAAAAAGGAGATTTTGAAATGATTTATAAATATGTAAAAAAAGAAGATTGTATTGAACTAGAGGAAATATCTTTTGATGAAGGATTAGAGCTTGTGGGGAAGGTTGATTTTCATTTTGATTCTGAAATAGAATGCTTGAATTTTTATAAGGAGGTACTTAAGCGGAATTCAAAATCTAAATGTAAAAAAAGAAAAGAAGATTTTGAAATATATGCTATGCTTCCTTATCTTAAAGATGAGGATCTTCACGAAATAGTATCTTCTATTATTGATGGAGAAAGTGAAAGTCTCTATCAAATGATAGACCTAAATGAACTATTGCCATATTTAAATGAGGAGGATGTAGATCTATTATTAATGAAGTCCGCTTCTGAGAATCATTTAACCTCATATTTTAATGAACTATTGCCATTTGCCTCTTCTGAGGGCTTATCTAGGTTAGTGGATGAATATGTGAAAGGTAACTTTCAAAGTATAAATATAAATGATATATATCCTTATTTGGAAAGTCAGGATATAAAAAAAATTTTCCAATTTGCTTCTTCTGAAGGCTTATCTAGGTTAGTAGATGAATATATGAAAGGTAACTTTCAAAACATAAATATGAATGACTTATATCCTTATTTGGAAAGCAAAGATATAAAAAGAATTTTCCAATACTACTTATCTAAGAAGAAGATGGAAGAATAACTCATAGGATTTAACCATGTTGAAGAGAATTTTTATTCTCTTCTTTTTTTAGTATAAATTCAAATTCAAAATATGATTATTTAAATCACTGAAGTTGGTTGCATAGAAAAAGCTCCAAAACTAATGAATAAGTTAAAACAATAACCATATCTCCATCCCTGATGGAACAATGAAGAGAATATAAGAACTGGCAAGAAACAGACAAACAGAAAAGACCTTGAATGTAGGACAAGTTTAATCGTCCTTACTCTAGGTCTTTTAATTTTAGAATATAAAAAAATGACGACTCAGACAGGATTCGAACCTGCGACTGACAGATTAGAAGCAAAGTGATTTACTTTCAATAACTTATAAATTCGTTAAATATCATTTATAACTCACAATACCTTTTAACGCAATATATGTTGACATAGCATTATGCCCAATGATAAAATTATAATAAGCAAAGAAGAGTAAAGAGGGTGATTTTTAATGTTAAATCTAGTAACATAATATTTTAAAAAAATAAAATTTAATAATAAGTAATAAAAATAATATGAAGGAGTAATTTATAAATGAAAAAAATGGGAATATTTGCAGTAATTCTTTCAATATTTTTAACTGCTTTCTCTATAACGTCAAATGCTCAAACTGTAAATGAGGAAAATGATAAAGACTATAAAGATCATCCTTATTATGAGCCAATATATGATGATTTATATGGTGATTTCGCAAGTGAACTTGAGAACTTACCATCAACTTATTCGGCTGATGCTACAAAAGATGAATATGAGAGCAATGACTCATTTGCATCAGCAACCTTGTTATCACCATCATTTTCTGGTACATCTGTTCCTTATGATTACAGTAAGACCATAAATGCTACATTGCATAGAAATGAATGGTTATGGGGATTGTGGAAGAGAGAAGTAGATGAAGATTATTACAAAATTCAAGTTAATGGCAAAGCAAAATTGAAAATCAATTTGGATAATATTCCACAAGATTGTGATTATGATTTGGAACTATATGAATTTGATAATGTAAAATATTGTGAAGAAGACGATATTTCACTTGTTACTTACTCAAGATATGCTGGGACTCATAGAGAAAATATTGAAAAAGATATATTACCTAATGTCTATTTTATAAGAGTCTATTCCTCTTCTGGATTTGATGCACAACAAAAGTACTCATTAAATATTAATGTTGATTATCAATATAATAATGAATCAATTTCAAGTTTAAAATATTCAAATGGGGCTGGAGCTGCAATGTGGATTTCAGATTATGATTCATTTGGAATAGAAGCATTTTCAACCTCATCAAAAGAAGAAGTTGGTTATTTTACAAGTAGCAGTTCCTATTCTGCTTATAAGATTGGTCATCCCTTTACAAGTATAATTAAGGAAAGAGATGAAGTTTTGCATGCATCAGTATTTATTTGGGATAAAGATTTACGATTAGCATTGAATGAAATTGTTAAGCAACTAATTGTTGTTACAGAAAAAGAACTTGCATCAAATGAAAGATTACGAATTAGAATTCAAAGAGACGAACAAATAATAAATGGTGTATTAACGGTAGCAAGTGTTGCACTCTCTATCTTTTCAGCTTCTGCAACTGCAGCAAAATATACATTTGAAGTGGCTTTATCTTCTATAGGGCTTTCTGTTGCTCCTGGAGTGTTTGGTGGAATATTGGAAGCTTTGATTCCATATGATAAGATAGAAGAACAAAAAAATTACATATCATATTTAAGAGTCTTATCAGCTGCATTAGAATGTAATAAAAACACTGATTCAAATGAAGTTGTTAGAATTGATTCTAAATATAAAATGATTACTGAAAGTGCTATAGGGATTGTTCATATGGACTATATGCTTGATTTTACTCCAACGTATCAAGAATCTTATCTTTATGACAAAGATGTAATTTCTGCTTATCAAGAGGGGGCATACTTTAATGGAACGGTTTATCCAATACAATCCTTGGAAGATGTTAAAAGGGCAAGACAAAAGAATCAAATTGAATTAGAAGAGGTTAACACAGGAGGAAATACCTCCATTCAACTTAATTATCCAAAGATAGATTCTATTGATGTTGGACAATATCATTGGTATAATTTTACAGCACCTGAAAATGGAGTTTATCGTTTTTTTACTCAAGGGGACATGGATACAATAGGTGAATTGTTTCATAATATAGTTCCTGGAAGACAAACAAAAGACTGCATTGTTATGAATGATGATATTGATTATGCAAATGGTAATAGGAATTTTAGCATTGAATATTCTTTGTACAAAGGAGAAACTATTTATATAAGAGTTCATGGATATAATTGGGATAAAACGGGATTATATTTATTCCAAGTTGAAAAAATTCGAGAATTAGAACTCTCTACTGAGGTTATCAGCAAAGAAAAATTGAATTATAGAGAAGAATATGTTGATAGTCCAGAAATTACAGGGGTAACTCTTGATTCTGGTTTTGCATTCACTACAAAAAGATTAAGATGTGGATATATCTCTGATAACTATTTAACTTTATCTGCCAAATGTAAAGATGCTGGTATTGCATATTTAGAATTTGATTTTAATCAAAGAATTCAATCTTTTAATTTTGATATAGCAATTTGGAGTACAGATGAAAGATTAAATACAAATTCCTATATTATATTAGAGATAAAAGATTCCCATGGTAATTGGAGTACATATTATAGTTTTGATATTGCCAATCTTTCAAAAAATAAAGATGTTTTGGATTCTTTTAATTTTAATTTTGAGAAAGAGGTATATGGGACAAGAATAAAAGTTGTAACGAATTCTGTAACATCTACAAAAAATAAAGGAAGGGTAGTGTTAGATAATATAACTCTAACGCATTAATTTATAATGAGAAAACACACATGTGATTTAAAAGATACAATTGAATATAAAATGTTGTGTAGAGCATATTATCCTTTAATATGCATAATTTCTATTATTTCAATATGCTTTTTAGGAGTTAATATTTCTAATTTCCTCACATTGTCACTGGACATTTCTATTTTAGTATTTATAGTTTTATTAGTTTTTTGGATTATAATACTTGTTCTTCCAACATATATATTATTTTCTCAGTTTAAAGAACAAAAAAACTTAAGCATATATTATGATTCCTATGAAGAAATGGAAGTGCTTTTATCTATCCCAATTAAAGTGAGAGTCAGTGCGGTCAAATATGTGATAAAAGTAAAAATGGCTAATGGAACTGAAAAGCAGGTTGAATCACATGTTTATGCTGAATCACTTATAACTAGTAATAAGATGTTAATTGGCTATAATTTTGCTACTAATGATATTATTTTTTTAAAAAATATTTAAAACAATAATATGTAAGATGAGAATACAAATGGGTTAACATATAAAATTTCTCTAATAGGAAAATATAAAGTTTATGCCTATTGTATAATCAAAACGAAGTATGTTGTAAATTCAATTTAGCTATTACACTTTATAAATTTGTGAGAATTAAATCAAACAAATAGAAAAGACCTTGAATGTAGGACAAATTTAATAGTCCTTACTC
>JAIDKZ010000140.1 GCA_029051735.1 Anaeroplasmataceae bacterium | reverse complement strand
ATACAAATAACAACTAGCAAAAATAGAGTCTTTTGAAAAGGCAATTTTTTTAGCCAATGACTGAGAAGCAATTTCTCTTATGATAGCTTCATCTGAATTATAAATACAGAAATGAGAATCACTTTGATTTAAACAGATATTGGCCTTACTATGACAATACTCCTTAAAATCTTTATGATGATCTAAATGACAAGGATGAACATTTAACAAAACACTTATATTTAAATCAATCTTAGCCCTTTCTAATGCAAAACTAGAAAGTTCTACTACAAAAATATCTGCATCAGGCTCTTCTACAGCTGCTTTACATACACTATATCCTATATTTCCACAAGCTACCGCTTTATATTTTTGATTTAAAATCTTGGCAATTAAAGAGGTTACTGTGGTTTTTCCATTGCTACCTGTAATTCCAATATAAAACTTCTTTCGCAAACTCATTGCTACTTCAATGTCTGTAATAACTTGAACTCCTTCTTTAATAAATTCATTAATTATATGTTCTGTATATAAAATTCCTGGTGCCTTTACTACAAGATCATATGCAAAAGTAGTTACATCGCTTATATCTAAATAATCATACGCAATACCTTCCTCATCTAAAAGCATGATTACTCCATCATTTGCTACCCCATGTCCTAGTACTAAAACCTTCATCATATCACTCCTTCTTTATAGTTTACGAAAAAGAAATATAGTTTATGAATTTAATAAAAAAGAATGTATCCAATTTATGAATACATTCTTTTTTTATAACTAAATTCCTAAAACACTATTTACTGCAGTTTTACGATTCTTTTCATACCATAAAGTATCTACTAATTTTAAATCTGCTTGCGAAGCATAGTCTATTGGACTGCCATTTAGTTCTAATAAATAATTTGTAGTTGCACCAAAACCATGAATCTTCTTCAGTTCCTGACCATCTGTAATAAACTCTAATGTACCATTGGTGCCATTAAAATAAACATTATCATTAAACCTCAAGAAATTAGCAAGGCATTTAATATAAGGGTGAGGCTGACCTCCAATAAATTTATCTCCCTGATTATTATTTGGATAATTTCCAGAGCACATTGCTGCAGAAGCAAAGAAATAGTCTGGCTTTAATGCTCTTAAAAATGGCAATTGATTTCCACCATTTTTACCACCATTATTGCCACCTGGATCTGTTCCATGATGTGCTGCTTTATATAATACAATATTTTCTTCTGTAATGTCTTTTAATGGGGTATTGCTTATATTGTTATACAAATTATATTCTCCTAAATCCTCTAAATCTCCTGCAAAAAAGAACTTGAAATTATCATAGGTCAATAATGCAGCAATAGAATATATATTTAATTCAGTCGTTTTATTATCTGATGGTAGTGCATATGTCATAGTATCAATAAAATCCAAACTCAATTTATTATCAATTTGATAGTGAGACTTTGCACCATTTGTATTCTTTGCACAATCATAAACTGGATAATATTCTGCCCCTTTGGCAATGTATGAATTTCGAATAGATACCCAACTATTGTGTAAAGCATTTGTAGAGCGATCATGACCATAATCTACAATCGTACCAATCGTTGCAATTCCATCTAAAGCCTTAACTGTAGAACTTGATTCACCACTTGCATAAGCTAACCCTCCCATATGATCAGAGTGACAATGCGTAACAATCATCATATCTAAATGG
The DNA here is from genome assembly GCA_029051735.1 of Anaeroplasmataceae bacterium. Classification (GTDB taxonomy): domain Bacteria; phylum Bacillota_I; class Bacilli_A; order Acholeplasmatales; family Anaeroplasmataceae; genus Pelethenecus. The sequence continues at coordinate 1,237 of JAIDKZ010000140.1, read as the reverse complement.
TTATCACTTGATATATGCTTCTTTAAAAACTCATTAACATAAGGACCATCTTTTTTATCTCCAGCATCAATTAGAATATCAAAATCACCATATTTTATAAATGTTGAATCACCATATTGCTGATGCATCTCTATACTATATATCATCAAATCTTGATTCTCAGCTTTCAAAACTTTTACATTATATATTTTTGTCAAACTATAATTTGTTGTATAAAAACGAACCTTCAAAGTAACTACTATATCTGTACTCTTTGGATTAACTTTTAAAGTCGTAACATCTACTACATCTGGATGAGAAGAGGCTAAATACTGTATACTAATTTCAAACGGCTTACTTGTCACCTCTGGCAAAACATCAGCAATTTCCTCAAACTCAAAAAGTAAAACTGATGAGAACAATTCCTCTTCTTCATTAAATATAGCATCATAAGATGATACAATGATATATTCGTTTTGATAAGATAGCATTGTAATCGCAAGTCCCTTTGCTTCTTTATAATATGATGCATAAGAATGATTCAATGGAATCTCAATACCACTTTCTTCCATCTTTAATACATATGAAGAATTTTTAAATATTACCATTCCATTTAATTGAATATACTTCATTAGGTATAAATCCTTATTTAAATCATACTGCATCATAGTAACTTCTAATGCATCTACTGTGACATTCTTTATTTCTCTTTTCAACAAAACTGTTCCATAATCTGTATACACACCAACAATCTCATAGGATTTATTCAATTCTAAAGAAGAATCCTTTATCCACAAAACATTATTACCATGAACTATAAAACTTATGTTTTCTGTCTTATATAAAACTTTTCCTGTAATATGATAAATTCCTTCCACATCTTCATATTGCTGTTCTTCTGGATAAATTATGAATTTAGATTCTTCTCTAAATTCATAATATAAATGATCTTCGGGATAACTCAAAACAATTGTGTATTCTCCAACAGTAGTTGGTTTTTCTATTTTAGAAGTTCCTAAATAATATTCAATATTTAAATTTACATTATGATTACATTCATAATTGATTTCATAAGTACTATTCTCTTCAAAAATATTATCTTTAAAATCAATTAAAATTCTTCTCTTTTCACCAATATACAAAGACGTTTCTAAATCAAAATCATGGTAAATTAAATGATTTGAAAAGGATAGTTTTAAAATATACTCACCAATTTCTGTTGGAGGTAAAAGTAATATTTCTCCAGTTAATGTTTTAT
>JAIDKZ010000014.1 GCA_029051735.1 Anaeroplasmataceae bacterium | reverse complement strand
CCCATAGTGTTCACAATCAAAAACCGTGTTCATGTATAACCTTTATAGAAAAACTAATGTTCAAACATTAGTTTTTCTATAATAAGGCTACTTTATCAAATATTTACTTTTCCTAGTAATAGTATTTGCAGCTTCTATGATTTTTTTCGCTGTATTTTCAATGTCAACATTTTCATATAATGAAGATGTACTGATTGCATAGTTTGTAATCCCGTTAGCATCAAAAATAGGAGCTGATACACAAATCATATAATCTTTTATTTCACGGTCATCTACAGCATAACCATTTTTTCTTACTTTTTCTAAATTTTTTTTCAAATCATCTACATTTAAAATGGTTTTTTCTGTATATTTTTTAAACTCAATTTTAGTAAAATCAAATTCCTCTTCACGATAAGCAAGCATTGATTTTCCTAAAGCTGTACAGAACAACTCTGCTCTTGTATTAACAGAGCAATGATTTAGAATAGCTGTTGGTGGTTGATATTTAAATACATACAGTACCTCATCATTATCATATTTTCCCATAAACACTGTTTTAGACAATGAATCTCCAAGTTTTTTTAATATTGGAGCTGCTATATCAATAATATTATTATCTTTAATATATTGATATCCAATATCATAAGTTTTTGGTCCTAATGCAAAAGTTTTTAACTTCTCGTTTTTAACTTCAAGCATTTCGCACTCTACAAGGGTATAGATAATGTCAAATGCAGAAGATTTTGGAATACTTAAATCATGCATAATATCAGAAATTCGAAAACCATCTTGATGGCTTGCTGCATATTCTAATATTTCAACACTTCGTTTAATCATTTTATTCATAAAAAGACCCCTTCCCCAACTTACGACAATAAATAAGTTATATCATCAATTTATTTATTATTATAACATAAATGGAATATTTATGAAATGATAATTTTGTGGAATCTATATTTCTTTAATTCAGTCATTTAAGCTGTATTAACATTCACTTCATAAGTTCCTATAGTCACTTCACCAAATTTAACTTGTACGATCTTTTTTCCTTCAATTGTCATATCTGGAGCAGTAACTGTATATTCTTCTCTTCTAAGTTCATATGTATTTCCATCTTCACAACGCACACTTACCTTTAATCCTTCATAATTAAACTCATCATTTACTATGAACGTAGTATTTGTTTCTGAAGTATCAATTACAAGTTCTTCTGCAATACTCTTGACTCTTCCATAGCTTAAATTCATACCACGAATGTAATGTTGGGCATTAACATAAAACCATAAATAATATGTTTTACCTGCTTCTAAATGAAATGTTATTGTTTTCCAATCACTTGTACCATTAAAATCAGCAAAAACATCAACATAAGTACTTTCATCTTCTGGATTTGGCTTTTCTAATGAATTAACTAGATAAATTGTATTTCCCTTAGCTGAAGCAGCATATAAGGTTAATGTTGCATCCATCACAGGATTAATAGCGATATATCGTCCAGCAGCTCTTGTATCTCCAGTTCTAAATGCTCCAGTATATGTATATCCATCATATTCCCAACTTGTACTTATATTTTGATATTGAAAAACTGCTTCTACACAGTTGAAATAAAATTCATTTATGGTTGCATCAGATTTAGTAAATGCACCAGTTGCTGTTGACCAAGTGGACTCTTCTATTCCATAAGCATGTAATATGTCTGTTGTCTTAATATATGTGGTATTATCTTGTTCATACCAGTCTACAGCAATAACTTCAATTTCAATTTCACAAGTAAAAATATCCCAAGATACAACTATACTTCTATCTCCTGCAACTAATATAGACTTGTCAAACGTAACATTTGATAAATCTTCAAGAACTTCTGATTCTTTTCCATCATAAACGATTTCTAAAACCAGCCCAGCTGAATCAAATTCTTCTCCAGATTTATAAGAAGTCTTTATTGGAGCTGTCTTCACTTGGATACCTAATATTGGATTTTCTTTAATAACAATATTCAATGTTGTTTCAAATCCATTCCAAGAAACAATTATAATATCATCAATAGCCAATCTTTCTGTTTTTGAAATAGTATAATCAGTTATTACATATTTAATATCATTTGCAACTGCTTTAACTTCTAAGCCATCAACAACCAAATTTTCTCCTGCAAAATATTCATTCTTAGTTGGTAAAACTGAAACTTCAATTCCAGTTAAACTATGGACCATAATATCATATGTTTTTTCTAACATTCCTTGATATTTAACTATAATAGTCTTTTCTCCTGCAATAGACATATCTGGAAGTATCACTTCATACTGACTTGGTTTTAAAGTGTATACTTCATCATTTGTTAATTTCACTGTAACTCCCAAGCCATCTGCATTAAATAATTGTCCTACCGCAAAATCTTTACATACATTTGTAGTGTCTAAAGTAAAGTCTGTCACTTCAAAATATGTAGGATTATAAACTAACGCAATCGCTCTAATAAATGCATTTGCAGTAGCAGTGATATAATATGTTTCACCAGCATAAACTGGTATGCTATATTCACTTCCTGTGTCAAGTGTAATAATTTGTTTTGCTTCTTCTGGCAGTGTTGACTCTGTATAATTATTAAAAATTAAAAGAGAGGATTCTCCACTAGATGGTCTTGCAGCCCAAAATTTTAATTGTCCATCTTCAGAAGGGGTAACAACAATATATCTTCCATCAGGAGAAGATGCTCCTGCAAATTTAATTAATCCTTCAAAGGAATGATCAAAATAAAAATAATCATACTTTGGTAATCCTGTACCTACACCTTCCCACTGCATAACTCTTCCTGGAGAAGCAACGATTTGTACATCCCCAAAAGTAGTTGTTCCTTCAATTCGATTGTTATCTGGTGAAAGTCCCAATTGATTATATATAGCTTTTGCATCAATAAATGTGCTTTCCTTTTGATTTGGCACTCCATAATGAGCGATTTTTGTTACAGAAATTGGAACCTCAATCTCTAATCCTGCATAAGTAATGCTTGTTGAATTAGTAGCATCAAATAGAGATTCACGATTATATGTATAATTAGAATCCACTAGTTCTGATTTTCCATTATTATAAGATACCTTTAATACCAATCCAGCAGGATCAAATACTTCATAATTCATATAAGAAGTTTTAAGAGGCATTGTATCAATTTCAACTGATACAATCTCTTTTGCAACAACTGTTAAAGAACCAAATACTTCTAAATCACCATAAGTAACGCTAAACATTTCTAATCCCAAAGGTAATTCTCCATTTGGCATGATAGTATAATCTTTAATCTCTTCTTTTGTACCATCACTTAAAGTTCCCTCTACAACCATACCTGTCCTATCAAATAATTCTCCTTCAATATAGGTAAGCTTTGTAGGTTGAGATTTTATCTCAATTTGAACCACCTTCGCAGATTGAGTATTTTCAATCCATTTCGCATAAAGAGTAATAGATTGTTCTAATACTTCTGTAAAATCAAATTCTGTCCCTGATGTACAAATTTCAGTAGTATACCATCCTGCAAATGTATACCCTGAGCGACTTGGATCATCTGGTTTAGAGACCTTAGTTCCTTTGTCTATCTCTACAGATACAATATTGCTTCCTCCTTGTGAATTAAAAATTACTTTAATTTTTTCTATTTCTTGAATCGGAGGTTTATCTTCTGTTCTATCCTTACAACTGGTTACTGTAAAAATACATAGAAGACTAAAAATTAGGAAAAGAAACTTTTTCATATGTAGCCACCTCAATCTTTCTTTTCGTTCTTAATTGCGAACGACGTTTTTCTTTTCGTACATAGTATAACCGAAAACGTTTGCAATGTAAATAGAATTTAAAAAAAATGTTGTTTTTTATCAAAAAAATAAATGAATAATATCTTTTTACTCTTATATTTTTAAATTCATGTGATTACATAAAAAGAGTACTCCTCCTAAAGAATAGCCTATAATATCAATTTCCTTATACTGGCTTAAAGAATCATAAATATTTAAACTATATCTTTTTATATTTTCTGTATTAAATTTCTCAGAATTTGTCCCATGTCCTGGAAGATCATAGCAAATCACTTTATCATAATAATTTTTTAACTCATTAGTTAAAAAATTAAAATCTGTATGACTAGATAATAAACCATGTATACATATTAGAGCCCTCAAAGATACCACCACATTATTAT
>JAIDKZ010000139.1 GCA_029051735.1 Anaeroplasmataceae bacterium | reverse complement strand
ACCTTTTCATTTTGGATTTTTGTCTTTAAAAGTCTTTTTATAAATGTGGTTTTACCTGCGCCTAAAAAACCAGAAATTATATCTATTTTCATTATTTATTACCTCATTTCCATTATAATATTATATACCAAAATTAGTTAAATTTAAATTAAATTATTTGAATTATTAATTATTTTAAAAATAAAAGTGATGAATAAAAATATTTTATTTACATTGATTTTAAATTATGTTAAAATTTTATTCGCTTAAAAGCCTCGTATTTTTTTGTTTCGGAGTAACCCAAACAAAACGATACGGGGCTTATTTTTTTATGTTTGGAGGAAAAAATATGGAAAAGAAAAACTTAATGACATACATCATTAAAATGAGTTTGCCACCAGCAATATCCATGATTATTCAATCTTTATATAATTTAGTTGATTCAATGTATGTTACTAAATTTGACCCTAAAGCAATGGAAGCTATATCCATTGTCTATCCAATACAGAATATTATCCTAGCACTTTCTGTAGGTATTGGTGTGGGTATGAATGCATGTATTGCTATGAAATTAGGACAAAACAAACATAAGGAAGCTGAATCAGCAGCAACCCTAGGACTCTTTTTATCTTTTGTTCATTATATTATCGTTTTAATTCTAGGTCTATCTTTATCTAAAATTTTCATTCAATCTTTTACTAAAGAAAATATAGTAATTGAGTATGGACTAACTTATATCAATTTGATTATTATTTTTAGCTTTACCACCATATTTCAAATTGCAATGGAAAAAATTTTACAAGCTGATGGAAAAATGACATTACCTATGTTTTCCTTGTTAACAGGGGTTGTGATAAATTTAATACTTGATCCTATTTTAATTTTTGCTTGCCATTTAGGCGTACTAGGAGCCGCACTAGCCACAGTAATAGCTCAAGTTACTTCAACATTAGTAATGCTCGCATTTATTATATCTAAAAAGAATAGAGTAAGAATTCATTTAAAAGACTTTAAAATACAAAAAGACAATTTATTATCTATATACCGTGTTGGGATTCCTTCATTTTTTATGAATGCTATCCCTTCTTTCATGGTAACTTTTATGAATTATATTCTTGTTGGATTAAATGAAGTAGCTGTAACTACTTTTGGATTATATTACAAACTACAATATTTTGTTTATATGGGAGTGAGTGGAATTGCTCAAGGGACAATGCCTTTGATGAGCTATGCATATGGAGCAAATGATAATAAAAAATTAAAGCTTTTATTAAAAAATGCTTTATATATTTCCATAGGAATTGGTGCAATAGCAACTTTAATTTTTTTAAGTATACCAAATCTTTTAATGAGAATTTTCTATGATGATTTAAGTTTAATTTCACAAACAAATACCTTTTTAAGACTAGCCTCTATTGGATTTATCTTTGGTTGTATTAACTACTTAATGGCTTCTTATTTTCAGTCTATTCAAAAAGGATTGCTTTCCTTAATCTTAAGTCTATTAAGACAAATAATTTTACTTCTTCCTATTGCATATATCCTTAGTCTGTTCTTATCAGAAAATGGAATTTATCTTGCAATATCTTTAGCTGAAATAATTTCTTCAGTATGTATAGTATTCATGATTATCCCTATGAATAAAAAAAAGAATCTATTTCAAATTCAATGAAATAGATTCTTTTTATATACTTTATATTCTTCTAAAGCATTATAATAATCTTTTGAACCATAATAATTTATTAGAAGAACTATAAAAAGCAAAAGAACAGATAATATGGATAAATCCACATCAAACAATTGTTGAAAAAATACTACAACTACAAAGTTTAAAAGAACATTAAGAATTGTATAAAAAAAACTGAATAGTAAATTAATAAGAAATTTACTTTTGGAAAATCGAAATAGCATTGGAAATGTAAAGAACATTAAATAAATAATTGGATTTATTAAAATGTCAGAAACATAGTAAGGTGCAATCACAAAGTAACTGATGCCTAATAAAAGAATAGATAAGATAGAATTAATATAAAATACAAATCGATTTGGTATATAAGTTAATAGCATTAGAAAACTAAGTCCCAAACAAATCCATCCATAATCTTGATTTATAAACAAATTCCCTATCTTACACCCATAACAAGCAATATAAATAGTAATAAACATCATAATACCTAAAATAAAAAGGGGAAAATTCATTCCTTTTTGAACGTTTTTTCTTAAGGAATAAAATTCTTCCTTTTCTATTGAAAATGAAGGTATGTCTTGATAAATATCTCTTTGTTTTATTTTATATTTTTTGAATTTATTCAAAGGCGTATCATCTAAAAAAATAAACATGAGTTTTTTATGATACGCCTTAGCCATACGAACTTGATGGAGTACCCAATCATCCAATAAGCATGCTTCACTTAAAAGGCATAGAACTATATCACAGTTTTTGATATGTTCCTTGATTTCATCTTGCCAAGAATGATTTTTAAGAATTAATTGATCAAACCAAACTTGATATCCTTTGTTTTGAAGATATGTAAAATATGAAATTGCCTGTTTTCGGTTATGCACCTTATATGATATAAATATATTTTTCATATGTTAAACTCCATAGTTCTATCTTACAATATTTCTTTTGAAAAGCTACACAATTCTTGCTTATTCTACTGATTTTAAAGATTCTACCATTTTAATTTTTTTAATTTTAGGAATAAATAATAACAATACAACAAAGACAAAAGTAATTGTCAATCCAAAAGATGAAATAAAATGCAAAAATGATAGATCAGTTGCAAAGCATTGCCCAGGGCTAGATATTTGAGTCATAACAAAATAATTTAATACAGGGCCAATAACAAAACCTGCCAAAATCCCTAAAATACTCATTATAATGATTTCTCTAAAAATGTAGCCTAAAACCTCAAAGCGATGATATCCCAATACCTTTAATGTAGCTATTTCTTTTATTCTTTCATTAATGTTTATATTTGTTAAATTATAAATGACAATGACAGCTAAGACTCCTGAACAAAAAATAATTAAAACAATCACTAGTCCAATACTATCACTTAAAGATGCATATGTTTTTTTCGTTTGCGCAATATCTTCTACCCTTGTAACTTTACTATGCAAATCCTTTGAAATTACTTCATAGCGCTCTAAATCTTCTACTCCTAATTTTATAAATATCGTATTGGTTTCATCCTTAGCCAATCTCTCTTTATGAACAATAACATAGTTGCCAATATAATTCGCAAATGTATTTGTAACTTTAAAATCTAAAGTCTCTTTTTCACATTCTATAAAAATATTTTCATGTTTCTTTATATGTAATCTAGAAGCAAGTTGACTTGATATAATGACACTTTCTTTATTAAATTCTTTTACTCCTAGTCCCATGTAATTTAAAATTTCATTATCTGTATAAAGAATAGTCACCTCATAATCCTTATTCTTTGTCATTACACCATTTTTGGTAAAAAGAGATAAATATGAACTATCTGTAAGTATAGATAAATCCACATCCTCTAAAGTACTAAGTACAAAATCATACTGTATTATTGATTCATATTGCTCATCAGAAAAAGTATTTATAGAATCTCGCAATCCAAAAGCAACCATCATCAACCCTGCACAACCTCCCACTCCAACAATCATCATTATCATATTCCTTTTAAAGCGAAATACATTACGAATGGCAGATTTAAACTTAAACTTTAAATGCTTCCAGATAAACCCTATTCTTTCTAATAAAATTCTTTTTCCAGCTTTAGGAGCCTTAGGAACCAATAAAGCATTTGGTTTTTCTCCAAGAGTTTTTATGCAAACAAATATCATCACACATAGTATAGTTAAACTCATGGAAACCATGGAAAGGATAATACCAAAATGATACCAAACAAAATATAGTTTTGGCATGATGAACATAGAATTATAGCAAAAATAAATGACAGCCGGCAATAAAAATACTCCAAAAAACAGCCCCAAAAAAGAACCAAGAATACAGGAAAACAAAGCATAAAATATATACTTTCCTAAAATTTTAGCTTTGGAGTATCCTAATGATTTTAATGTACCAATTGAACTCCGATCCTCATGTACTAATCTTGTGACAGAAGTTAAAGCAATTAATCCTGCAATAAAAAAGAAAAAGAAAGGAAATACTACAGCAACTTTATTCACTTTCTTTGAATTCTCATTAAAAGCTACATAACTTGTATTACTTTTACGGTCTAAAATATACCAGTCTGCTTCTTGATTTTCTAGACGATCTTGGATTGAATTTCTATAAGCGGTTTCAATTTCACTTTTGTTTTTTTCAAACTCTAATTCTACAATAAGGCTTAACTGCTCTTGTGAAATATTTGGATTTTTCAAAAGTTCATTTTCAATATTTCTTCTTGCAAGCATCATTGCAGTCTCATATCCATCTTGATACATCGTTTCTATAAGATTCTTTTTTCTTTTCTCAATATAAGAACCACTTAAGCCTTCAATCTTGATTTTTGTTTGTTCTATATACTGAAAATACTTCTTCTCAAAAGCATCATATTGTTTAGAATTCTTTAAAGTAATCATAACATCTGTAACAGGCATAGATTCTACAAAAGCTTCATCTAAATAGAGCACTGAATTTAGGTATCCATTCCCCACATTAGTCATTTCTAAAAGTTTATAATAATACACTGGCGATTCGCATATACCTGATACTTCATACTCTGTCCCATTGACTAAAAGCTTTTTACCTATCATATTTTCCTGGTAAAATACACCCATATTTTGAATAAGGCATTCATTTTTAGACTGAGGAAAATTTCCCTCTATTAACTTTATTTGATTAATTTCACTTGCCAAAGAAGTCACAATCACTCTTGTTGTTAATTCTTGATTCTCATATGAGAATTCATAATCCATCTGATGTATATAACTTATATCTTTTATTTCAGGAATATCTTTTTTTAAATTTGTAATATCTGTTTCATTAAATCCAAGAGATGATTTAATACAAATATCAAACATATTTTGTTCTTTATAAAATTGATTCATTGAATACTGTAAAGTAGGCGTAGCAGATAAAAGACCAATGAGAAATCCTACTCCTAAAGCCATAATGGCTATAATAGCAATGAATCTAGAAATATTCTTCTTAAAATCCCGAAATATTGTCTTAAGAAATGTAGGATTCATTGTATCACCACTCTATCTCTTCTATAGGAAGTGGTTTTTCATTATAATATTCTTCTACAACCTGTCCGTTTTTAACCCGAATTACATGATCTGCCATTTTGGTCAATTCTGCATTATGAGTTATAACAATCACCGTTTTAGATGTATTTCTACAAGTATCATGTAATAGTTTTAAAATGCTTTTGCCAGTTAAATAATCCAAAGCTCCAGTGGGTTCATCACATAACAATATTTTAGGATTTTTAGCAATAGCTCTAGCAATACTTACCCTTTGTTGTTCTCCACCAGAAAGTTGAGATGGAAAGTTATTCATTCTATCCTTTAAGCCAACAGATTCCAAAACCTCTATTGGAGCAAGTGGATTTTTGCAAATTTCAACTGCAATCTCTAAATTTTCAAGAGCTGTTAGATTTGGCATTAAGTTATAAAATTGAAAAACAAATCCTACATTATGCCTGCGATACTTTGTCAATTCTTTTTCATTCATAGTGCTAATGCAAGCATCATCAACGATAATCTTTCCACTATCACAAGTTTCCATTCCACCAAGCAAATTTAAAATGGTTGTTTTTCCAGCACCAGATGGACCCACAATCACACAAAATTCTTTTTCTTGAATTGTAAAATTCACATTATGATTAGCAACAATTTCCTGTGTTCCCATTTTGTAAATCTTAGTAACATTTTCAAAAGTAACATATCCCACACTATACACCACCTTATAAAAATACAAACTTATCTCTTACCTCATATTATATAATAAATCAGAAATAAAAACATCTTAAAAAATAAAAAAAGATAAAGCTTTAGACTTTACCTTAATTTACCATTTACTTTTTAGAATAATTTGTGTATGAAAAAGAATATTTCTTCTTTCTTAATAAACTTCGATTTAACACATGTGAATTTTCAAGAGGAATATTTTTATTTGAAATTTCTTCTTGTCGTTCTTTATTTAATAATTCTAAATTCTCTTTCGTCTCTTCATGGATTACCTCAATTGTGCTTCTCTTTTTCTTTTCCCACTCAATTGAATGTGATAAAAACAATGATGCTTTAGCACAAGTAGGACCAACAAATTCATAAAGAACAGATGATGCTAAAATAATAGTTGACAATAGGTTCCCCAAATCAGTAGGCAAAAGTCTCTGTCCTAATACAGAAAGACCAATCGCAACTCCAGCCTGTGGAATCAATGCCAAACCTAAATTATAGCGAATATCTTTATGTTCTTTGGTGACTAAGCAACCTAAATAAGAACCAAGATACTTTCCAATAATTCGAATGAAAAAGTAACTTACTCCAATAATTCCAACACTTAATAATGTCTTCATATTTAATTTCATTCCTGATAGTACAAAGAACAAGAGCATAACAGGAGGTGTGAAATTATCAATTTGATGGAATAAATATGTATCATCAGTTATATTGACATATACTGTACTAAAAATCATACAACATAATAAAGGTGATACTTCCAAGATAGAACAAATTGCACAAAGAGAAAGTAAAGCCATAATAACTAAAATCAAACGATTTTCTTTACTTCGTTTTGGGTTTAAAACAACTCGTAAAATTAAAGCTAATATCACTCCTATTCCAATAGAAAGTAAATTAAATCCAATTGGCTTAATAATATCCATTGCTTTGAAACTACCGTTAGATGTAGATGCAATTGCAGTTGCCACACTAAATGCAAGCAAACATACAATATCATCTAAAGCAACAACCTGTAATAAAACATCAACAAATTCCCCTTTTGCTTTGTACTGCTTTATTGTCATCATAGTAGATGCAGGCGCTGTTGCAGATGCAATAGCACCTAATATCAAAGAAAACTGCCATGATAATTTAAATAGAAAATGCATTGAAATTGTGACTAATAACATTGCCATTAAAGCTTCAAATATGGTAATAATAATTACCTTAGATCCTGCTTTTTTCAAAACTTCTTTTTTGAAAAATTTACCCACTCCAAATGCGATAAAGCTTAAGGCTATATCACTAACAAAATCCATATGCTCAAGCATATCTTTAGAAACCAATTTTAAACAATATGGACCAATTAAAATTCCTCCAATAATATATCCACTCACGTTTGGAAGTTTCAATAATTTTGTAATTCTTGTCATTAAAAATCCTGCCAAAAGCATAATACTCAATGAAAGCAAAACTTTTGTAGTATTGGATAAATCTGTATAAAAAGCTAAATCTGTCATATCTTAAAACCCCTACCAAATAATACTTCTTAATCATTACATAAAATATGATTACGCTATTGATTTTAGAATTGAAAAGGTTTAAAATCAACTTATAATATATTGTATAGTTATAAATTTTCGTTATATCAGGAGGAAATATGATTACACAAAGATTACAAACCTTATTAAAAGTAGTAGAAACAAAAAACTATTCTAAAGCTGCGGAAGAGTTATCCTTAACTCAACCTGCCATCAGTCAGCACATAAAACAATTAGAGGAAGAGTTTAATGTTAAAATCTTTAGAAGAGGCAATCATAACGTAGAATTAACTAATGAAGGAGCAATAGTTGTAAAATATGCTACAAGATTAAATAATATCTATTTAAACTTAATTCAGTCATTAAAAGATAATCAACTCAATATTAAACGTCTTACCATTGGGCTTACTCCTTCAGCTGAAAGTAGTATTATTAGTAGAGTG
>JAIDKZ010000138.1 GCA_029051735.1 Anaeroplasmataceae bacterium | reverse complement strand
TTTTATTACTCAGTGATAATTGGCTCTAGAATTTGAATTATAAGATTAGGCACAACATATTCAACAAAATCTAATTTCTCACACTTTCTAATTGCTTCAATAACATTTTCTTTACTCTTATTTTTAAGAGTCAAGAAATAAATTTGTGTAAAATCTTCAGGTAAATCACCTTCACTACATTTTTTATCATAAAGATTCTTTGTGACACAGACAATATTTTCTAAATCTAGACCTGAAAAATCTTCTTCATTATAAAAGCAATGACGATACTCTGATTTAATATATACAATAACTGCATCATCTGCAAATTCATCTTCTATACTTCCATCCCATTTTTTCTTTGTTTCTTCCTCTTGACCCAATCGATTTTGATTAGGATTATCTTGTTTTTCCTTTGAACAAGAAATTAAAGAAATAGAAATGAAACAACATACGCTCAACATTACAACTCTTAAAAATTTACTCACTTTACTCATATTTATATCCTCCTTTTTAAGATGTTAACTTCATATTTAAATTATAACATATACTGTAATTAAATACTAGGTATTTAGATAAAAAACATCTTCTTACTATTATAGTATGCAAAAATACTTTTATATTTGAGGTGGAATGGATTTAAAACTATCAAAACCTATTTTTTAAAATAGTAGACACAATGCATCTCACTCTCTATGAAAGATTAGAGGTTTTTTAAAAAAAATCAAAATGACTTAGTACTGCAAAAAATGTCAAAAATTTCAAAATCTTTTTCATACTTCCCTCTCCAAATTCACTATTTATATTATATTTTTATAATATAATTACAATTATTATCCTATCAAGAAAAATCGTATGATAAATTTCGACACTTTTTTTAATGTGTAAAGTTTTTATATGTGTATAAGACAGATGGTCTATGTCCACCATCTTTCTTAACTTCTTTAGTTGGAACAACCAAATCTTTTATTGTTCTTCTAAAAACAGAATCAATTAATTTCCTTCCTAAAATCGTCTCATAAACAAGCTGTAGTTCTTTTAAAGTAAAATATTTTGGAAGCATATGAAATACGAATTGATTATGTTTTATGTTTGCTTTTAAAT
>JAIDKZ010000137.1 GCA_029051735.1 Anaeroplasmataceae bacterium | reverse complement strand
GAACATATATTCATTCTAGATCTGTACCTTATAGCATATATATTAAATATAATCCAAACACCCCTCAAATTGAAACAGGAGAAGCTATTATCCTAGGTTCTAATCAAATAAATTCTATTAATCTTAAAGATTATGGTTTTAAAAGAGATATCATTGTTACAGAAGCAATAAATGAAGAGTTATATTTAAATGACAAAAAAATTCAATATGTTTTAAATGACTATGATTTCTTTGATGAATTTAACTATAGCATTTTCCACACTCCCCATTTAGAAGAAGTAACTGCTATCTTAGATGCAGCAGGAGTCTCATATAGTTTGCCTGCTACTCGCTATTATAATAGCATTGATACTGAATCTAAGAATATAATTTATACTGTCCTTTTATCTGTAATGATAGTGCTTCTTATCTTTAGTTTATTCTTCATCTTAGTGGATGCAAGCAATTATATAAATAATCAAATCAAAGATATTATAATATTAAGAAATATTGGAATTTCTAAAAAAACAGTAATAAACACCTATGCAGGCAAACTATATTTAAAACTATTATCAAGTTTCATTTTAGGATTTATATTTAGTATTTTTGCTACTTATCACTTAAAAAGTTTTAGTTATACAACAAACTTCTTCTTTCTAGTAAATCCTATTACACTTCTTCTATGCCTAATCATAGGAGCTGCCATTATATGTTTAATTATTTATTTATACCTTTTAAAGAGATTTAGATTCTCCGCTGCAGTATTAAAAATTAAAAATAAAATTTAAAATTATAAAAGAATAAGTGCAAATGCACTTATTCTTTTATTGATTGCGTAATTCAGTTTGATTTAGTTGAATTAGGTATAAAAAAAACAGATAATAACAACGTATTATCTGTGTATTCTTAAGATGACTTAAGCGTACTGAAGTAATACCAATTTTAATAAAAATCGACTGAAAATGGGCAGTTCAAATCTCATCTGCCCTAATACATTTTAATCTTTCATATAAGGATGTAATCTCATCCAACTTTCTAATTGTAACTTCAAAGATTCTAAATCTGGTTCCTCTTTATATATAGCGCCTATCATTGCTTCTACTGCTGTAGCAATATACTTATGCCTATTATTATTTTCACTTGCATTATTTTCATAATCATAGTCATTAGGTAGATTTTCATCTTTGACATCTTTCATAATGTAATTTAATAAATCATACTGTTTAGCAACATATTTCACTAAATATTTGTCTGATTCATAATGAACTCTTTCTTCAGTTAATTTTTCACTTTTATCTAACAAGATTTCTGTATAACAAAATTTTATTATAGCATCGCCATAGGTCGCTAAATCCGTATTAATTTGACCTTTATACTCTTCTCTATTTTCTCGTTGAAATTTATTTTTATAAGATGAATCTGTCAACGCTCTTTGAATCCAACTAGATTCATTTTTTTTGTTTAGCCATTTTCTAAATAAATCCATATTTTTTCTACCTCTAAGTTTTATTTATTATAAATATCAGCATTCCATATTTTAATATATCATAATTATTGTTAGATTGAAAAGAAAAATGAGATAAAAATCATTTCTTTTATCTCATAATCAATACAATATTTAAACCCTACTCCTCTATTTCCCAGTGCCCTGATTTTGAGGATCCAACATAATGAATTGTAGAATTTCCTTTTAAGAATCTTTCTACCGTTTTAACAGAGACACCCAAATTTTCTGCGATTTTCTTTCGAGTAATTCTATTATTTGCTCAAATTAATGCTTTTATTTGTTCGTCTTTTTGAGCGACATTTTGACTTTCAAAGCCAGTTCTATTGAATGGTATAGTTATAGTAATTGAACTCTCAGAGAACTTATACGCTTTTCCCCGTATTCTCTTACAATAATAGAAACGCCATGACCAGATTGATCTACAATATCGCATTGTAAAAAAATCTTCATTAGTTCTGCATTTACTGGCTGTGTTTCACCAGATAAAAAACCTTCTTTGGTTAAACCTTTAGGAATGCCGCCGTAGGACATAACCTCTAATCTGTCATCAAACCAATATACAGCAGGTGGGATTCCATCTGTCCATTTATTGTGAATACATGCATTAACCCATGCTTCCTTAAAAGCTTCAAAGCTAAATAATTTATTCTCTCTTCTAGGGCTAACACTTAAATAAACATAAGTTTCATTTAAAGCATCACAATAATTTAAAACTTTCCCTAATGCACTAATTAGACAAGTATTCCCATATTAATTTCTTTTAAGGAAGGTAGACTTATCTTTGCCTTTAAATACTGCAACCTTAATGGATTCCATATTTTCATCAGCAAGTAACTCAGCCATTTTATTAAATTTACCACTAGCAGCAAGCAAATTAAAATTATTATAAAATGTTTCCTCATTGATATGAATGTTGTTAAAGGATGAAAAACAAAGAATTTTAACCCCATATCTTATATATTATTTAATCCTACTTTTTTATTTTCAATTTCCTAGCGTTGGTAATCTAATGCAATAGTATGTAATAACTATTATTTCAATATTTTTCTAAAATGATTTAATAGCGCTTTATCTTCGCAATATATATAGCATCCTTTTTGGCCTCTAGTCAATAACGTTTTATAGGTGTTTTTTATAAGTTGATTGGCTAATACTTCACTACAGTTTCGAATTCCAGAAGTTTTATCATCCTTTGAAATTTTACTTTTATCAATTATAATCTTTCCACTATTTTCATCAAATCTTAAGTCTTTTCCTATAAATACACCAACATAATCAAATTCTAAACCTTGTGCCGTATGTATACATCCAACCTCTTCAAATGAATTAGGATTAATAGCCCATATTTTATCTTCTGCTAAATTCCACTTTGCCTTAAAGTCGTTTTCTAGAAAAATGTCATAAAAGTCTCTTTTGTTTTTGACATTCCAATCATAACAATACCCTGCAACCATTCTAGCTTTATTATTTATTTTATTCTTAATTCTCAATTCATCTCGTAAAAGGTTAGGATCATCAAATAATTTAATATCAAAATTTAGTTCCTTTATATCAAAGTCTACATATTCTCCAATTTGAAGTACATTGTTTATAAACTGTATATATAAATCACTACCATTACATCTAAATTGAGAAGATAATATAGTATCCTTATTTATAATAATTCTGCTATTTAATTCTTTTGCCCAATGTTCTATTTCATCTATTGATCCAATATCTTTAGTTGTTATTTTTTGATTTTCATCAATTAAAAATATGGATAAAAGAGATGAATTAATGCATTCCATAACTTGATTAACTCCCTTAAAATCTCCATACATTTGTTTAACTAATCTATGGGCTTCATCCACAATTAAGCAATCGTAAAAGTTAGAAGGCGTATTGCATAAACCAAATGGAGATCTAAATAGTTGTTTAATATTAACTTCCTTTTTCAAATCTGATTGACTTAATAATTTTAAATAAGCTTCTCTAGGAGCACTATTTTTTGTTACATAACTGGCATTTAAGCCCTTCACAATATAATGTTTTAAAAGATTAATAGCTAATACAGACTTCCCTGTACCAGGTCCACCTTGTATAATAATCGTTCTTTTTTTTAAATCTTTACGGCATTGATTCATTGTTTTTACACAAACATCAAAAGCAACTGCTTGTTCATCAAGAAGAATAAATTCTTTCCTCCCCTTCATTAAAGAAACTATACAATCTTGTAAAGCTTTTGAAGGTTTTATTCGCCCATTATCAATTTTATATAATAAATCACCATCATTTGACCTTTTATAAATAAATTTTTTTATAAATTTTCTTAAATCAAGAACTTGACTTTTAATAAAAAAGGGTGCCTCTTCATACCATGGTCTATATACTTCATCATTCAATTGGTCTAAAAACTGATCTTCATAGTTATGTAGATAAGCACATGGAATAATATTAATATTTTCATCTTGAACTTGCTCACTGGAATTCCTAATAAAAACCGCATAAGAAAATGCTTGATAGGATGGATGTGACACCATTCGATTTGCACCACCCGTAAATGCTCTAACACTGTGTGACATTTCATTATCTATTTTTTCAACTTTATTCCATTGCTTAAGTTCTACTACTACGACATTATTTCTGCCATTTAAATCTGCACCTACAATCATAAAATCTACTCTTTTTGAAGTTCTAGGTATTTGATACTCTATAGCTATATTAACATCATTTGGAATACTATCATCATCTAAAGCATTTCTCATAAATGACAACGAATTTTGCCAAGCCCTATATTCTGCCTCTTCTCCTCCATGAATGTTAGCATCTCTTAATTTCTTTTGAATGATATCTGATATTTGATTCAAAATAACATCCTTATTAAATTCCGCTTTTGTTGCACTATAAACAATCATAATATCTCACCTCTACAACAAACTCAAAAAGTTTTAGTATATAATAATTATCCACTATTTTCTTTATAATTATTGTAACATAAATCAAAAAATTTCTCAATAATGATAATAAATCAATACTTTTTATCTATTTTTATAAAATTAGTTTGGTTTGCTCAAGCCTACTTTTTATATTGATTTCAATTTTATTTTTTATGCCAAGCACATCAATAAACGCTACAGCACATTGCTTTTGTAAAATTCTGCTAAATTGTGCATGATTTGGTTAAATCAAGTGAAATTAGGTATAAAAAAACAGATAATACCAACGTATTATCTGAGTACGATTAAGATGGTGACCTGTATGGGGTTCGAACCCATGAATGTTGCCTTGAGAGGGCAATGTGTTAACCATTTCACCAACAGGCCAAGGTATAATATATGTAACCAAAGTTACATATATTAATATACCATAATTTTTTTATTTTGCAAGGATTTTATAAAGTTTCTATGACTTTTTTTATTCTGCTTATAACTTTATCTTTACCCAATATTTGCATAACATAATATAAATTTGGAGAATTTCTTTTCCCTGATAAAGATAATCTTAAAAATTCTGAAATATCTCCAACATGTCCTTTATAGGACTCTTTATCCTTTTTCCATAATTTTATATTATCTGCAAAACCATGACGAATAGCTAATTCTTTAATTGAATTAAACCATTCTTCTTCTGTTAAATTAAGATTTATATTCTCAACATAATCTTCTAATACTTGTTTTATATTCTCTTTAGAAATATCTAGATTCCACTCTAACTGTTTTAAATCAATTTGCTGATAAACATCATCATAGAAAAAAGATATAATTGGATAAATATCTGAATACTTTGCATAATCCTTACGAGGTTTTTCTTTTTCTCTTTCTATATTTAAAATAGAAACAAAGTAATCTTCATCTTGTATGATGTGATTATAAAAATCTAAATCATATTGTTTTGCCCAAACTTTCACTTCATCTTTTAAAACTGCTGCCTTACGATATGCCATACGTTCTTTAGAAATGTTTGCAACCTTCGCAATATCAAAAAGTGCACCATCTAAGGCCATCTTATCAAAGGACAATTTAAAATCCTTATAATCTTTATCTAAATTATCATTTCTCCATGCTTCATAATTTGAATTGGCAATTGTTAATAGATATTCAATAAAACCATATTTTGGATATCCTTGTTCTAAGAAATAACTAACAGCTGCCTCCTCATCCTTTCGTTTAGAAAGTTTTCTTCTAACACCATTATCCATCTTCATTACCACAGGAAGATGAGCATATTTTGGGCGTTCAAATCCAATTGTATCAAATAATTCTAGATGAATGGGCAAACTTGGAAGCCACTCTTCCCCTCTTGTTACATGAGTCGTTCTCATAAAATGATCATCTACTAAATGAGCAAAATGGTAAGTTGGAAGTCCATCAGACTTACAAATTACGATATCTTGATCATTTTCTGTCAATTCTAAATCACCTTTGATTTCATCATGGAAGAAAATCTTATTGTTATGATCCCCCATAGATTTAAAACGAATAATATAAGAATTTCCTTCTTTAATTTTTTTGATTGCTTCATCTACTGGAAAATCTCGATATTTCGCATATTTTCCATAGTATCCTGGTATTTCTTTTCTTGCCTCTTGTTCTTTTCTTAATTCAGCAAGTTCTTCTGCACTACAAAAACATGGATAAGCTCTACCAATTTCTATTAAATGTTTAATACATGTATTATAGATTTCAGAGCGATTTGATTGTTTATATGGACCATACGCTCCTTTTTCTAAAGTTTCAGAAAAGTAACCTTCATCTGGAATTATATCAAATGCCTTTAACTGTTCCACTAAAGCTTCGCCTGAACCTTCAATTTCTCTTTTTGTATCCGTATCTTCTAATCGAATATAAAATATCCCTTTACTTTGGTGTGCAATATAACAATCTACTAAAGATACAAATAAGCTACCTGTATGTAAAAAACCAGTTGGAGATGGTGCAAATCGAATGACTTTAGCCCCCTCTGGTAAATTTCTTTTTGGATATTGATTTTCCAAATCATTGATTGTTAATGTAATATTTGGAAAAATTAAATTTGCTAAATCTTTATAATTAGCCATATATAATCCCTCATTTCTATGCTTATATATTATAACAAAAAACAAAAAAATTACAAGAAAAGAGATAAAGAAAAAGCTCTAGTAATAGAGCTTAAATATAATACCTATATTGTTTTAATTCAAATGATACTTTAATGCTTTCACCATTTCTCATAATATCAAACATTAATGTATCCCCCAAAGTTAATTCAGCAGAATAAATAAAAGCATAAATCATTTCCACAGAAGTGGTTTGAGCGGTTATATTTGATAAAGAAACACTTGGTTTTGAAGTATCCTTATAGGTTAATGTAATTGCACTAATTCTATCATTAGCAAACAAAAAGTTATAATCAGATGAAGTTTCATTATCAGCAGCACTTGCAATACCTATTGTTCTTGTAAATCCTCCATGACTATATCCAAGAGTAAATCCTAGATTCCAACGTCCACTAACATAACCAGTTTCCCATGATTTTTCCACTGTATCATAAAGAGCAGTTGAAACAATACTATCCACTATACTTTTTGCTTGATTCGCAGGAATAGCAAACCCTAATCCTTCTATTCCAGATGAAGAATACTTTGCATTTACAATTCCAATTAAAGCTCCTGAAGTATTAAATAGTGCACCACCAGAGTTTCCTGAATTTATTGCAACATCTGTTTGAATTAAATTCATTGTATGATAGTCATCTACTTTGACTTTGCGATTGTTGTAAGAAACAATTCCTGTAGATACACTTCCTGGCAATGTCCCTAATGGATTTCCAATACAAATCACTCCAGATCCAAGCTTCAAAGTATCTGTATCTAAAAACCATGAAGCATAAGTATATTCTGTTCCTTCTATTGAAAGTACAGCAATATCACTTTCTGCATCTCCTCCAACAAGATAAGCATTAAAAACAGATTCATCACTCAAAGTGACCTTAAAGGAATCACAGCTTTCAATGACATGATGACAAGTCACCAAAAAACTTAAATTCAAGTCTGTGCTTTTTCCAATTAAAACACCACTGCCACTACCATATAAATTATTATTTAAATAAGAATCAATAGCTACAACAGAATCATAAACTGATTCAACAGTCTCAACTATAGAATCATTTTCCAAAAATACATTAGTATACGTATTTTCTACATGAACCTTATCTGCTAGTCCATAATTTGGTGTTTCATTATCTTTTGTATTCTTACTTCCACTAGAACATGCAGAAAGAATAAATAAGAAACTTAGTCCTATAAAACTCAATATTAAATTTATTTTTTTCATTTTATTCACCTCTAAAACATTTGTATTATAGCATGGAATTATGGGAATAAAATGTTAAAAATAACAAAAAAAGTGGCATTTGAGCCACTTTTCTTATTTAAAATAACGATTTAATAATCCTTCAAAACCTCTACCATGACGTGCTTCATCTTTAGCCATTTCATGAACCGTATCATGAATTGCATCTAAATTCAATTTCTTTGCACGCGTAGCTAAATCTAATTTTCCAGCAGTTGCTCCATTTTCTGCAGCAGCTCTCAACTCCAAATTTTTCTTAGTTGAAGGGGTAACAACCTCACCTAATAATTCAGCAAACTTTGCAGCATGTTCTGCTTCTTCCCAAGCGGCTTTCTCATAGAAAAGACCAACCTCAGGATATCCCTCACGGTAAGCTACTCTTGCCATAGCAAGATACATACCAACCTCACTGCATTCTCCTTCAAAATTCATTCTTAAATCCTTAACAATATCCTCAGGAGCATCCTTTGCAATACCAACAATATGCTCACAAGCATAAGTTGTTCCTTCTTTTAATTCCTCAAATTTTTCTTTAGGAGCCTTACATTGAGGACATCTTTCAGGTGCCTCTGGTCCTTCATGAACATAACCACAAACTTTACATACATACTTCATTTTTTTCTTTCTCCTTTTTCATACAATTTTGACATAATCCATAAAAGACTACATCACAAGTTAAAATATTGTGCATAATTTGCTTTTGTGACTTAAAAATGAGTTCTTTCTTCTCACAATCCACATCAAATATTTCTTTGCAATTTTGACAAACAAAATGAGAATGTTCATTTTTAACTGTTTCCAAAACATCATGATTTTCTAGCTTTACTCTTTTTATTTTATTCTCTTCTAACAAAATAGAAATATTCCGATAAATTGTTGCTAAAGAAATATCATCATTATGCATTTGAATAAATTCTATTAAAGACTCTGTAGAAGCATGACCTAAAATGGATAAAGAATCATATACGATTTGTCTTTGTGCAGTATTTCTTCTTTGCATACTTCCTCCTTATTAAGAATTATTCTTAATTAAATTATATAATAAATTTCATTACCTGTCAATCAATAATTTTTAAGATATCATTTTTAGTTAACATAACATTTGTATCTTCACTGTGAATAATATTTTTAGCCAATTCATTCTTAGCTTTTTGCAATAATAGAACTTTTTCCTCAATTGTATCTTTACATACTAGTTTTAATACATGGACATTTCTCGTTTGTCCAATTCGATATGCCCTGTCTGTTGCTTGATTTTCAGCAGATACATTCCACCAAGGATCTAAATGAATCACCATATCTGCACCAATCAAATTCAATCCTGTTCCACCTGCTTTTAAAGATATCATAAAAACCTTGATTGAATCATCATTGTTAAATCCATCTACCAATTCTACTCTTTTATGAGGTTTAGTTGTTCCATCTAAAATATAATACTTAATCCCAGAAGCAGCTAACATATTCGCTAGAATTGGAAATACACTTGCAAATTGTGAAAAAACTAAAATCCGATGAGAAGATGAAATTGCACGAGTAATTAATTCTAAAGCAAGTGCTAATTTTGCACTACTAAACTCCTGGTCATAAATCAGTTCTGGAGTGATGCAGATTTGACGCAATCTTGTAATTAAAGCTAAAATTTGGTTTCCGCCTTCTTTCAAATTTTCTTTTATATCATTCTTGTAAGATAAATAAATGCGTTCCTGCTCAGAATCCATTTTACAGTAATAGACTTCTTCAATCTTATCAGGAAGTTCCTTCAATACATCTTTTTTTGTTCTTCTTAAAATAAAAGGCTGAACTCGCATACGAAGAAGTTCTAAAGCTTCCTCATCATCATGCATGATTAAAGCTTCGTATCTAGATTTGAAATGATTATAATCTGCCAAATAGCCTGGCATCAAATAATCAAAAATGCTCCAAAGATCAGCAAGTCCGTTTTCAATTGGTGTTCCAGTTAAAGCAAAATTCATATCTGAATGAATTTGCTTAATAGCAGTCGATTTTAAAGCATTCTGATTCTTGATATACTGTGCTTCATCAGCAATAACAAAACGAAATTGTTCCATATATAATTCTACATCTCTTCTTAAAGAATCATAAGATGTAATGTATATTGCTTTTTCCTTATAATTTATTGTACTTATAATATGCTCTCTTTCATTTGCAGCACCAATAATCAAATGGACTGGAAGATTTAAATTCCATTTCATACATTCATTTTCCCAGTTATAAACCAAACTCATAGGACAAACAATCAATGTGGGTTTTTTTGCCAAATCACTTGCCAAAAAAGAAATGATTTCTAAAGTCTTTCCTAATCCCATATCATCAGCTAGGATTCCCCCAAAACCAAAACTAGCTAACATTTTTAACCATTTGAAGGCATCAATTTGATAAGGTCGCATTACATTCAAAAATTCAGAATTAGGCATATCTTTAATTTCTGTATAATGCTGAATTCTATCAATCATCTCAAGGAGCTCTTCATCACAGGCTATTGTATCTCCACGCCCTTTAACAAGTTTTAATATATAATTCAATGGCTTAGTAATCCTTTTATTTAAATCAGATGCTTCAATATTAAAATCCTCTAAAAAATTTTCCAAAGGTTTTATATCTTCTTCTTTAATTTCTAAAATAATATTATTCTTTAGTTTAATAAATTTCTTCTTATGCTGATACGCATGAATCATCATCTGTATCTCTTCAATCAATAAATCTCCACCATCAATTTGAAAATCTAATAGTCCTACATTATAAGAAATAGAAATATTAATCTTATTTGATTTCTTTAATATTATTTTCTTTATAGATTCATCAAAATAGATATCACCATAATTTTTAATAGCATTTAAATCAGAAGTTAAAAACTGATAAATAGACTCACTTGAATTTAAAACAAAGTTTTCTTTTTCACTTTTCATAAATCCAAAGGAAGATAAGGTACTTTTATATCCATCTATAATTTGAGTTACATATGGAGTATCCTTAAATTCTTCTAATACATCTAATTTATAATGACTCAAAATATTACCATTTTGATAATCAAAATACGTTTCTATTCCAACCTCTGGTAAAGAATATTTATTATAGAAAGAATCCTCAATTTTGATATCTTTTTTAATTAAAGGAATCAATGAACCTAAAAAAGAAACCTCATTTGCTTCAATTAATAATCCTTTTTCATTACACTTAAATAATGCTCTAAATATAATTGCTTCATTTCTTTTCTTAAAATGATAAGAATATATTTTTTCCTCCACTATAAAATAAGCATAGTTTATACCACAAATCAGTTTTTTAGTTCCTTCAGGCTTATTAATACATATATAACGTTCATTTAAAACTAAATCTAAATTCTCTACATTCACCAACGTATAATATCTTGTTTTTCCATTGATCATATAATAAATTCCACTATTATGATAAATTTCCAGAATTGTTAAAAAATGACCTCTTTTTATTGGAATACTTTTCAAAGAATCTTCATGACTCAAATTCAATAAAAAATTATAAAATTCCTTAGATTCATCATCTAAAACCTCATAAGAATGAACAAAGGAAAGTTTTTGTCCATAAGTAAAGAAAGAATTAGATTCCATATTCTTGATAAATTCTGATATACTTTTTACAACATAT
Organism: Anaeroplasmataceae bacterium; assembly: GCA_029051735.1. GTDB lineage: Bacteria > Bacillota_I > Bacilli_A > Acholeplasmatales > Anaeroplasmataceae > Pelethenecus. The sequence continues at coordinate 4,365 of JAIDKZ010000137.1, read as the reverse complement.
TCCTTATCATACCCTATATGTAAAGAAAGATATAATTTTGAATCAATAAAAGCTATCTCAGGTACCAAATGTATTTTTTTAAAATAAGAAGAACTTGTTTTTAAATCCTCAATCAAAGTAGATAATAATTGGTTATGTTCTAAAAGCATTTTGCTTGCTTTATATTTTTTTACCTCTAAATTATATTCCATAGGAGTTAATGCTTGTAATGCTAACGCATATAATATTGCTGTATGTGCACATTCTTTTTTCCTAAAATGCTCTAAGCAACCACAATCTGTAGATAAAAGCATATAACTTGAATCTAAAATTATAGAAGTAGATGAAGATCCCAATACCTCATAACATAAATCTTGTGGAAAGACCTTATAAAATATTTTATCATTTTTCTTTACTTTTTTTATAGCAATATATTTTTCCCAAACCAAACTTTTATCATCTATTATTTTATTTACAATCAAATTCTCTTTATACTTCATTAAAAGTTCTGATAAAGACATATCCCTCATTCCCCCAAATAAATTCGTCTTAATTTTTCTTTTTTCTCTAATGTAATATCTAATATATTCGTTATATATAAATCCATACCACCATAGACTTCTTCTATTTTTTTAAACAATACTAAAATATATTGTTTATTTACTCCAAACAATGTTTTTAAAATTTGATAATACTCTTTTCCATATAATTTTGTATATTGATCTATCTTCTTTTGATAGTAATGATTTGTATCTAAATAATCGTTTATAATAGTGTCTAAGTCAAAATCTAAAATATATAAAATTAAAATCGTTGCAAAGCCCGCTCTATCTTTTCCAGCACTACAATGCCAAAGTGTAGCGCCATCCACTGGTTCTAACAATACATGCAAGAATTTCTTATATCCTTCATTGGCAAAAGGATCTACTAACTCTTCATACACTTTACTCATAAAATTGATAGAACTCTGAATGCCATTTTCATGTAAAGTCTTTATAAAATCTTCAAAGTTTTTTTCATCGCTACCTTTTCTAGTAATGCCAACACGTTCATTTGGCAATACTGGATAGTGAAAATATTCTGTATTTGGAATCAATTGATCAGGTTCTGCAAGAACCTCATTATCGCATCTAAAATCAATAATTCTTTTTAATTTATATTGATTAGATAATACAAATATATCATTTTCTTCTATATGGTTTAACGCATCACTACGAATTAATAAATTATTTTTAATATGCTCGCCTTTTTGATTAACTAAAGTTGATAGACTTCTTGTATTTGAGGTATTAGACAAATTTATTTTTAAGGATTCCATAAATATCACCTAAAGGATATTTTATCATATTTTTTATTTTTTTTGAATATATTTTATTGGTGATTAACAAAAATGAATGAAATTGCTCGAAATTATAATGATGATTTGACCAAAAGATCTTTTGACAATCAACAACAATCTCATATGACACAGCAAATTAAAAAAAAGAATAATAAAAAAAACAAAAAAAATAAAAAATAAACAAACTTTTATTTTTTAAAAATTAGGAGTATAATAGAACTAACAGGTGGTGAAAATATGTCCTTATTAGAATCAGGAGAAAACTATTTAGAAGCAATTCTCATGCTTTCAAAAAAACAAAAAGAAATTCACGCAATCGATATTGTCAATCATTTAAAATATTCTAAACCTTCAGTTTCCATAATGCTCAAAAAATTAAAAGAGGATGGTTATTTAACGATAGATACAAATAGTCATATTTTTTTAACCGATAGTGGAAAAAAGATTGCTGAAAAAATTTATGCAAGACATACCTGCCTTACAGAGTTTCTATTAAAAATTGGGGTATCTGAAACCATTGCTGAAGAGGATGCATGTAAAATTGAACATGATCTTACAGATGAAACTTTTAATGCAATTAAAGATTTAACAGAAAAATTATTATAAAAAAATCATGTATTGTAAATAATCTACAATACATGATTTTTTTATAATAGGTTTATGACTAAATACCTAACCTATTAATGACTTCTTCTATATCATAATTGGCATCTAATCTCAGATGGCATTCTAAATCATCATACATTCCATGTTTGGATTCTAGCATCTTTTCTAAAGGTAATGGCAAGTTACCTCTCATTCTTTCTTTAAACCTTTCTTTTATCACTTCTAATTCTGCAGTAAGAACAATTTTAAAAGTTCCTGCTGGTAAAAAATTTAAATGTTCTATTTCAGTTATAAGGTAGATTATATGATCTCCTGTTACTGATTCTTTTAATATGGTTTTAAATTTTTCTAATGCCATAGAAGGATTCTTCTCTAATCTTAAATAATCTTTGCCAGAATAAACCTTAGCATGGAATTTTTCATTTATTTTGTTTGCCAGTGTAGATTTACCTACACAGTTTTCTCCTATAATTGCTACTAACATTTTATTCTTTGTATAATTAAAATTTTACTAAATTATATATTCTCCTTTTTTAAATATTTTTTATCATTTTCTATTAAAGCAATATCTGCTAGATCTTTTTTTCTCCCCAGTTTCTTTTTCATTTTTATAAGTCCATCAACATCCACAACAGGAATGTCACTAATCATCTCTACTTTACCTTCAATCCAGTTTTCAAAAATTTCAATATCTTCAGAATATACTATTTTTCTGGTTCCATCATTAGAATATGATACAAAATATCCTTGTCGTTCCAATTGATCTGCCAAAACTGAAGTACATCCCAAATCGAATATATTAATATTACAAACTATCCATTAAAAGAAAGTCTTTTAATTTGATGTGTCTTACTATACTTGTAGAATACTCAATTTCATCATTTGTTATGAGAATTTTTTGCATTGAATTATCTAAATTATGGAATGCCTCAAATTCTCTATTATATGCTTTTTCTTCAGCAACACTATATGCCACCTGCACAAGATATTTCATATTTCCTTTACTAGCTATGAAGTCGATTTCTTTGCCATTATTATCAAAGACATTAACCTTATACCCCATATAAAGAAGTTCATTATAAATAACATTTTCAAAATTATGTGTTAAATCAAATCGATTATCTAAACAACGTATAGAGTTTAATGCAACATCAGCATTATAAATTTTAACATAAAATTCTAACTCTCTTTTTACTTTTGTTGAATATTGATTGATTGTATCAATTACATATGCTTCTTTTAAATGGTCTAAATATTTCATAATTGTATTAATTGAACAGTTCATAATATTTTTATTCACATAATCATAAATAGACTTAGCAGAAAAAATTCTACTGTTGGATTTCAAAACAAAGTTTACCAATCGCTTGAATAATTCTGTTTTCTTAATTTTGTATCTTGTGATTAAATCATTAATTACAATTGTATCATCTAAATCATTTAAATATTTGATTTGGGCCTCTTTTGTTCTAAATTCAAATCTGTTTGGAAAACCACCATATATTAAATAGTCCATTATAGTTGCCTCAAATCCCAACTCTTTTGAATACTCTATAATTTCTTTATAAACAAAAGGCCGAACCCTGAATGCAACAAATCTTCCACTTAACTGCTTGGCAAATTCGCTTGATAACAATTTTGAATTTGATCCAGTTATAAATAAAGAACAATTTTCTAATCGAAGTGTCTTACAAGCCTCAGTCCAATCATCTATCACTTGTAATTCATCCAAAAATACATAGCAAAGTCCTTCTTTTCTTTATTTGCGTACATATTCAATAATAGAATTCGCATTTGGTATACTTAGCTGTGTAGATTTATTCTCAAAAGTCAAATAAATCACATTATCACTCTTTTTCTGAATTTCTTCCTTAATTTGGCCCAAAATAACAGATTTACCACTTCTACGAATACCAGTTATAATCTTAATTAAATTTGAATCATAAAATTCTCTTACTTCCTTGATATAATGTTCTCGTTTTATCATTATAGATCACCCACTATTATAATCATACTGAAAAGTTTTATAAAAATCACAAAAGTTTTCATTTTAAAATCAATGGCTTAGTTGTTTTTAATTAATTTGGACGATCTATACCAAACATACTACTGCCAAATTTTCTCTCGCTATCGTTAGTATTAAAGAATGATTTGTTAAATGTATGACTATCTTTTTTAAAAATCATAATGTTAATCTTGATTTAATTATTTCAAGACTAATATTATCATTTGAATCTTTTGTGAAAAAATTTTGAATAACTTTTTTCATTGTTTCTAAACTCCAATAAATTGCTAATTTCTTTTTGACAGGAGTATTGCTGTATAAAAAAATTATGAGTTATTCTTTCAGAAATATTATCTTTAATAACAATACTTCAATACCATTTAAAAAATTTTTATCTAGCTTACCCTAGCAATTAATTGATTTGAAATATATTTAT
>JAIDKZ010000136.1 GCA_029051735.1 Anaeroplasmataceae bacterium | reverse complement strand
TTTTAAATCTGTTAGGCTGTACTTTTTCCAAAAAAGAACATAAATTTTCATTCTTATTTAAAGAAGAGATACAAGTATTTATTTTTAATTTAATGCCATTACATTTTATGCAAAAGCATTTTTTAAGTAAATTTTCTTCAGTAAGTACTCTATTGCCTGAACACCTACCAATTAGACGATTTGTATTATCACATATAGAATCTATACTTATTCCTATCATAGATAATTTGTTTTTATTATTCTCAATGAAGTCCTTTGATAAGTAATACCCATTAGTAATAATAGATACCTCCATCTCCTTTGAAAAAATATAATCAATTATAGCTTGTATATTCTTTGAAGCAAGTGGTTCACCACCTGCCAAATTTATTCTAATAGAAACATTATTTTCTTTAGAATAAAAATATATTTTGTCAATGATAATTTTAATTTCTTTTAAAGATAATTCATTACCTTGTTGCTTATTTACAAAGCAGTGTTGGCACTTAAAATTACATAAATCTGTAAAATGTAAATTAATAGTCATTTTCTCCATAATATCACCTCTAAATATAATTTTTTAGAGGCCATAATCCTGCTATTATTATAAACTTTTTTCTATATAGCTAGACTCTACTATAGGTTTAAATTTTTCTATTGTTTCTTCTATTCCATAATAAAGGTATGACACAACATATTTATAACATTTTTCTAACGCTTCAAAACATAATACTGCATCATAAGAGATTTCCTGACGCTTTTCTTTAGTTTCATTTCCTATAATGCAAATCTTTAATAATTTTTTTATGGTATACCAAAGTGTTTGGTACTCTGTATAATAATCCCCATAATAATCATCTTCAAATGGACTAGGAAATATCTTTTTCAGGTATTCCTTATCTATGTTTGAATTACTTAGAGATACAAAGTCAAATTGTTCAATTTGAGGTTCCTTTAATTGAGGGTTTGATTCTAAAATTATCTTAGTAGTAAAATTCAATGCTTTTTCTAAGCCAAACTCTAATCCTAGAGCACCTATAATCATTTCAAGAGAATCAGCAATATAGTTGCCAAATAGACCTCTTGAATCTTGAAGACCAGTATCATATATTTCATAATCTAAGTATTTTGAATTCAGTGAATGATGAAGTTCAGAAATATATAATTTGTTTAATCCTATTTTTTGTGAAACTTTGATTTGTGCCTCTGCTTTTACCAATGCTTCTTGATTGGAATGATTCAAAGTTGTTTCTGGATTATAAAACAAAATATTATCTACAGCTAATTCATAAATTGCATCTCCAAATTGTTCTAATTGAGGAAATATCTCAACTTCTTCAAATGATGCATACTTACGATCTAGCAATGCTATAATATAGTTTGATTTGTTACAATCATTTATTTGAAAATCATAATTTTTTAAAAGTTCTTTTAATAAAAAGTAGTTTTGATTTCTTAAATCTTGATTCATTTTATAAAAACAAGTGGTATGATATTTAAAATCAATCATATTTAGAATATCAAAAAATATTTCATATAAACATTCATTTGTGATGTCGCCAGCTAACTTTTTGATGATATAACATCTATAATACATCCTCCCAAGAATAGATTCTTGACTTCCAAAACTCTTATAATATCCATAAATAAACTTTGGAAGGTTACTTCTTTCATCATAACCAAAGTACTCTGATTCTAGCATTGTTTTTAGTGATAATGTTCTCTTTCGTTTATGATCTGAATCCTGTATTATATTTTCCACATTATTAAATATTCCAAAAATTATATTTGAATCTTTTGGATAAGCTTTTTTAATGAAATTTATAAAAATTTCCTTACCTTCTTGCACTTGACTTTCAAATCCATTATACAAAGGATATAGAAGTCCATCATATTCAGAGGTTTCTATTTTTTTTGTAGTAATAGAATCAAATCGATTTTTCAGTCTCTGAATACATAACTTACGCATTCTAGATAGAGGATTATAACATAGGTATAACGGGAGTTTTTGATCATATAGATACTTGCAAATTGGATTCTTGCATGCTTGCTCAAAAGCATAATCAACTAATTTTTCTGCATGCTTTATGCCGTTATGCTTCACAACTAAATGGGCAAACGACAACAATGTCTTAGGTCCTACAAACCCAAATATCCAAAATTTTTCATCATTTATTACTGCAAGACTTAATACCATATCATCATTTGCATCTTCATTCAAGTAAAGAAATTCTGATGAATTCATTTGAGAAGAATAATTATATCCATGCTTGCTTAGTATATAATCTTCTAGTTCTCTACTTTTAAAATCAGAAAAACCTTTCTCAAATTCCAAATAGCACTCTGTTTTAACTCCTGATACCACTTCATCTACAATTTTTTTGAAATCTCCAAATTTTTTTATCACAAAGTTGTTTTTAAATTCTTTGATTTTTTTCGTGATTGATCTATCTAATATTAGAGATAGGTTATTATCTTGCATAGAGCCAGTCCATTCCATAAAATCTGCAATTCGATCAAATACAACTTTTATTAGTTTGGCATTGAATTGCTTTCTTTTGTAAATATTATTGAATTTTTCTATTTCTCCATTGTCTAAGAAATAATCTACACATTCTTCTTCTATAAGATATTCAAGCAACGCTTCCTTGACTAACAACAAATAATCATTTTTAAATTTATTAAAATCATCTATCTGTGTTTTATGAAATGATTTATATTTCTTAAGAATCATTTGATAGGGATAATCATTATCTTGAATATATTCCTTAGTAATGGAATTGGATAGTCCTTTCTTTATCCATTTTGAATCGTTTTGCGAGATTTTTAAAGCAACAAAAAAAGGGTTGCTTAAAAACCCTTCTATGCTCTGTTTTGACATAGAAAAGCCTCCTTATTAATTTGTTTGTAAGCAGGATTAGAGCCTACGCCGTCAAATAAATAAGTAGCTTATCTAAGATCTATTAAAGATGTTATTATGCAAATGAAATAAAATCACGTTGGAAATCTACAACATTTTGTATATTTAAAGAGTCTATTTGTTCTCAATACATGATATATTATTTGATATTTATTTGACAACATAATTTATATCATATATTTTAGTTTTTTGCAAGTTTTTTAAAAAATAATATCTAAAATGTATTTTATACTTTGTTATCATCTTTTATTGCTAATACTATTATCTACCAGTTTGAAATCAATTCATATAAAAAGGCATTTTTAAATATTTTTTCATTTCCAACCTTTTCTTCAATTAAGAAACCAGCTTCAACAAGCTCATGTAAATATTTAGATGCTGTATTCCTTGATATATTCAAATTATTTCTTAAGTATTCATTCTTAGTATAGAAATCATAAAATAAATAATTTATCAATTCCAAAGAATATATTTTAGGACATTTATCCTTAATTAGAATACTAGCCTTTTCCATTGAATTTTTAAAATTTTCAATAAATTCAATCGTAAATTGGCTCATTTCTTCTACGCCTTTAATCATGTATAATAAATAGTCTTTGATATATTTATCATCAAGTCTCATATTATATAAGCATTCATAGTATGTAGATTTTGTTTGATTGATATATTTACTTAAATATAAAATTGGTAAACTTAATTTCTTTTCTAGTACTAAATATAAAACATTTAATATTCTTCCTGTTCTACCATTACCATCATGAAAAGGATGAATAGATTCAAATTGATAATGAATCATAGCCATTTTAATGATAGAATCGATAGCTTCTAATTTTGGATAATTTATATACCTTTCAAGATTACTCATATAATCTCTAATTTCAGACTCACCTTGTGGTGGAGTATGCAAGACTTCTTTTGTCTTCGTATTTAAAATTACTGTTCCAGGAATTTTTCTAATACCACCAACATTGGGTTCTATGATAGAGTGAATATCAATTATCATATTTGTAGATATGTATTCATTATCTAATAGTTTTGAATATCCAGTTAAAATTGCTTGTCTATAACCAACAACCTCTTTTGAATTTGCATTGTTCGTTTTTAACGTAATCTCTTTAAAGATTTCATCAAAGGTTGTAACAATGTTTTCAATTTCACTTGATTCTTTAGCTTCTCCTAAAGTGACTGCGTTTAAAATAATATGAGGATTTGGTAAAAGCCTTATTAAGCCATTTAATTCTCCTAATTTGTTATTGGCCTTAGATAATGCTTTTAAAATATCAGTATCATCATAATTATATTGAATTGGTAATTTGTGCATAGTATCACTCCTTGCACAAATTTTACCATTTTTTGTGCATTAGGTCAAGATGTGCACAAAATAAAATTATAGGAATAGTATTCTTTTGGATCTATTATGATTGAAATCTTAAATATTGCACTACTCATAATGTGTCCACATACGGATTACTTTAATAGTATTCTCTTTTTCATAAACTTGGTAAATCAAACGATGCTGTACATTAATTCTTCTTGAATATGTATTATTTACATTGATAAGTTTTTCATATGAGGGTGGTGTTGAAAAAGGATTACTTTCAATCAATTCTAAAAGAGCTTTGACTTTTTTTAATAAAATTGGATTAGATTTAACTTTTTCAAAGTCTTTAATAGCTTGCTTTGTAAAAACTATTTCCATTCCAATTTCTCACACTCCTCTAATGGTGTGTTTGCTCCTTCTATGATACTTTCATACATTCCAGGTATACCTGCTAGGTATAATGTTTCTAAAAGCGAATTGTAGTCTTCTTCACTTAACATTATAACATTCCCATCTTTCGTATTAATATTAATAACATTATTATATTTAATACAAGAAGATGCCAATTTAAATAATTCAGATCTTGCTGATGTAATATTTGTGTTTTGCATTACAACCACCTCCTTCATGTACATTATAACGTACATTCTATTATATGTCAATGGAATTTAAAAAATTCAAAATATATAATAAAGTTCCCATAAATTAAAATCAAATTTTTGGAGTTTTTCTCACTTTGGCTACGTTTTTTTATTTTTGAAATTGTAATTAATATGTACACTGTATTTTCTTTTATCAATGTTTTTTATTGTTGCTGAAGTTACTAGTTTAAGAATTAGATTATCTGTCATTTCATTATTTGTTACCTTTAATATTTTTTCTTCTAGTTCCTTGGCTATACCAGTGTCTAGTATTTGCTGAAACAAATTTTTCTTTTTAGTTAAATCATCAATTGTAGCTTTTAGTTTTTGTTCTGTCATTCTATGATTTATATATTGTTCAAATGCTTTTTGAGTTTTCGTGTCAATGGTTATAATCTCAGTTTTTATTTTGTTAATTTGAGAATCTGTATATGTTTTTATATCATTAGAAGGAATAGCTAATATTTGTTGTTTAATATCTTTTGAGAATATTGTTCTAATATCATCAAGATAGATTCTTGTTTTACATTTGTTACACATGTAGAAATATTGATTCATAGTTTTAGCATAAGTGTAACGTAAAAGTTTACCACAACAACCACATTTAATCAGGTTGGGAAATGGATTAATATATACCTTCTCTTTTTTTCGAGGTCTACTTGTTCTTATTTCTTTTACCTTATTAAAAGTTTCTTCATCAATGATTTGTGGTAATCCATGTTCTATAATAGTTGGATTAGGATTTAAAACTCTTTTGCCTTTGATATAGAAATATTTTCTATTGATGATTTTACCAAAATATCCTTCATTTGTAATCATCTTATAAATGGTACAATCCTTCCATTTATATTTATGTTTTGTTAATGAAGATTGATCGTTATATTTTATATACCGATAATAGCCTGGTGTGATAATACATTCTTTTGTTAAAAGAGTAGCAATTGATTTGGTACTATAGCCTTCTATGTATAAAGAAAATATTCTTCTTACTACATTGGCTGCTTCTTCATCAATAATGTATTTACCATCTTCATCAATACTTAGTCCATAAAAGGCTCCTGGTCTAGAATTCAACAATTTTGTTTTAGATTTGTAATCAAAAGTAGTTTTTATTTTCTTCCTAATATCCTTTATATACATTTCATTAAAGATATTCTTAAATGCAGCAAATTCATCCATTAATCCTTTATTATCATAATTATCATCAATAGCAATAAACCTTACATCATGAATTAAAAATATTTCATCTAAATATTTACCAACCTCTAGATAATTTCTACCAAACCTAGATAAATCTTTTACGATAATCGTATCTATAATTCCAGCATCTACATCATTCATCATTTCAGTGAATGCTGGGCGATTCATTGTACTACCACTAATGTTCAAATCCTTATATATTTTCGTAATAGTAAATCCATGGGTATTACAATAGTCTGTTATGCCTTTAATTTGATGATCAATAGAAGTGTGATGTTCTAGATCATCACTTCTACTGATTCTAGCATAAATTGCTGTTTTGTTCATAAAGCTCCTTTAATTTTCCAATAGAATAATATTCAATGTGAGTGTTTCTGATGATTTTTTCACCATCTTGAGAATCTTGAATTTGAATCTTTTTAATAATTGCATTAAGAAAATCACTGTTTAATATTTCATCTTCTTTGATACTTAAAATGTATTCTAATTGTTTCATACTTACCTTTTGTAGTTCAGTATCGTTAGCTGTAAGTGTCCCTTCTAATTTCTTGACTTTAGAAGTTATTTCATCATATTCTTTTTTGTAGTTTAGCATCATAGATTCATAAGCGTCGACTGGAATGATTCCTTTTGTATAAGAATCTAATAACTTAGAAATAAGATTATCAAGTTGTACTTTTCGTTCAATGGATGAGTTATACTCTTTTGTATCCACTCTATTTTTACGTTCAGCTTTTTGCTTATTAATCTTATTGATTTCATTTATAAGGTTATCCTTTGGAACAGAGGAAATGAATTCTTTTAGTTCTTTAAAGTCATCTATGACTTGTTGTTTTAAAAGATCTAATCGAATGTAGTGTCCATTGCAATGACTACAATGATAATATAAAATATGACTTCTATTTTTATAGCCTTGTTTTCTTAAAGTCATCTTTTTACCACAATCTGCACAAAAGACTAATCTTGAGAAGATGTTTTGGTCATTTCTAGGGGCTCTATATTTTTGGTGTCTTATTTCAGATACTTTATCAAATACTTCTTTAGATATGATGGGTGGAAATCTATCATAAACTTTCACCATTTTTTCAGGATCATTTTCTACTAGTTTTTTACTTCTAAAGCTAAGTTTTTTTCTTTTGAAATTGACTAATGTTCCTATATAAATTTCATTTGTTAAAATCATATCTAGTTTCCAGTAGTCCCATGCGTATTTCTTTTCTTCTGTATAAGCTTCATATTTTTCTTTATTGATTCCTTTTTTAAGATAATTATAATAGCCTGGTACATAAACTTTATTTTTCTTTAAATAGTTGATAACATCCTTTGCTGGAATGTTATTATAGGTACTATTAAAGATATATCTAATATAATCAGCTACTTCTTCATCAATTTCATAGTCTACTCTATCTTTACATTTCAAATAACCATAAGGAGCGTAGCCTTGAAGTAGGGTGCCTTGTTTAGCTTTTACACTAAAACTAAATTTAATTTTCTTAGAGATATCTTTAGCGTACCATTCATTAATAATATTTTTAAATGGTCCAAAGTCATTTTCTCCATCATTAGTGTCTAAAGAATCGTTAACTGCGATAAACCGAATTTTATGTTCTGGAAAGTATTTTTCTATGTAGTAGCCACTATCAAGATAGTTTCTTCCTAATCTTGATAAATCCTTTACCACCACACAGTTTAAATATCCTTTTTCAATATCAGAGATCATATCTTTAAATGCTGGTCTATCAAAGGATACTCCAGAAAAGCCATCATCAATATAAACCTTATGTAAAAACCATCCTTGTCGTTTTACATAGTCAGTTAAGCTTTCTTTTTGACTGGTGATTGAGTTAGATTCAGTTCCTTTATTATCATCCTTAGAAAGACGGCAATAGATACCTACATTATACGTTTCTATTAAGCTCTGGTGGTGGTTCAATTCTAGATTCATCTATATTTATATCCTCCTGTTCAAAAAGATACTCCATTATTTTTTCTAGTAAGGTAGGACCATCGCTTGAAAAGGTCCTTTCTACTTTATATTCTGATTTATTAGGCATAAGCTTTCTCCATTCTTGTACATAATTTTATGCAGGAGAAAGTTTGTCCTATGTTTTAAACCTCTTCAATATTGACTTGAGAATAGATCAAATTCATCATATCTAAAAGACGGCTTAGTTTGCGTTCAGGGGGCTATTAGTATAGCCCCCCTTCAACTGCAAGGACTAAACCTTGGTTTTTTACTAGATAGAATTATGGGTTATACATAGGAATAGATTCTCCTTTTATTTTTTCAATCTATACTAGAAAAAAATTTATTTTTGTGAAGTATGGTTTCTAAAGAAAATAAAAAATCATTATATATAAAGAATAAAAGTTTCTTGTGCCTAATGACTTATGAATTGTTCATTATGTTATGAGAAAGAAGCCTATGGTCTTCTTCTTTGTTAGTTTGACCCCGCACCTAGTGCCTCTTATTTACCACTTAGTATGGATACTAAGAAATAAATAGTCCTCCCCCAAAATAGGGATTTTGCCTGTATTAAAAATCAAATAGTCGGGTTGTTTTTATATTTCAACCCGACTATTTGATAATATTTACTGATGTTTAATTTCAGTTAGAGATTTAATCCTTATATATTTCATAAGCCACACG
>JAIDKZ010000135.1 GCA_029051735.1 Anaeroplasmataceae bacterium | reverse complement strand
CAGTATGTCTTATTTGCTGATGTTTTTGGAGGTAGAAATGAGAATTCATGATTATTTTGATGAGATAGTAAATAATCTTTATTTATTTCAAAAAGAAGATTTAGAAATAATAAAAAATAATATTAACTTAACTGATATCAAAAAGTTGGATAATCTCTTGGAAGAGGCACTTACTTTTGGAATACATAGTGTTGTAGAAAAAAAGCATTTAGCACCAAGTAAGGATCCTCATGATTATATGTCTTGTTCAATCTATCATTGGCCTAATCCCAATACAGAAGATGGTCTTCCTTATGTTGAAAGAGATGGTATTGATAATCCAGAAGCAATTCATGGAGATAAAGAATCTCTTAGAACACTTGCTTATATCACATATTTAAGTGCAATTTTATTTTATATCACGAATAGTGAAAAGTATATAAATATCATTCTTTACTATAATCGGTTTTGGTTTATTGATGAAAAAACAAAAATGAATCCTAATTTGCAATTTGCACAATGTATTCCAGGCATTAATGATGGAGAACCAGGAGGCATTATTGATTATGCTGCTAGTTATGGATATGCCTTGCATCTGCTAACTATACTAAATCAAGAGAAACTTTTACCACTTGATTTTTATTTAGAAATGAAGAAATGGCATCAGGATTTCTTATCTTGGCTTTTGACTTCAGAGCCAGGTAAAATTGAAGGAGCAAGAGTGAATAATCAAGGCTCCTTATACGATTTGCTTGTCCTCAATATTTTTTCCTTCCTAGGAGAGGCAGATTGCATTAAGGAGCCTTACCATAAGAAACTTTTAGAAAGACTACATACTCAAATTGATGAAAAGGGGCAGTTACCTTTAGAGTTGGTTCGGACAAAGACAAAAAGTTATACAACAATGGGATTAAAGATGTTATTAGAAAGTGCTTATCTATTACAAAATTATGGGTATAGTTTTGCTAGTAATGAGGATTTAAAAAGAGCATATAACTATGTTTTGCCACATTATTTAAATCATACTTGGGAGCATATTCAGATTAAAACTTTTGATTGCTATCGAGGATATTATATTCTATATTTATTTTCAAAGGTGATAGATATCAAGGTAGAAATTTGTTTTGAAGAAAAGCCAATGCATTGGGGCTACATTTTACTAAAGAAATTATTTTAAGGAGAAAAAACATGGAGAAAATTAAAATGTTTGGTGAACTTGAAGTTCACATAAGTACAACAAGAAAAGAGATGGGGGTTGCAGCAGGCAAACGAATAGAACAAATTATTAAAAGTGCCATTAAAGAAAATGGGGAAGCAAGAGTTATTTTTGCAAGTGCACCTTCACAAAACGAAATGCTTGCCTATTTAAAAGACACTGATATTGATTGGTCTAAGGTTACAGGATTTCATATGGATGAATATGTTGGGATTGATAAAACTGCTCCACAGAGCTTCACAAAATTTTTAGAAGATCGTTTAGTGAATCATGTGTCAATGGGACATTGGTATCCATTTGGAGGAACAACGCCTAGTGTAGAAGAAGATTTAAAATTATATACCAAATTATTGAATGAGCAGCCAATTGATTTAGTCATATTAGGGATTGGAGAAAATGGGCATTTAGCATTTAATGATCCAGCTTTCTGTGATTTTAATGATCCTCTTACTGTAAAAACAGTTGATTTAGATGAAGTTTGCAGAAAGCAACAAGTTAACGATGGCTGTTTCACTCATTTAGATTTGGTTCCAAAACAGGCTTTAACAATTACAATTCCTCCACTACTTGCATGTAAGAAAAAAGTTGCTGTTGTTCCAGGTCCAACTAAAAAACATGCAATTTTAAATACACTATTAGGGGAAATTACGCCTAATTGCCCAGCAAGTATTTTAAGAACATGCAAAGATTCTGAACTTTATATTGATGAGGATTCTTATTCTTTAGTAAAGGAGTAGAGATTAATGAAGAGAAAGTTTTTAGGGATTGGGCTAGGGATTCTTGCCATATTTAGTTTGGCAAGCTGTAGAAAAAACATTCCAGTTGGACCTGATGGACCCAATAATGATAAAAATAAGACAGAGTTAAAAATTAATTTTGCAACAGGAAATGCATTGAAGACTTTAACTTATAATACAGGAACACCTATCACATTACCAGATGGTTCTATATATACAAATGGTCAAATTAAACCTGTATGGAATTATATAGGTAATCATTTAAATGTTTCAATTAAAGATGTCACTGTGCAAGGGCAAACTGCAGAAAACATGATCCAAATTGCTGCTTCAACAAATTTTGTGGATGCAGATATTTTTGGAGGGAATGTTGCAGAAACATTTATGGAATATGGTGCTAGAGGAAAACTAGTAAATCTATTAGATTACAAAGACCAACTTCCTGATTTCATGAAATATTTAGAGGAATATCCATTGATTAAACAACAACTTACGGCTTATGATGGTGGAATATATAATGTACCATACATTGCAGAATTAGATGAATTTTCTAAAGTTTTTTATGGAAGAGAAAATTGGGTAGAAGCTTTATTAGATACAGACAATATTTTAGCAGAAACAGAGACATTAGATGTTTCTTATAATGGTTATTGGAAGGGAAGTAAAGCTCGTTCAAAAACAAATGTAATAGAACTTCAGAATCAAGCTGCAACACTAGGAAAGCTAACAGGCTCTGTTGCAAGACAGCAATTGATTTCTTATATTGATTCAACTTATCCAAATTTAGAAAAGAGAAGTGATTTATATTTAAATGATACAGCAAATTATGACATAGATGAATTGGTAGCATTATGGCGTGTAATGCGGCTTCATCCAAAAACTTTATTTAAATTAACTACTGGTCAAACTGGCACTTGTGAGATTGTACCTTTCTATTTTAGAACCAAGAATCAAAGAGCAGAAATATTTAAATTGATTAATTATTTTGGTGGTACAAGAGTTTATGGAACTAACACGTATACAGGTTTATGGTTCGTTGATGAAAGCAATACATTGCAGTATAGTTTCTATCAAGATGAAGTTTATGAGGGAATTGATTACTTAAAACAAATATTTAGTGAAGGTTTAATTAATTCAGATTATGATGATACAAACAATAGTGCTGATTTTCGTTCCATTTTCTATTCTTCAGATTTAAGTGTGAATTCTAGTGGAGTATCAACAGTAAAGCAGCTTGGATTTATGACTTTTGATTTTATACCTTCAACTGCTGCAAGTTCTCCTACAGGTGTAGTAAAAGCAATGCTTCCTCCTGTAACAACTTTAGAAGGAATGCATGATAATCAATTTTATCACTATATTGAGATTCCAAGAACTGTAATGATTGATGGTTGGGCAATTTCAAAAAATACTACAGGTAAAGCCTTAGAAAAAGCATTGGAATTATTTAATTTTTTCTTCACATCTTATGGAAGTGATATTCAGAATTTTGGTATTCCAGGAGTAATGGCTGATTTTGAAAATCTTTATACACTACCTAGTGGAGATAAAGTTCCTACTCTATCTAAATGGATTGTGGAGCAATCCAATATTTATACAAATGGTGACGTTGCAACCTTTGGACAACAATTTATGGGAATTCGTATGGCGATTGGCTATAAAGCAGATATAGGATTTGAGTATCAAAATATGACAAAAGAAGCACAAGAAGGATATAAATTATATGAAAATGGAGTATTAACTTTAGGGTATAATAAGACATCTAAACTATTAGAACTTTCTGCCCCATGCTACTCATTAACAAAACAAGAGGCTGCTAGATTATCTACCTTATCTATAGGGGATGATCAGATGAGCATGATTTATCTTTATATTCGTTCTGATAAAAATGCAGTAAAATCAGTTGCAGAGATTAAAAAATCTTATGAAAATGCAGATATAGCTGAATATATTGAAATTTATCAAGCTGCTTATAATCGAACCAAAGCATCTTAGAGGGTGCAAATATGAAAAAACTAATTTTTTTAGTTTTCTTTCTTCCCCTTTTATTTGCTTGTGCTAAAAATCAAGAAGAAAAAACTATATCTGATTATGTAGAAGAAGCCTATAATAAACTAGAACTTCCACTTGAAGTAGAAGATGATATCGTTTTGCCACTAAACATAAATCAAGTGAATATTGAGTGGTCCTCAAATAAAGAAACAATTTTATCAAGTATTGGAGTTATACAAAGAGGTCAAGAAGATGAATTGGTTATTTTAACTGCTAACTTATCTTTTAAAGAGGTAACTAAAATAAAAGAATTTTATATTACAGTTTTAGCCGTTACAAAAGAATTAGAAAACATCAATCATACTATAAATTATAATTATGCAATGGATAAATCAATAGCAGAATACTATCCATATTACCAAGAATTTTTATATCCAGGTTTATTAAATAAGGATGGTAGTGAACATAAAGATTTCAAAGAAAATGAAACAATAGGAAAAAAAATTAATGTTCGACTTTTTGGGGCAAAACCAAATGATGAAACTTTTGATAATACAATTGCTTTTCAAAATGCAATAGCCTCAGCACAGACTGGTGATGAAGTGTATGTACCAAAGGGAAAATACTATTTCTCCTCTTATGTTACTACACAACCATACTATGCACATATAAAACTCAAAAGTGGCATCAATTTAATTGGTGAAGGACAAGATTACTCTATTCTTGTATCAAATTTTAGAAATAAAGAATATGTTCATGGAACATATGGCAAGAAAACAGCAACTTTAGTATGTGGCAATATGTCTAACTCTACAATTTCTAATATAGGATTTTCAGCAAACACAGATGACGCTTGTTTACCCACTGATATTAATAATACAAAAGTAAATAATCCCGTTGGTAATCAATATGCTCCAGCATTTGGCATTGTTGTTTATAATAATTCCTTAGCAACTAATACAAAAAATATTTATATCCATGATGTAAATATTGAGTACTTTCAATATGACGGTATACGTTTATATTGTACGCAAGATTGCAAGATTGCAAATTGTGTCATACAAAAGGCTACAGATATTGGTGGTGGTGGCGCAGGCTATGGCATAGAGATTAGAGGATATGGTCATGAGTATTATAAATATGTTGGAACAAATTTAGATTCTTGTTACAACATTGTGACTGAAGTAAAAATTATTGGACCTTTTATTCGTCATGGAATTATCCTTTCTTATTTGACACATAATAACCTATTTTACCAAAATGAAGTGATAGATAGTGCTGATGACGCATTTGATGTTCATGGTCAGGATGAGTTTTTAAATATTTTTGTTAAGAATTACGCAAAAGGTTCAAGGCTGGGAGCAGGCTTAGGACTAGGGAATACTGGATCTACTCACGATGAAAGTGGATATGGAAACGTATTATATGAGAATACATTTGTTGAATGTAAGTATGGTATAACTGTGGCTAGGGGAACGGCATATACACAAATTATCAGAAATACAATTGAAGCATGTAAATTTGGGATTTATATTAGTGATGGACCATACACATATCAAGAGAACAACAAAATAAAGTAAAAAGAAAGGAATGATAAAATGAAACGATTTTTTGGAATGTTTATGTGCATTTTGTTCATGCTTACATTAGCAGCCTGTAAAAGCAACAACAATCTAACAGAAGATGCGAAACTTGATGATAATGGAATACAGGATATTGACAAAGATGTTCGCATTGATCCAGAATTAGATCCGAATCATATTGATGGATTGAGCTATGAGTATAAAGGAGACTGGGGACACAACAAAGACTATAAAAAACCAGGATTATATAATCCAGATGGAAGTATTCATAATCTCCCTATAGAAAATAAAGAATCTGGCAATCGCATTAATGTATTAATGTTTGGTGCTAAATCAAATGATGAAAATTTTGATAATACTATAGCTGTAAAACAGGCAATTGCATCAGCAAATGAAGGAGACTATATTTATTTTCCAGAAGGAAGATATTATTTTCAATCTAACACATTAAGTAGTCCTTTCTTTGCTCACATGTATATTTATACAAATGGGATAAATATTAGAGGTGCTGGAAAAAATAATACAATTTTAGTATCTAAATTTAGTGCAGATAATAATTTAACCAAGAAAACTGCAACTTTAGCTATTATAAATGCATCTAATGTTACTGTAAGTGATTTGAGTTTTACCTCAGAGGTTCCTGAAGATAAAATGCCAGTAGATTTAAATACAAGCAAAAATAATCCAGAAGGAAATCAGTATGCACCAAATACTCAAATTGCAGTCATGAATACAGATCCAATTGAAAGTACACAAAATGTTGTAATTAAAAATTGTGATATTTCTTATTTTCAAGAAAATGGTATTTTATTCAAAAAAACACAAGATTGTAGTATTATTGGTTGTAATATTTCAAATGCCACTGATGTTGGTGGAACAGGTGCAGGATATGGCATTCAAGTTTCTGGAAATGGCTTTGAATCTTTTAATTTAATTGGATCTTTATCAGATTCAAGATACAACTATATAGCAGATAATACTTTCAAAGGACCATACTTACGCCATGCAATTATTTTGTCATATGTAACACATAATAATTTAATTTACAATAATACAATTGATGGATGTCAAGATGAGCCATTAGATTTACATGGTGAAGATGAATTCTTAAATGTTATTACTAAAAATAAAGTATCCAATGTCAGCAAAACAGGGATTGGTTTAGGTAATCCAGGATCTACTCATGATGCTACTGGACCAGGAAATATAATTTATGGGAATGAAGTTGAAAATGCATTAGGAGGCATTCAAATTTCTTATGGTACTCCAGATACGCAAGTGTACAATAATGTATTTAAAAATTTAAAAGAAGGATCCACGGGAATCCGAATAACTTATGGTCCTAATACTACCATTCGAAATAATGAAATTTTAAGTATTCAGGGAGATAGTATAGGTATTTCATCTTATTATTCTTATGTTTGGAATGATCCTTCATTAGGTGTTTATTCATTAGATATTCAAAGTAACACAATAAAAAATGTAAACACAGCGATGTATTTTGAAACGTATAAAGATGGAACGAAAATAAAAAATAATCAATTTGTAAGTTGTGTAAATGGAATCATTTCAGATAAAGATAACTTTATATTACCTCCTGAGTCAAATTACTTTGATCCTGTAGATGGTATTATGGTGTATCCTACACAAGAAGGAAATATTAACCGTGGAAATTATGAAAGTACCATCAATCCTACTGGATATTATTATTTTAAAGGTTCACATGAAGAACCATTACTGAATCGCGTAATCTATGAAGAGTATACAATTGATCGTTCTGTTTTAGATGCTTCTTCAAAAGTTTATTTAAGAATCACAACAACTTCAAAAAGTGCTAAACAACATTTCTTCTTTTGGGCTAAAGAAGATTTAAAATGGGATGCCTCAGAGTTGACATGGGGAAATGCTCCTTATATTAATAATCCAACCAATAATTCAAGTCTTCCTTGGGATCCAACAGGAGAATATCCAATTTCTTTGTATCCATATGCATCAAACATTTATGATCCAAATAAGGAATGTGTTTTGATTACAGATTTAGAGTGTGTGGCTGTAAATGAATCTTTCTTAACCTATTACATTGATATTACAGATTATATGAAAAACACATTGCAATCAGATAATTTCACTATTATTATGACCAATGAAACGATGGATGCAGCTTATTCAAGTGTAAGAAATATGATTGGTAATGCAAACACAATTTGGCCTTGCATCATCTTTGCTAACGAATGAGCAATTCATCAAAGATTAATACCCCTAATTTAGGTATTGGTACCTTTCTTTTAGAAGGTAATGATGCTTACACCAGTGTTCTTAGTGCTTTAAAAACTGGATACAGACTTATTGATACTGCAGCAGTATATGAAAATGAAAAGGAAGTTGGCAAGGCAATTAAAGATAGCAATATCAAAAGAGAGTCTATTTTGTTAAGCACAAAACTTTATGCAAAAAAAATAGGGTATAATGCAGCCATAGAAGAATGTAAAAAGAGTCTTGAAAATCTAGGTATATCATATATAGACATATATTTTATTCACTGGATGCCTAGAAAATATGAAGATTTGTTAGACACATGGAGAGGATTAGAATACTTATATCAACATGGATATTGTAAAGCTATTGGGATATGTAATATTTCATTGTTTTATCTTGACAAACTATTAAAAGATGCAGAAATTTCTCCTATGTATTGTCAGTTGGAAATTCATCCATTCTTGCAGCAAGATTTATTTTTAGAATATTGTCAAGCTCATCAAATCAAAGTGATTGGGTACGGCTTGTTTGCTAAAGGATTGGTTTTTAAAAATGAAAAATTAAAAAATTTGGCACAAACAGCTAACACAACTATTGCCAATTATGTCCTTTCTTGGGGGATGAGTAAAGGTGTAATTCCATTAGTAAAATCAAAAAATCCAGAAAGAATAAAATCTAATTTTTATGATAATTTCGAATTATCATCAGAACAAATGCTAGATATTGAAAAGTTAAATGATGGTCTTCGAGTTTATCGTGATCCAGAGAATAATCCTTATGTATAGGAGAGTGAGATTTATGAAAAAACTTTTAATTAAAAATGGAAATGTTATTTTTTTAGACCGAGTAGAACAAATAGATATTTTGATTGAAAACGATAGAATCACAAAAATTGGAAAGCTTGAAGAGAATTGTGAGGTTATTGATGCAAAAGGATTGTATGTTTCTCCAGGCTTTATTGATATTCACACGCATGGTGGAAATGGATATGACTATATGGCGGGAACCTTAGAAGCATTTCAATCCGCTACGACTTTGCATATGCAGCATGGTGCAACATCTATTGTTCCTACAACTGTAGCCTCTGATACAGATTATACAATTCATTTTTTAAAGCAATTTAATTGTTTAAAGAATAATGAAAGTATTCCTGTACGATTATTAGGTGTTCATTTAGAAGGCCCATACTTAGCTTTACAGCAAAAAGGAGCCATTCCAGAAAAATATATTAAGAATCCTTTGAAAGAAGAGTATATGCGTATTTTAGATAGTTCTCCAAATATATTACGTTGGACAATTGCACCAGAATTAGAAGGTGCTTATGAACTTGGAGATGAGCTTTTTAAAAGAGGAATAAATGCATCCATAGGACATTCTTGTGCAGAAGATTTTCATGTGCATGAAGCAGTATCACATGGTTTTAGATCTGTAACACATATGTATTCAATGACATCAAGTATTGTGAGAATCAATTGTTATCGTCATCCTGGAATTAATGAGGCAGCGTATTTAGAAGATGAATTATATTTAGAAGCTATTGCTGATGGACATCATCTCCCAGCAACATTATTGAAATTAATGATTAAAAATAAAGGATATGATAAGATTATTTTAGTTACAGATTCAATGAGTGCTGCCGGCTTTCAAGATGGATTATTTTACTTAGGAAATCCAGAAGATCATCATCAAGTCTTAATTAAAAATAATGTTGGATTTATGCCTGATATGTCAAGTTTTGCAGGATCTGTAGCATGTGCAGATCAGTTGATTCGAACAATACTTAAAATTGGAGTTCCAATGAATGAAGCAGTTAAAATGATGACTATAAATCCAGCAAAATTGCTTCATTTTGAAAAAGAGATTGGTTCAATTGAAATTGGAAAAAAAGCTGATATTATCTTGTTTGATGATCAAATTGATATAAAACAGGTTTATGTGAATGGCGATTTAAAATATAAAAAATAGATTAGTATTTAATTCTAAAGGTGTATCACACATTTGTGATATACCTTTTTTTATAAAAACATAAGGACAAACTAATTAGTCATACATTAAGTATGGGAGGAATTTTTCGAATGCATACTACCTATAATGTAGATGGCTATGAAGTTAATATAGTTAGAACTTTTGCTGACGAAGGAGAAACCATTTGTGAAAAAATATTAGATATAATTCATGAACTCTATTTACAAGACCAAGAAGAAAAATAAAAAAGGTGGGAAGATATGGAATCTATTCTATTAAAAAAAAGATATAATGTAGCAATTTATTGTAGATTATCACGTGATGATGGATTAGATTTTACATCTTCATCCATCCAAAGTCAAATTGAATACATAACAGATTTTGCTAATAAAAATAATTTTAAGATTGTAGATTATTATTGTGATGATGGTTATTCAGGGACAACATTTGAACGCCCAGAATTTAAAAGAATGATTCAAGAC
>JAIDKZ010000134.1 GCA_029051735.1 Anaeroplasmataceae bacterium | reverse complement strand
TTATTATATAAATGAAGAGTATTATTTAATTGCTTATCATACAGTATGTGATTTGCATTTAGATGCATATTATTCTAAAATGGCTGCTGCATGGTTTTTTGCAACCTTAATGATTGACCATCAGAAGGAAGTTTATAAATATTTAGAAGATGATACTCATGATGCATTTATTGTTATGAAGACTATCTCTAAAATACAAGAATCATATCAAATAAGCAAAGAAGATAAAAATAAAGTATTAAAATATAGAAAAAAACGATAAAATAATGAAAAAAATGTTAAATATACAAACAAAACGGGTATTTTATTAAATTTTATTTTATTTTTTAGGATTTATATGATATAATAATATCATTAATGTTGAAAAGAAAAAGGAGAAGCATATGGATAAAAAACTTTTGAAAAAAGTAATATTAGAATGTCTTAAAACTGGCGGAGATTATGCGGAAGTATTTGTTGAGGACACAGTAAAGAACTCTATTCGTTTAATGACAAATCAAATTGATGATATCAATGCTACACATTTGTATGGTGCTGCTATCCGTATTTTAAAGGGAAATGCAGAAGTATATGGATATACAAATGATGTTAGTGAAGCAGGACTTATAAAACTTGCTCAGGATTTAAGAACAGCTTACCATGAGGAAACTCTCATTCATGATTTTGATTTTAATGATTGTAAGGTTGATACACATACAACATTTAAAATTCTTTCTAAGGATATCCCTAATTCCAAAAAAATTTCTTATTTAGAGATATGTGCTAAGGCTATGAAAGAATATAGTCCTAAAATAGTACAAGCAGTTGCTAATTTTACAGATGAAACACAAACGGTTTTAATTGCAAATAGTAATGGTGTATATAAAACTGATGTTAGAAATCATCAAAGAGTTGGTGCTATTGCGGTTGCAAGTGATGGAAAAGATATGCAACAGGCCTCAAATTCATATGGAGGAAACTTTGATATTTCAAATTTTGATTCATTTGATTTTGAAAGTTTTGCTACTGAGGTTGCTAAGGTTGCAGTAGAAAATTTAGATGCTGAGGAAATGGTTGGCGGAGTTTATGATGTGGTCATTCATAATGCTTTTGGTGGTGTAATTTTTCATGAAGCATGTGGTCATTCTTTAGAAGCTACTAGCGTTGCAAAAGGCTTGTCTGTATTCTGTGGAAAACTAGGTGAAAAAATTGCTGCAGATTGTGTTACAGCAATTGATGATGGAACTATCGCAAATGAATGGGGAAGTGAAAATATTGATGATGAAGGAAATCCAACACATAAAAATGTATTAATTGAAAATGGTATTTTGAAAAGTTATATGGTTGATATGAGAAATGGTCGTAGAATGAATGCAAAACCAACAGGTTCTACAAGAAGACAAAGTTATCGATATTCACCAACCTCAAGAATGACGAATACCTATATTGCAAATGGAACAAGCACAATGGAGGAAATCATTTCTAGCACAAAGTTTGGTTTATTTGCAAAATCAATGTCAGGAGGTTCTGTCAATCCTGCTACAGGAGAATTTAATTTCTCAGTAGGAGAAGCATTTATGATTGAAGATGGTAAACTTACAAAACGTGTAAAAGGTGCAACTTTGATTGGAAATGGTAAGGATACTTTGTTGAATATTGATATGGTTGCTAACAATCAGTCCTTTGGATATGGTATGTGTGGTTCAGCTTCAGGAAGTATCCCAACTTGTGTTGGACAACCAACAATTCGAGTGAAAAATATGACAGTTGGTGGAAACGGAGGGAATAAATAATGAATTTTAAGAAGTTAGAAACTGCAGCCTTAAAAGAAGGAATTACTGAGATTGAGACTTATACAGTTGAGACACATGGTACTAAAATTAGTACATTTAATGGTGAAATTGAAAATAACACCTCTTTTAATACGAAAGTATCTGCTATTCGTGGAGTGTATAATCATCAGATTGTTACAATTTATGAAGAATGTAATGACGATGAAATGATTCCTTCTATTATTCAGCGAATCAAAGATAATTGTTCTATTATTAATCAAAAGGATCCTTTCTTTATTTATGAAGGAGATGGTACCTATCCAGTTGTAGATGAAAAAAAGAATGACTTTGATGCATATACTTTAGAAGACAAAATTAATTTATGTTTAAAATTGACAAAATGTTTAGAAAAGGAAAGTTCTTTTGTTACTAAAACAGAAATTTCTTATTCAGAAGTAGAATCACATACAAAAATAACAAATTCCAAAGGATTAGATGTAAAAAGAGATTCAAAATCTGCATTTATTGTTGCTGAGGTAGTATGTGAAAAGGATGGAGAAACGCAAACAGGATTTGATTATGTTCGTCTTGCTAATTTAAAAGATTTAAATCTTGAAAGCTTTGCTTCAAAAATTGTAAAGGACACTGTAGAAACCTTTGGAGCAGAAAGTATTCCATCAGGTTCTTATCCAGTTGTATTAGACAAAAGAGTTGTTAGTAATCTATTAGAAGCATTTTCTAATATTTTTTCAGCCAATGCTGTATTAAAAAATATGTCTTTTTTAAAGGATAAATTGAATGAAAAAATTTTTGGAGAAAACATAACTTTAGTTGATGATCCTTTGTTTAAGGATGCTCCTACTCAAATTGCTTTTGATGATGAAGGAGTTGCCAGTCGCTCAAAAACAATTGTAGAAGATGGAGTTCTTAAAACTTATTTACATAATTTAAAAACTGCTGCAATGATGAATACAAAATCAACAGGAAATGGTTTTAAGGCAAATGAAGCATCAAGTGTGAATGTTTTACCATCCAATCTATACTTAAAACCTGGTAATACTTCATTAGAAGATATGTTTAAGAAGATAGAAAATGGTGTATATATAACTGATGTGAAAGGATTACATGCAGGATTAAATCCAATAAGTGGCTCTTTTAATTTACAATCTAATGGATTCTTAATTGAAAATGGCAAAAAAACAAAACCAATTACCTTGATTATTTTATCTGGAACCTTACAGGAAATGATGAATAATGTATTATATGTAGGAAGCGATTTTGAATTTAAAAGTGGTGTAGGTACACCAAGTTTAACAATAAAGTCTCTTGCAATATCAGGAAAGTAGGAAAGTATTATGATTTTAAATAAAGTCAGAATTTCTTTTAGTATAATTGGGAATTTTGTGGATTTATTAGTGAATAATGAACAGAGAATTAAAAATATGCTATTAGATTATGAAATTCAAACAAAAGTGGATACAATGCCTAATGGAGTGGAAGTAAAATCATTATTATTTACAAATAAAAATATCTCTATTCGCTTTTTACCAGTACGAATGGATTATGTGTTTAATTTTACTAACCCAAGAAATGAATTAGATGATATTTATCAAAAAGCTTTAGAATTTTTTAAATTATTTAGCGAAATATTCCCAGACTTTGGAGGAAACCGAATCGCTATATTAACAGAAGGATTTATTGAAAATAAAAATGATCAAGCTATTGTTTCTTTTGCAGATCAAATGGGTTTTACAAAGTGTTTTGGTGATTGTAATGAGATTTCATTTAAGATCAATACTCCAATAGAAAAGAAGGAGTCATTAAATTCTGTATTAAATGTAAATATGGGAATGGCTAAAAATAATAAAACACAGGAAGAAATGAGAGTTTTAATGGTTGCGATTGATGTTAATACACTTATGAATCATCAAACTGTTCGTTTTTTCCCAAGTAATTTCAATTTAGATTTTCCAGAATTGCTTGAAATTACCAAGCAAAGAATAAGTGAAGTTGAGAAATATGCATAAAAAAAGACCTGTTATTTATGATAAATAACAGGTCTTTATACTATAAAAATTATTTTACAATAGTGCCGTATACTTGACCAGATAAAGCACCAGCATTTGATTCATCAGTATCTACATGCATTGCTAAAGCATAAGTAGAAGAAACACGAACAACTGTATCTCCAAAAATTAATGCTCTTCCAGTTTCGCTTGTTACTTTAACATTTACAATTTGTCCATTTTTAACTCCAAATTCTTCAGCGTCTGTTGGAGTCATATGAATATGACGTTTAGCAACAATTACACCTTCAGTAAGTTCTACCTCACCAGCTGGGCCAACAAGCTTACAAGGAGCAGATCCAGCTACATCACCAGATTCTCTAATAGGAGCAGAAACACCTAATGTTCTAGCATCTGATAAAGATACTTCAACTTGATCTTGGTTTCTTTCTGGTCCAAGAATAGAACAATTTAATTCTCCCTTAGGTCCTACAACCTTTACCTTTTGATTTGAAGCAAATTGTCCAGGCTGAGATAGCATTTTCTTTATTTCTAAATTTGCTCCTTCACCAAACAATTTAGCTAATGTTTCTTTTGTTACATGTACATGTCTTGCACTTGTTTCAATAATAAATTCTTTCATAAATAATTCATTAATCCTTTCAAATTATTATTTTTACATTACCATTATACCATATATTTTAAAAATCGTATCTCTTTTTTATTTTTTCATATATCTTTCATAGTTTTTGAAAATAAAAATAAAATGAATGTATCTTGTATTTTTTATTAAAATAGCGTATAGTATAAATATGAGGGTGATGGCTATGGTATATAATATTTTAGGAATTATCATTGGTTTATTAGTGCTTATTAATATAATTATGACAATAGTAAATCGAAAAAAAGAAAAATTATATATTACAATTATCAATATTATAACGGCTTTATTATTTTTAGCAACAGGTATTAGTGGTTTTTTTATTCCTGAAAAATATGAATACATTTCATTTGTTTTATTACTAGTCTTATCTGTTTTTTATTTGTCTTTCTTTTTTATTGTTTCAAAGAAAAACAACAATTCCAACAAGAAGAAAGAAAATGCGAGAACTTAAAAATTTAAAATAAGAAATTTCTTTATGAATATAAAGAATTTGAAAATGGATAGAAATTCCTAAAAATCCTAATGCACTTGCTGCAATCCATGGTTGAGTGATAGTATTTAAGCCTCCTAGTATTTCAAAATAGGGAGATAAAGCAAAATTACTTGGAAATAAAATCTTGATTAACACTCTAAAAATAACTAATATTCCAAGGA
>JAIDKZ010000133.1 GCA_029051735.1 Anaeroplasmataceae bacterium | reverse complement strand
ATAATAGGGATACTTTGAAGAGCAAGACAATGGGTATTTGGAGATATTTTAGGAGGTTATCGTATGAAAATTATTAAGAGAAGCGGCGTTGAAGCTCAATTTGATATGAATAAAATCATACAAGCAATTCGTAAAGCAAATGAAGAGGCTCTAGAAAACGAAAGATTGAGCGAAGATTTAATTTTAGAATTGTCAAATAACGTATCTAAAAAATGCAAAAAAGCCAAATATGCTCTAAATGTTGAGGAAATTCAAAATTTAGTTGAAGATGAATTAATGCGTATAGATGCATATAATATTGCTAGAAAATACATCACTTATCGTTATAAAAGAGCACTAGTAAGAAAGTCTAACTCTACGGATGAACAGATATTAAGCTTAATTGAATGTAATAATGAGGAAGTTAAGCAAGAAAATTCAAATAAGAATCCTACAGTGAATAGCGTTCAAAGAGATTATATGGCTGGTGAAGTTAGTAAAGATATTACCAAGCGTTTTTTATTGCCTGAAGACATTGTAAAAGCACATGAAGAAGGAGTAATCCATTTCCATGATTCAGATTATTTTGCCCAACATATGCACAATTGTTGTTTGGTGAATTTAGAAGATATGCTTCAAAATGGAACTGTAATTAGCGAAACTATGATTGAGAAGCCTAAAAGTTTTTCTACAGCTTGCAATGTGGCAACACAAATTATAGCTCAAGTTGCGTCTAGTCAATATGGTGGACAATCTATTACACTTTCTCATTTAGCTCCTTTTGTAGATATATCAAGACAAAAACTCATTAAAGAAGTACGTGAAGAATTTGCAGAACAAAATTTAAATGTTACTGAGGAACAAATTCGTAATATTGCAGAAATGCGTGTAAAAAAAGAAATTAAAAAAGGATGTCAAATGATTCAATATCAAGTAGTTACATTGATGACTACAAATGGTCAAGCTCCTTTTGTTACTGTATTTATGTATTTAAATGAAGTTCCTGAGGGACAACTTCGAGATGATTTGGCTTTGATTATAGAAGAAATGCTTCATCAAAGAATTTTGGGTGTGAAGAATGAAAAAGGTGTTTACATTACACCAGCTTTCCCTAAATTGATTTATGTATTAGAAGAGAATAACATTACTCCTAGTGGGAAATATTATTATTTATCAGAGTTAGCAGCAAAGTGTACTGCTAAGCGAATGGTTCCTGATTATATTTCTGAAAAGGTTATGAAGGAATTAAAGGTGAATGAAAATGGTGTTGGGGATTGTTATCCTTGTATGGGTTGTCGTTCATTTCTTACACCTGATTCAACTATGCATTTAGGAAATTTAGCAAATGCTTTAAATTATGTTGAAGGTAAGGGGAAGTATTATGGAAGATTCAATCAGGGTGTTGTCACTTTGAATTTGGTAGATGTAGCATGCTCCTCTAATAAAAACTTAGATAAATTTTGGGAAATCTTAGATGAAAGATTAGAATTATGTTATCGTGCATTGATGTGTCGTCATAAAAGATTACTAGGAACACCATCTGATGTTGCTCCAATTTTATGGCAACATGGTGGACTAGCCAGATTGAAAAAAGGTGAAGTTATAGATAAGCTTTTGTTTAACAACTATTCTACAATTTCTTTAGGTTATGCAGGATTATGTGAGTGTGTGTATTATTTGACAAACCAAACCCACACAACAGATGAGGGCTCAAAATTAGGCCTAGAGATTATGCAAAAGCTAAATGATGCCTGTGCAAAATGGAAGGCTCAAACAAATATTGGTTTTAGCGTATATGGAACACCTTTAGAATCTACAACTTATAAATTTGCCAAATCACTACAAAAGAGATTTGGAGTTATTCCAGGAGTTACAGATAAGAACTATATTACTAATAGCTATCATGTGCATGTTAGAGAAGAAATTGATGCGTTTACAAAATTAACCTTTGAATCAAAATTCCAAAGACTTTCTCCAGGTGGTGCTGTAAGTTATGTTGAAGTTCCAAACATGCAAAATAATATTCCAGCAGTTCTTGCACTTATGAAACATATCTATGATACCATTATGTATGCTGAATTAAATACTAAAAGTGATTATTGTCAGTGTTGTGGATATACTGGTGAGATCCAAATTGTTTCAGATGCAGATGATAAATTAATTTGGCAATGCCCAAATTGTGGAAATCATGATGAGTCAAAATTGAATGTTGCTCGTCGTACTTGTGGTTATATTGGTACTCAGTTTTGGAATCAAGGGCGAACTCAAGAGATTAAAGAAAGAGTTTTACATTTATAATGAATTATGCAACAATCAAAAAATTTGATATTGCCAATGGCTTAGGGGTAAGAGTTTCTCTTTTTGTTAGTGGATGCACGCATCATTGTAAAAATTGTTTTAATGCAGTTGCTTGGGATTTTTCTTATGGAAAACCATTTACAGAAGAAACTGAAAGAGAACTTTTAGAGGCACTTGCACATCCTATGATTGAGGGGTTGTCACTTTTAGGTGGAGAGCCAATGGAACTTGAAAACCAAAATGGGTTAATTTCGTTTTTACGCAAAGTAAAGCAGTTGTTTCCTAATAAAACCATTTGGTGCTATACAGGATATACTTTAGAAACAGATTTGTTACAGGGAAGAGCTCACAATCAAGTGACAAATGAATTTTTAAGTTATATTGATGTTTTAGTTGATGGGAAATTTGAAGAAGAACTTAAGGATATTACTTTAAAATTTAGAGGATCTTCTAATCAAAGAATCATTGATTTAAAAGAAACTCTAAAAAATAATCAAATAATTCTAGTTAATTTAGACTAATTGTGGATTTTGAAACACAATTAGTCTATTTTTGTGATATAATTAGGAATATGTAAGAAAACTATAGGTGAGGGATAAAATGGAATTGTTAGAACGTTTAACTGAACTGAAAAGAATTTTAAATCAAGCTTCTTATGAATATTATGTTTTAGATCATCCAACAATGGAAGATTTTGAATATGATCGATTCATGGAGGAATTAATTAAAATAGAAAATGAACATCCTGAATGGATTACTGCAGATTCACCAACGAATAAAATAGGGGGAGCGGTCTTAGATAAATTTGAGAAGGTAGTTCATACAACTAAAATGATGAGTTTAAGTGATGCTTTTAGTTATGAAGAATTGAAGGATTTTGATCAAAGAGTAAAGAAGGTAGCCCCTACTGCCACTTATTGTTGTGAATTGAAAATAGATGGGTTATCTGTTTCTTTAAGATATGAAAATGGAATTCTTGTATTAGCCGCTACAAGAGGAAATGGTGAAATTGGAGAGAATATTACGCATAATGTAAGAACAATTAAAAGTATACCTCTTTCTTTAAAAGAACATAGTACTCTTGAGGTGAGAGGAGAAATCTTTATG
The DNA here is from genome assembly GCA_029051735.1 of Anaeroplasmataceae bacterium. Classification (GTDB taxonomy): domain Bacteria; phylum Bacillota_I; class Bacilli_A; order Acholeplasmatales; family Anaeroplasmataceae; genus Pelethenecus. The sequence goes on along the minus strand of JAIDKZ010000133.1, from coordinate 1,423 downwards.
CCTAAGAAAAGTTTTCAAGCCTTAAATGAAGAGCGTGCTTTAAATGAAGAAGAACTATTTGCAAATTGTCGAAATGCAGCTGCTGGTTCTATTCGGCAGTTAGATAGTAAAGTTGCTGCAAAAAGAAATTTGGATGCCTTTCTTTACTATCTTTTAGATGATAAAAATGATACACAAGTGCATGCATTAGAAAATATGAAGGAACTTGGATTTAAGGTAAATCCTTTATATAAAAAGTGTAATACTATAGAAGAAGTTATTGAATATATTGATGAAATTGGCAAGATTCGTCCTACGTTGCCTTATGATATTGATGGTATAGTTCTTAAAGTTGATGAAAAGGAGTTATACTCAATTATTGGAGAAACTGTGAAATATCCTAAATGGGCTATTGCATACAAATTTCCACCTGAGGAGGTTAAAACAAAGCTTTTATCTATAACTTTTCAAGTTGGAAGAAGTGGTGTCATTACTCCAGTGGCCAACTTTAAACCAGTTTTTGTGCAAGGCTCTTTAATATCTAAGGCTACGCTTCATAATGAAGACTATATTTTATCTAAAGATATACATATTAATGATACAGTTGTTATACGTAAAGCTGGGGATGTCATTCCTGAAGTTGTAAGACCAGTAATAGAAGAACGAGATAAGATGACTATTCCTTTTAAAATGATTGAAGAATGCCCTTGTTGCCATAGCAAATTGATTAGGAAGGATCAAGAAGCAGATTATTTTTGTGTAAATCCAAATTGTAGTGAAAAATTGATGAATCGATTGATTCATTTTTCCTCAAAACCTGCTTATAATATTGATTCTTTAGGTGATAAGCTAACAATCCAATTATATGAAGCTGGATTCATAAAAGATATTGCTGATATTTTCTGTTTGAAAGATCGTTATGACGAGTTGATTCAATTACCTGGATTAGGAAATAAGAGTATAGATCATTTACTGAAAATGATAGAAGAATCAAAGAAAAATAACTTAAATCAATTGTTGTTTGGCTTAGGAATTAAACACTGTGGTGCTAAAATTTCTACTATAATATGTAAGAGATTTAAAACAATGGAAAATATTATGTCTGCTTCTTATGAAGATTTAGCAGCAATTCATGATATTGGTGATGCAATTGCTTATGAGGTTGTAGAGTATATGAAGCAGGATAAAAATGTGGAATTAATTAATCAGTTAAAAGCATTTGGATTAAATATGGAATATCATATGGACAATATAAAAGAAAATTATTTTACAAATAAAAAATGCGTTTTAACAGGGACACTAGAATCTATGGGAAGAACTGATGCCAAAAAATTAATTGAAAGTTTTGGTGGAAGTTTATCTGAATCCGTGAGTTCAAAAACTGATATTTTGATTTTAGGTTTAAATCCAGGAAGTAAATACGAAAAAGCAAAGAAACTTGGAA
>JAIDKZ010000132.1 GCA_029051735.1 Anaeroplasmataceae bacterium | reverse complement strand
GGTTTTATTTAGAAAAAGTCTTAAATAAGCCTTAAAATAAATATAAAATAAAAGATTATATAGATTAAACTCTGAAAAATACTAAATTTTAAAATCAATCTAATATGATAAAGTGTTTATAATAATGTTAATAATTTGATTTTAATATTATTGTAATTGTATAAATTAGTTTTAATAACTAGATGTCTTTTGGAATTATTTTTTTCGACTTAATAAAGTAGCTGCTGCTTCTCCCATTGCTTGATAAGCTTTTTTAGAAGGATGAAGGTGATCTCCTGAATCAAAGGAACTTTTGAAAACATAAGCATCTTTCATTTGAATTCCTACAATTCTCTCAAAATCAATATGAGCTTGTGTTCTTATCCAATTGTTCACTTCATTTTTTAATTCTTCTCGAAAAGGTGCGTAGGTACGCCAACCATAGATAGGAAGTAATGTTCCATAATAGACATTCAAATGAAATTCTTTAGCAATCTGTGCATAATATTTTAAACCTTCAATGAGTTCATCTTTTGTTGGGAGATCAGACATTGGTCTAAAAATATTAATTTGAGTACCCACAGGATGAATAATATCATTTATTCCATGTTGGATGATAATATCAGTTGCTCCTGAAACAGATTGTATTTCATGTGTGAATCTGTTCTTCCCACATTTTCCATAGGACTGATATGTTATACAGGAATATTCTTTTAAAATGCGTGTTCCTGAAACTGCCTTTCTAACAATGGAAATATGATTAATTTTATTTTTACGTAGTTCTAACATAAGATAATCAGGCCAATCTTGACTTGTTATGGAATCTCCATAACAAATTACTGCTTTGTTTTTAGAAGTGGTGTATAAATCTACATTCGCTAAAAAATATACCCATGTTGTTGATTTAGATGTATTTACATCTAACTTATCTTTTCTTATTTGATTTCCATATGCAAAGTTGCCTTTGGATAGTGGTCCTGTTATATCAACACCTGATGTGAGTAATGTATAATCCTTTAAATACATAGAAACAATTAAAAAACTATTTTCTTTGACTGAAATAGTGATTTCATCTGTTTGTATAGATTGATGGGCTGGTATTTTAAAATGTGTTTCTCCTTGATATGTTAATAAATGAATGTGGTTTTGCCTGTCTGATAAGTCTTCTCCAAATCCTATGGAAAGTTCTTCTACTTGAACGTCTTCGTTTGAACAGAAGTTATCTAAGGTTATTCTAACCTTTTCTCCATTAAAAGGAACAAAGATTGGATATCGCAGTGTAATATCCTTAGCGTAGGTTGCAGGAGCTGGCAGTACAGTGGATTGTGCATTTCCCCATATTGTTACCCATTTCATAAGAATCAAATCCTTTCTATCAT
>JAIDKZ010000131.1 GCA_029051735.1 Anaeroplasmataceae bacterium | reverse complement strand
TTCTAAGATATTTGTATTTTCTTTAAATTGTGGAATAATAATATCTATTGTACACATCATTTAGTTCTCCTGTTGAAATTTATATAAAAATTATATCATTTTTTTCATGAAAAATAAAGAAAAGTACATGGAGATAAAATAGTTTTTTTCTATTTGGGAAAATTAATAAATATAGGAGGAATCAAATTCTTTTTTTACAAAAAAAATAAAAATATGAATGGAAAATACTTAAAAAAAATTACTAGATGTGATATAATTGTTGTGCTAAATTGTACAGGAGGTATGATTTTATGCGTATATCTATTGGATGTGATCATTCAGCACTTGATTTAAAAGTGAATTTGATAAATTATTTAAAAGAATTAGGTCATATCGTAACTGATTGTGGAACGTATACTAAGGATAGTTGTGATTATACAGATTTTGGTTACAATGTTGCAAAAGATATTAAAAATAAAGAAGCTGATCGTGGTATTGTTATTTGTTCTACAGGGATTGGAATGTCTATTATAGCCAATAAGGTAAAGGGTGTGCGATGTGCACTTGTTTACTCTTTAGATGCTGCCAAGCTTACAAGGGAGCACAATGATACAAATTGTTTAGCTTTGGGTGCAAAGTATACAGATATCTCATTAGCCAAACAAATTGTTTCAATGTGGTTAGATACCCCTTTTTCAAATCATGAACGTCATCAAAGAAGAATAGATAAGATAATTCAATATGAGGAGAAAGAAAAATGAGTTTAACAATTTTAGATCATCCTATGATAAAGCATAAGTTAACAATTATTCGTAAAATAGAAACAAAAACAAAGGATTTCTACCAAAGCGTTGAAGAGATTGCAGGACTTATGGCTTATGAAATTACTAGAAATTTTCCATTGCGAGATGTTGAAATAACAACGCCTATTTGCAAATCAATCCAAAAAGAACTGGCAAATGATGTTGTAATTGTTCCAATTTTAAGAGCAGGATTAGGAATGGTAGAAGGTATTCGTAATATGATTCCTACTGCTAAAGTAGGGTTTATAGGCTTATATCGAAATGAAGAAACTTTAGAGCCTTGTGAATATTATGCAAAATTCCCAGATACAATTGCTGATTCTATTGTTTTAGTGGTAGATCCAATGCTAGCCACAGGAGGAAGTGCCTCTGCTGCAATAACTATGCTTAAAAAAAGAGGTTGCAAGGATATTCGTTATGTAGGACTTGTTGGTGCTCCTGAAGGTGTAGAATTACTTCAAAAGAGTCATCCAGATGTAGACATTTACTTAGCTTCATTAGATGAAAAGTTAAATGAAAAAGGATATATTGTTCCAGGCCTTGGAGATTGTGGAGATCGTCTTTTTGGTACTAAATAATGAAACATGCAAAACTATATGCAATTGCAACACAAGGGATTTTGACTATAGTCGTATTGCTGCTAATTGGATATTATATTGGAACAAAAATTGATAAGAATTCTTTTTGGCCAGGGTTCTTAGCAGCAATTGGAGCGCTTTGTGGAGTAATAAGTTTTATTGGAACGCTATTAAAATTAATAAAAGAGGAGGAAAAGAAGAATGAATCGACCTCTGGACCAAAGGATTAGCATTTTGGTTGTTCCTATTACCTGGATAGTTGCAGCTATAGTGGCAATTATTTTAGGTGTGTGTAAACAAGATTGGATTTATTATCTAATTGGTGTTTTTACAGGGTTACTTAATTTTGGTTTGATGTTAAAATTTAATAGAAGATTTGTTCGAATGGCTGAATTAGATCCTGAACATGCAGGTATTGTTGCAAAAAAACAAGCCTGGTTTGGATTATTTCTTCGGCTTCTTGTCTTTCTAGGTGTGTTTATCGCAATATTTTTTAAACGTGCATATGGAAATCCAAATGGCATTTGGAGTCTTGCCATTGCTTTTGGAGGATATGCTACTGTTAAAATTGTATTGATAATTGTTTATTTGATATTTAGAAGGAAGGTGAGTGAATAGTGAATGAATTTTGGCGCAGCTTTTGTGATTTGAGTACAATTTCTAAACCTGTACTATCAACAATTATAATTACATTAGTTCTGTGCATGATATGTATAATATTAAGCTTTAGAATTAAAAAAGTAGATCCATTAAAGAAGACGCCTTTATGGTTGGTCCCTCTAATGATGATAGTAGAGATGATAAATACATTTATTAAACAAAATATAGGGAAGAGATGGAAATCTTATGCCCCATGGTTTTTGAGTATTTCTATATTTATATTTATTTCAAATATGTCTGCTGTTTTCTTGTTAGAAAACCCAACAGGATATGTAATGGTAACATTAGCTCTTGCGGTAACTTCCTTTTTTGTTATTCAAAGTGCGGGAATTGTTTCTAATGGATTTTTAGGATATTTAAAAGGATTTTTAGATCCAAACCCAATTATGTTGCCTATGAATATCATTAGTGAATTCTCGTTGCCTATTTCGCTTTGTTTACGTTTATTTGGTAATGTAATTAGTGGATCAGTAATTGCGATTTTAATTAAAGGCTTTTTGGGTTGGTTTTCTATTCCAGTCATGCCATTTATTAATATTGTGTTTGACATAGGATTTGGTTTAATACAAACCGCTGTATTTGTTATTTTATCGATCATATTCACATCGATGAAAATAAAAGAAGAAGATAAAATATTTAGTATTTAAAGGAGAAAAAGAAAATGCAAATTTTAACAACAATTATGAATTTTTTAGCTGAGGGAGTTCAGTACAATGAGTTTTTCAAAAGTGGTATGGCTTATATAGGAGCTGCTATTGCTGTATTTACTGGTGTTGGTGCCGCTATAGGTGAAGGTAATGTAGCTGCAAAAGCTGTAGAAGCAATAGGACGTCAGCCAGAGGCTGCTGGATCTATCCGTCTTACAATGTTAATTGGACAAGCAGTATCAGAGACAACAGGTCTTTATGGATTTATTATTGCATTAATGCTTTTAGGTAAATAATATAAAGAAAGGAATTATGCCATAGTAGGCAAAATAAAAGAAAAATGAATGAGATTTTAGAAAAAATTGCCGAGGTCGTAAATAATTGTCTTGGACCTTTAAATGGTCTAAAGGTTACAGGTTCTGATATTCGAGATTTACTCATTCAGCTTTGTGCTACTATTTTACTTTTTGTTGTCATTCGAATCTTCTTATGGAAGCCAATAACAAATATATTGGAAAAAAGAAGAGAGGCAGTAGATACAGCCTTAGAGGAGGCTAAAAATTCTAAGGAAACTGCTAAAGCATTAGAAGAAGAGCTTGCTCAAAAACTTTCTGATGCAAAGCTCCAGATTAAAGAAATGTTATCTACAGCTGAAAAGGATGGTAATTTGAGAAGAGAACAAATTATTATGGAAGCTAGAGAAGAAGCAAAGCGCCGTTTAGATAATTTAGAGCTTGAATTAGAACAAGAGAAACATAGTATGCAAAAAGAAATTCGCCAGGAAATTGTTGATATTGCTTTTGCAGCAGCAGAAAAAATTGTTGCTAAAGAAATTGATCAAGATCAATATATGCATGTTGTAGATGAGATATTGAAGGGAGATAGCAATTGATGGTGGAATATGAGTATGCTAAAGCATTGTTTGATTTAGCATTAGAAGAAAAGAAGATTGAGCTGTTTACTGATTATTTAAATGCAATATTAGATGTTACAAATCGAGAAAAGGATTTCTTAAAATTGATATCCTCCCCAAGTTTAGAATTGGAAGAAAAAATTAAAATTATAAAGAAGGTTTTTGCATCTTTTGATTTAACATTTGTAGAATTTTTAAAGCTTATTGTAAAGAATCAAAGATTTAATTCTATAGCTATAATAAAGGAAGAATATGATAAGCTACAAATATCTTATAATAGGATTTTAAAAATTGAAGTGATAAGTGCTGAAAAACTAACAGCCAATCGTTTAAATCAAATTGAAGAAAAATTAGCTTTAAAATATAAAAATCAAAAATTGATTATTGAAAACATTGTTGATCCTAAAATTTTATATGGTTTACAAATTATGTGTAATGGCGAAAGCCTAGATATGAGTTTGAAAAATAGACTATATAAATTGAAGGAATCACTATAGAAAGGATAAATATATGGCAAATATTAATTTATCTGAAATTTCAAGCCTTATTAAAGAACAGATTAAGGCATATAAAGAACAGATATATACTGAAAATGTTGGTCGAGTAGTTGAAGTTGGTGATGGCATTGCGGTAGTATATGGATTAGATAATGCGATGTATTCAGAACTTTTAATTTTCCCTAATGGTGTTTATGGAATGGTCCAAGATTTAAGAAAGGATAGCGTAGGTGTTATTCTTTTAGGTGAAAGTTCTAAGGTAAAAGAAGGAGACATTGTAAAATGCAGTGGACGTGTGCTAGAGGTTCCAGTAGGTGAAGAATTTATTGGTCGTGTTGTAAATGCTTTGGGACAACCTATTGATGGAAATGGTCCAATAAAAATTTCTAAGACCAGACCAATTGAAATGAAAGCTACAGGTGTTATGGATCGCTCTAGTGTAAATACTCCATTACAGACAGGAATCAAAGTATTAGATGCTTTGGTGCCAATTGGTCGTGGACAACGTGAATTAATTATTGGTGATCGCCAAACAGGAAAAACTGCAATTGCAATTGATACAATTTTAAATCAGGCAGGGAAAGATGTAATTTGTATTTACGTAGCTATTGGTCAAAAGGAGTCAACAGTTTCAAATATTTATGAAACTTTAAAAGCTTATGATGCAATGAAATATTCTATTATAGTATCAGCATCTGCTTCTAATCCAGCACCAATGCTTTATTTAGCACCTTATTCAGGAGTGTCTATGGCTGAATACTTTATGTATCAGGGGAAAGATGTTTTAATTGTTTATGATGACCTTTCTAAGCACGCAGTTGCTTATCGTGAGATGTCATTATTATTACATCGCCCACCAGGAAGAGAAGCTTATCCAGGAGATGTATTTTATCTACATTCCCGTTTATTAGAGCGTGCAGCAAAACTTTCAAAGGAATTGGGTGGTGGAAGTATTACAGCTTTACCTATTATAGAAACTCAGGCAGGGGATATTTCTGCTTATATTCCTACAAATGTTATATCCATAACAGATGGGCAAATTTTCTTACAGTCAGATTATTTTTATAAGGGAATTCGTCCAGCAATTAATGCTGGATTGTCTGTGTCACGTGTTGGTGGTGCTGCTCAAACAAAAGCAATTAAAAAAGTATCAGGTACATTACGTTTAGACTTGGCTGCTTATCGTGAACTTGAAGCATTTACTCAGTTTGGTTCTGATTTGGATGCATCTACAAAGGCTCGATTAGATAGAGGTCGTCGTACACAAGAAATTTTGAAACAGGGATTACATAAGACTTTATCTATGGAAGAAGAAGCTGTAATTTTGTATTGCTTAACTAAGGGCTATTTAGATACTATAGTAATAGAGGATTTGGCTCGTTTTGAAGAACAGCTTTATTTAGATATGAAGGTTTCAGAAGAAGGTAAAAGAATTGCTGCTTATATAAAGGAGCATAAGGTTTTACCTGAAGATGAACAATTAGACCAGTATATAAAAGAATTTAAAAAGAAATTTTAGTAGGTGATTTTATGGCAAATTCTTTAAGAGAAGTAAAACAGCGCATTTCATCTACAGAAAGTACTGCTCAAATAACAAAAGCTATGTATATGGTAAGTTCATCAAAAGTTAAAAAGGCAGAGAAAAATTTTAAAAATTATCATGACTTTATGATAAGAAAAAAAGAAATGGTTCAACATATGATTCATAAAGCTTCAGATGACTTTAAACATCCACTATTAGAAGAACGCCCAGTAGAGAAAATTGCTTACTTGATTGTTACTTCTGATCGTGGACTTGCAGGAGCTTATAATTCAAGTGTATATAAAGCCTTAGAAGAAAGAATTAAGTTGAATAATGAAGATGTAAATAACCTTATATTTGGGGCAATTGGCAAACAAGGATTTGGTTATTTAAAAAGAAAAAATTATTCTTTGATTAGCAATAATCCCACTTTAATTAGGGATGATGTAATGTTTATAGATATTTTCCCTTTAGCAAAATCTTTTATTGATATGTACATTGCAAAAGAAATTGATAAATTGGTAATCGTATATAATCACTATATTAATTCTTTATCCCAAGAGATTGTTTTTGAAGAATTATTACCAATTACTAATTTAATGGCTAGTGAAGCAGATATAGATTATGTTTATGAAACGGGTATTGAGAAAACTTTAAATTTAGTACTACCTATGTATATACAAGATATAATCTATGGTATTATTTTAGATGCTAAAGTTTCAGAGCATTCTGCAAGAATGAATTCAATGCGTAATGCGACGGACAATGCAAAAGAAGTTATTAATAAATTACAATTATTATATAATCGTGCTCGCCAAGGAGCAATTACGACTGAACTAATTGACATTATTGGTGGAGCAAACGCGATAGGAGGCGATGCTTGATGCTTGGACGCGTTATTGAAGTAAAAGGACCAGTTGTTGATGTGGTTTTTGAAGATTCTATTCTTCCTAAAATTAATGAAGCATTAACAATTCATATTGAACAAGATAAAAATCATAGTGTAGAAATTGATCTTACTTTAGAAGTAGCCCTACATATAGGCAATAAGGTGGTAAGATGTATTGCTATGGATTCAACAGATGGATTAGTTCGTGGAATGGAGGTTTTGGCAACTGGAAATCCAATTCAGGTTCCAGTTGGTAAAAAGACATTAGGACGTGTTTTTAATGTTTTAGGAAATCCAATTGATAAAAAAGAAGCTTTAACGAATGAGCCACATATGCCAATTCATAGAGATGCCCCAAAATTAGAAGAATTATCATCAGAGGTTGAAATTCTTGAAACGGGAATTAAGGTTGTTGACCTACTAGCTCCTTATATTAAGGGAGGAAAAATTGGTTTATTTGGTGGTGCTGGAGTTGGAAAAACTGTATTAATTCAAGAATTGATTCACAATGTTGCTCAAGAGCATGGTGGTATTTCTGTTTTTACAGGTGTAGGAGAGCGAACAAGAGAAGGAAATGACTTATACGCTGAAATGAGTGAGAGTGGAGTTATTAATAAAACTGCCATGGTATTTGGTCAAATGAATGAACCTCCAGGAGCTCGTATGAGAGTTGCTTTGACTGGGTTGACTTTAGCAGAGTATTTTAGAGATCAGGAGCATCAGGATGTATTATTGTTTATAGATAATATTTTCCGATTCACTCAGGCTGGATCAGAAGTTTCTGCATTGTTAGGTCGTATGCCATCAGCAGTTGGATATCAGCCTACTTTGGCTACAGAAATGGGTAAGTTACAGGAACGAATCACTTCAACAAAGGATGGATCTATCACCTCCATTCAGGCAATCTATGTTCCAGCAGATGATTATACTGACCCTGCTCCTGCAACAACCTTTATACATCTTGATGCAACTACAAATTTATCTCGTAAGCTTACTGAAGAAGGAATATATCCAGCTGTAGATCCATTAGCGTCTACCTCTCGTGCACTATCTCCAGAAGTAGTTGGAAAGGAACATTACGAAGTAGCTAGAAGAGTCCAACAAATTATTCAAAGATATAATGAATTGCTTGATATTATTGCTATTTTAGGTATGGATGAATTATCTGAAGAGGATAAACTTGTTGTGTTAAGAGCACGTCGTATTCGTTTATTTTTATCTCAAAATATGTTCATTGGTGGTCAGTTCACAGGAGTTCCTGGTGCTTATGTTCCAATTAAGGAAACAGTTCGTGGTTTTAAGGAAATCTTGGATGGTTTACATGATGATCTTCCTGAGGAAGCCTTTAGACTTGTGGGTACAATTGATGATGCAATAGAAAAGGCAAAGAAGTTAGAACAATGAAAATTTTAGTTTCTACCCATCAAGGAAGATTATATGACGAAGTAGTTGATTATGTAGTGGTTCATAATACAGATGGAGAGTTTGCTATTATGAATAATCATGTCCCTGTAGTTGCAGTAATGGATGAAGGATATGTAAAACTTGTGCGTAATCAAGAGGAGTACTTTGTTGCAATTGTGAATGGAATTTTAGAATTTCATGATAATGTGGTAAGTGTTCTTGCTCAAGAGGCTCATATTGGAACTGATAAATCTAGTGCGAAAGTACATTTAGAAGAATTTCGAAATGAAAGATTGAATCAAAACCGAAAAGAACAGGTTGATTTCACACAAAAGGAAAGAGAACTAAGGGAGCATTTGAAAAATTCAAAGGCTGGACAATTATAAAAAAAGGCGTATTCGTTTACGCCTTTCTATCTATTTTAGAATAGGTTGGGTGAAGAAAATGACACAAGGAATTTTATTTTCAACAGGATTTTGTATCTTTTTTGTGGTGACATTTTTAGTTCTTCAATCTTCAAGATTAGAAGAATGCTTTAAAAAAGGGAAGACAATCCATATTCAAATTGCATACTTTTTTTTATCCTTTGTAATTGCATTTATTATTACATACGGATTAAACTATATTGTGCATTTATTTATAATATAAAAAAATTTTTATTTTCTTTGTATAACCTCATGGGATTAGGACCATACTACTAGTGAGGTGAAAGAAATGAAAGATAAAATTAAAAGATTTTTCATAGACAAGAAGGAATTATTAGTATTCATAGCAGTTGTGGTTGTGGTATTTGCGACAGTGATTACTATTGCCAGTTTAGCATTAAGAGATACACCAGTTACAAAACCTACCCCTGATGTACCAGATGATTCAAATGGTCCAGTACTTAACCCAGATGATTCAAACAAGCCAAATATTCCAGTTGTAAAATCCAAATTTATGGTTCCTGTTACTGGAGAATATGAAGTTGTTAGAACCTTCTTTGATTTATCTTTAACTGATGAAGAATTAGAATCTGCTATTATTATGAATGGTAGCTATATGATTCAGTCAAAGGGTATTAGTTATGCAAAATCTGATAATGCTGTTTTTGATGTATGTTCAATTTACGATGGTACTGTAACATCAGTAGAAGAAGATGAACTTAATGGTGTATGTGTAACTATTAAGCATTCTGACGAAATTGTTTCTATGTATTCATCTTTAAGTAATGTAACTGTAAAAGTAAATGATACAGTAACTGTTGGACAAGTCATTGGAAAGGCATCCACTTCTCTTACAGATGTTGAAGCAGGTGTACATGTTCATTTAGAAGTAAAAGTTAAAAATGAATTTGTAAATCCTTCTACTTTATTTGGAAAAGAAATTGAAGAAGTAAGTTCCAGCAAGTAAGGGATATTAGGCACAGAAGAATTGTGCCTTTTTTTTCATATTATGATATCATTTTGCATATTTAATACTAGGTGATTCTCATTGGAAAATAATAGAGTATTAGAAATGGCGTATCTCATGATTGATGGCAGAAGAACTGTTCGGGAGGTTGCAAAAATTATTGGGTATTCTAAATCTACTGTACATCATGACTTGACAACAAAACTAAAGAGAATGGATTATACGTTATATAATGAAGTGAAATCTTTATTAGAGTATAATAAAAAAGTCCGCCATTTAAGAGGCGGAGAAGCAACAAGACTTAGATATCAAAAGGAATCTCAATCGGAAATACCCCTAGCTTAGTTAATTTGATATCTCCAAGTTTATATTTATAAGCATCCTCCTTTATTTGATGATATAATTCATTTTTGGTATGTCCTTGAATTATGATATCAGTCATAAAGGAGGTTTCCTCTATTATGATATAAGTCATCATTTTTAATAGGGTCTGATAAGCAGAATATGATATTGTCAAGCGAAATTGAGTTTGTTGTTCTAAATGAAAAAATTTTGCATGCTCTAATGCGGCAGTAGTAGCTTGACTATATGCTCTTACAAGTCCGCCTGCTCCTAATAAGATACCTCCAAAATAACGAGTAACAATAACCAAAATATTTTCAATGTCTTGTTTTATTAATACATCTAGAATTGGTGCACCTGCTGTTTTTGAAGGTTCTCCATCATCACTCATTTTTTGGATTTGATTTCCTAGTCTGTAGGCATAGCAATTATGCGTTGCATCATAATATTTTTTTCTAGTTTTGGCCAATATATCTTCAATTTCTTCTATGGAGTTCACTCGAAAAGCTTGACCTATAAATTTAGATTTTTGAATTATAATGGTATTTTCATATTTTCCTTGTATCAATTTCATCAAAATCACCAATTCTATTATACAATGTTTGTTTTTTCTTTTCAATTGGGATGGATTTTTAAAAGATTTTGATTTATAATTGTTGTGGTGTTTAACATGGATAAATGGACAACAGGATTACAATTATTAAGTATATTAAATCATTATGGGTATAAATCCTATATTGTAGGAGGAGCAGTCCGAGACTATTATTTAGGTAATCCAATTTTAGATGTAGATATCACAACAAATGCATTACCAGAAGAACTAAGTCAGATTTTTCCACAAATAGAAATAGTAGAATCTTATTTAAGTACTAGAATAGAATTGAATCATTTCTGTTTTGAAGTAACAACCTTTCGTAAAGATATCGCCTATTTGGATCATAGGCATCCTGTTGTACAAGCAGTTCAAACGATTGAAGAAGATTTGAAAAGAAGAGATTTTACTATAAATGCTTTAGCGTTAGATTCTTCTTTGAATCTCATAGATCTTTATAATGGATTGAAGGATTTAAATGATAAAACCATTCGGTGTATTGGTAATCCAAAACTTCGTTTTGAAGAGGATGCCTACCGAGTATTGCGGGCAGTAGAGTTAGCTTCTAGGTATAATTTTGATTTAGATGAGCAAATTAAAAAAAGTTTCTCTAAGGACTATGTTGCAAATTTAAAAGAAGAATATATTATTTCTATACTAAGTAAAATCTTACAAGCTCCATATCAAAAGGGGTTATGTTATATTCGTGATTTTAAATTGCTTAGAGGATATCCATTTTATCAGGTTGTCGTAGAAGAATGTTTAGCTTATTCTTGCATGGATGCTTATGCATTATTTTATTGTCTTCATAACTTTATTCCAAGTAATGTAAAATTGTCTAAGGAGCAAATGAAACGAGCTAAAGATATTTCCTATTTTGTTCGTAATGAATTTAGTAATGAAGCTCTTTATTATGGAAATAAAGAACTTCTTGAACCAAGTATTGAAATTTATAATAAAATTAAAAAAAGAATTAACAAAAGTGAGGTATGGAATAAATATCACACTTTACCTATCCAAAGAATCAAAGATATTTGTTTTGATTTTAATACATTAGACAAAAGCAATATAGGTGTTGCTGTTGCAACAATTGAAAAAAAACTTTTAAATAATGAATTGAAAAATAATACAGAAGATATTGCTTTAGAATTAAGGAGAATACTATGAAAAAAACCTTTATGGCATTTATAGATAATTATGATGAAATAACCTTTTTAGTACGAAGTAGAAAAGCAAGATACAAAGGGAAAAATTTTTACCTTTATGATGATGAGGACTTAGTAGAAGAATTAAAGGTAAATTATCAAAGCATCGAAAACAATTTAATTAAAATAGGATTAAAGGTAAAATCCAAATTAAATTTACACCATAATTATTCCATTTTAGATGATTTAAATAATAGTGTAGCTGTATATTCAGGATCAATTGTTCGTACAACTGAATTTGAATCTGAATTCTATTATGATGGGCCATTAGGTTTTGAATACACAAAAGATGAAACCATTTTTAGAGTATGGAGCCCAGTAGCTAAATCTATCTTTATCTGCTTAGAAGGACCAGATGGTTCTATTGATAGAAGGGAGCTTACCCATCTGCCAAATGGAGTTTGGATTGTAGAGATTAAAGGGAATTTAGAACGATTTAAATATGCTTATTATGTCAAATTATTTGATAAATATGAAAGAATTCCAGATCCTTATGCAATTTCTTCTAGTGCTAATGGTGAGTGGAGTTATGTCATTGATATAAAAAAACTTTATAAAATGAAAAATAAAAAACCATATTTTTCAGGGTATTATACTGATGCAGTAATATATGAAGCTCATATCAGAGATATGACCTTATACCGAGATGATTCTAAAAAAGGATGTTATTTAGGTTTGATAGATGAAAGAGCTGATTATGGTTTGAACTATATAAAGTCTTTAGGAGTTACCCATCTTCAACTTATGCCTGTTTACGATTTTGGCGGAGTTGATGATTTAGAAAAGGAAAAGGCATATAACTGGGGATATAATCCAGAACAATATTTTGTTCCTAGTGGATGGCACTCTGAAAATCCAGAGGATCCTTACTCTCGTTTGAATGAATTTTTGGAATTAATTGATGAAGCACATGGTCGTGGGATGAGAGTCGTTATGGATGTTGTTTTTAATCATGTTTATGAAAGAGAACAATTTCCTTATGAAAAATTAGTACCTGGATATTTTTTCAGAGTGGATGCTTATGGAAATTATACAAATACTTCTGGTTGTGGAAATGACTTTGCTACAGAAAAAAGAATGGCCGCTCGATTGATTATAGATAATTTAAAATATTGGGCAAAAGTATTTCATATTTCAGGATTTCGTTTTGACTTAATGGGACTCTTAGATATAGAGACACTAAATAATGCTTATCAAGAATTAAAGAAAATTGATGCGAATTGCATGGTCTATGGTGAGGGCTGGAATATGCCTAATACAATTCCAGACGCATTTAGACCTCATTCATATAATCACTATAAGATGCCTAACTATGCTTTTTTTAATGACAAGTATAGAGACATTGTTAAGGGAAGTCAGTGGGAAGGATCTTTAGGCTTTTGTTTTGGGCAATCCAATTATAATTATGATATGTATCATTTGTTAAGTGGAAGTGTGTTAAATAATTATAAATTTTCTAATCCAAATCAAACAATAAATTATGTGGAATGTCATGATAATTATACGCTTTATGATTTTGCTTTTCAGAAATTGAAACTACCACGTGAAGAGATTATACAAGGTGCAAAGCTTGCATTACAAGTCATTGCAATCTCCATGGGAGTTGTATTTATTCATGCTGGAGAGGAGTTTTATCGAACAAAACAAGGTGTAGAGAATTCTTATAATGCTAGTGATGATATTAATGTTTTTGATTATCAAAGAAGAGATCTTTATAAAGAGGATATTGAAGGATTAAAGGATATTTTGCAAATTCGTAAGCAGTATCCAGAATTTAGAATGACAAATCTTTATGATATTGAACGAAAAATGTTTTTAATCGATAGACTTTGTGGTGAACATGTTCTATGTTATGGATTAGAGGGAAATGAGTATCGGTTAATGATGATCATTAAGAATAAAAAAGAAAGTGATACATTTATTTTAAATCCTTGTGAGATGATATTTGATGGAGCTCGTAAATCTTCTATTTATGGAAATGAATTTGAACTAATGGATAAAGGTGTTTATATTTTTAAGGAGGTAAAATAATGAAAGTTATAGGAAAAATTATTGGAATTAATACCTCTGATGGTGGAATTAATTTAAGTGTTGTAAATCAAAAAAGTGAGCAATTGAATATAAAAACAAAAGATATACAGAATTTTTCTGTAGGACATGTTTATCAATTTGATGTAGAGATAAGTTATGGAGAAAGAACAAGTTATATCTTAAAAGAATATAAAAGTGTGGCATTGGAAGAAAATGCATTTGAGATATATAAAGACTTTTTTCCATCTGCCCCTATGGATGCAACAAGTACAAAAAAAATTATTTATCATGCTTTAGATCAAATTAAAAATCCTTGTATAAGAAATATTACAGAAGTTATGCTAAAGCAATATGGAGATAAATTCTTTTTATTTCCTGCTGCAACACGTATGCATCATGCATATGTAGGAGGTCTTGCTTATCATACGGTTGGTATGTTGAAACTTGCAGATTCTTTTCTAGTGAATTATCCATATTTAAAAAAGGATTATTTGTATGCGGGTATTATTTTACATGATATAGGAAAGACAGTAGAACTTACAGGGGTAGAATCTACAGAGTATTCTCTTGATGGGCAGCTCCTTGGCCATTTGGTTATTGGTGCATTAGAAATTCATAAAATTGCAAATGAATTGGGATATCAAAATAATCAAGAAGTGAAACTACTTGAGCATATGCTTATATCTCATCATGGGCAGCCTTTATATGGTGCTGCAAAGCGTCCTATGACTCCTGAGGCTATTGCTTTATGGTATATTGACACAATTGACTCTAAATTCAGAGTTTTAGGTGAGGAATTAGGAAAAACAGAACATAATGCTTTTACAGATACAATAGGCGTTTTGGACAAGATTAAAGTTTATAAGGAATAGTGGTTAGATTCTAGACAAATTTAAAAAAATTTGATAGAATATAAAATATATGAAAATGATAATGAAGGCATAGTAACTGAGGAGCTTGCGGAACAGAGAAAGAGGAATTGGTGGAAACCTCATACGTGTAGTCTTGGTGAATTCACCTTTGGAGTGGTGTTAATCGCACCCGTATTCAGGCGTTAACGAAAAATGAGTGCTGTACATATGTATAGAACTAGGGTGGTACCACGGAAAAATTCGTCCTTAGGAGTAATCTTAAGGATTTTTATTTTGGAGGAAAATATGGAAGATTTAGAGTTAGATCAAGTCTGTGATAAGGCAGAAGAAGAAATGAGGGAAGTAGAGGATTTAAATGCTTTACAACAGTTAAAGGCAAATTACTTAGGAAAAAAAGGATTTGTTGCTTCTTTGATGGCCAATTTAAAAGATTTGACCATTGAGAAAAGAAAAGAATTAGGAATGAAATCAAATCAAGTTAAACAGGCATTAGAAACACGATTTGAGGCTAAACGGAAAGCAATAGAGGAAAAAATTGTTCAAGCCAAGTTAGCAAATGAGACAATTGATGTCACATTACCTGGTGTGAAGTTTAATGTAGGAGCAATACATCCGTTACAAAAAACAATTATGGATTTAGAGGACTTATATATATCTATGGGATACACAGTTGCAGAAGGTCCAGAAATTGAAACAGATGAATACTGTTTTGAAAAGTTAAATTTACCAAAAGGACATCCAGCTCGTGATATGCAAGATACTTTTTACATCAACGCAGAATTATTGCTTAGAAGTCAAACTTCACCTGTGCAAGTACGAACAATGCTAAATGAATTAGGAAAACCAATCAAGATTGTTTGTCCTGGTAAGGTATATAGACGAGATGCAGATGATGCAACACATTCTCATCAATTTATGCAATTTGAAGGATTAGTACTAGGAAAAGATGTTACGCTTTCTGATTTAAAGGGAGCTTTATTAGAAATGGCTAGAATGATGTTTGGTAGGGAAAGAAATATACGACTTCGTCCATCTTTTTTCCCATTTACAGAACCATCAGTAGAAGTTGATGTATCTTGTTCTCGTTGTGGTGGAAAAGGCTGTTCTATGTGTAAGAATACAGGTTGGATAGAAATTTTAGGTGCTGGAATGGTAAATAATAATGTTTTAAGAATGTGTGGTTATGATCCTAATGAAATTCAAGGATATGCTTTTGGAATTGGTGTTGAACGTGTGACTATGTTGAAATATCATATTGACGATATAAGGAATTTTTATTTAAATGATATTAGATTTTTAAATCAGTTCAAGGAGGTAAAGTAATATGAAGGTTTCTAAGAATTGGTTAAAAGAATATTTGAATTTAGACAACTATTCTGATGAAGAATTATTTGCAAAAATCAATGCTCATATTTGTGAGATTGAATCTTATAAAAAATTAGTAGAGGCATCTCATCTGACTATTGGGTATGTCCATGAATGTGAGATGCATCCAGATAGTGACCATTTACATGTATGTAAGGTTGAAGTATCTAAAGGAAAGATGGAACAGATTGTTTGTGGTGCTCCTAATGTTGCTGCTGGTAAGAAAGTTATTGTTGCTAATGTTGGGGCAGTATTGCCTGGAGATTTCAAAATTAAGCCTTCAAAGATTAGAGGAGTTGAATCTAATGGAATGCTTTGCTCCTTACAAGAACTTGGGATAGAAGAAAAGTATATTGATGAAAAATATAAAAATGGAATACAACTTTTAGATGAGGATGCTCCTATTGGTGAAAGTCCACTAAATTATTTAGGATTGGATGATATCGTTATTGATTTAGACTTAACTTCAAATCGTTCTGACCTTCTTTCAATAGAGGGTGTTGCCTTTGATTTGGGGGCTGCATTAAATCAAAAAGTATTGACAATATTGCCAGAGTTTGAAGAAGGACAATTACGAAATGATGTTTCTGTAGAAATTAAAACAGAAGGCTGTTTTAAATATTTAACACGAGTGATTGATAACGTAACGATTGATGAGTCTCCACAGTGGATGAAGGCGAGATTGATTGCATGTGGAATCCGTCCTATCAATAATGTAGTAGATATTACTAATTATGTCCTATTAGAAATGGGACAGCCATTACATGCATTTGATAAGGAGCAGTTAGGAAATCATATTATTATAAGAAATGCTTTTAAAGATGAATCCTTAATTACTTTAGATGGGATTGAGCGTAAACTAACAGAACAAGATATTGTAATTGCGAATGATAAAGGTGCAGTTTGTTTAGCAGGTGTGATGGGAGGATTATCTTCTGAGGTTGAAAATACAACAAAAACAATTTGTTTAGAAGCAGCGTATTTCTCACCTTATCAAGTAAGAAAAACTTCAGCTCGCTTGGGGTTGAAAAGTGAATCTTCCATTCGTTTTGAAAGAGGAATTGATTATTATCGCCTTGATCGAGCTTTAGATTATGCTGCTCAGCTCATTGCAGAGATTGCTGGAGGAACAATACGTAGTGGCGTTGCTGGAGTTATCCAAAAGGAAATGCCATTAAAAACTGTAGAAATTTCAGCAGATAAGGTAAATCATGTTTTAGGTACTTCATTATCTGATTTGGAAGTGGAAAACATTTTAAATCGACTTGCATTTTCTTATGAAAAGCATAATTTAACATATCAAATAACAATTCCTTCAAGAAGAATGGATTTAGAAGCAAGCTATCAGGATATAATTGAAGATATTGCTAGAATGAACGGATATGATTCTATTCCTACTACCATAGCAAGAACAGAACAAGTAGGAGGACTATCCTTTAAACAAAAAAGGGTAAGGAATACTCGTATGATTTTATCCTCTATGGGCTTAAATGAGGTGGTGACATATTCATTAGTTGCAAAAAAGGACTTGAATTTATATACCTTAAAAGAAGAGAATCCTATTGAGGTTTTAATGCCTATGACAGAGGATCGAGCTGTTATGAGACAAAGTTTGCTCAATGGTGTATTAGAGGTAATCCGTTATAATCGAGCACGTAAAGTAGAAAATCTATCCTTTTTTGAAATTGGCAACACCTATACAACAAAGACAGAAACTTTAAAGCTTGCTGGAGCAATAACAGGTTTATTTAGTTCTCATTTATGGAGAGGACATCAACAAGCATCTGATTTTTATTTATTAAAAGGCGTCTTAGATTCTTATTTTGAAAAAATGAATTTAGAAGTAACCTATAAGCCATATTCTGTTTTATCTAGTTTTCATCCTGGAAGAACAGCAGGATTATATGTGGCAGGGAAATTGATTGGTGTTTTAGGGGAACTACACCCTAAATTTGCTAAAGAAAATGGTTTAACAGGTACAGTAGCTTTTGAAATTGAATTAGAGCATATTTTAAATGATAAAACAGAATTTAATTATAAAGCGTTAAATAAGTTTCCAACAGTAACTAGAGATTTAGCAATTGTAGTTAAGAAAGACATACCTGCTGAAGATATATTAAATGTTGTTCGATCAACAGCTAAAAAAATGCTAGTTTCTGTAGAAGTATTTGATTTATACACAGGGGAAAATGTAGCAGAAGATGAAAAGTCTATGGCTATAAAATTAACATTAGAGGATGCGACTAAAACTTTAGAATCAGCAGATGTAGATAAGATGATGCATTCTATATTAAATCGCCTAGAGTTTCATTTCCAGGCTAAATTAAGAGATTAGAAATGATGAAACACATTTATGGATATACAATAGAGGATTTAAAAGACTATCTAGCAAGTATACAGGCAAAACCATTTCGTGCAAACCAATTGATTGAGTGGTTATATCGTCACAAGATAAAAGATTTTAATGAAATCACAAATATGAAAAAGGAATTTCTTCAAACACTAAAAAATGATTTTGTTTTAGATGAACTTCAACTTGTGCAGCAACAAAATAGTGCAGATGGCACCATGAAATTTTTATTTAGATTAATAGATGGAAATTTAATTGAAACTGTATTAATGAAACACGTTTATGGATATAGTGTTTGTGTGACTACAGAGGTAGGGTGTAATATGGGATGTGCCTTTTGTGCATCTGGAATGAAGAAAAAACTTAGAAATTTAGAAACATATGAAATGATTTTACAAATCCTTATGGTAGAACAAATCACAGGTCTTAAAATTTCTCATGTTGTTGTTATGGGAATTGGGGAACCATTTGATAATTATGAAAATGTGTTGAAATTTCTTCACATTATCAATTACCCTTTAGGATTAGAAATTGGAGCTCGACATATTACAGTTTCTACTTGTGGATTAGTAGATAAAATTTATTCTTATTCAAATTTTGATTTACAGGTAAATTTAGCAATAAGTTTACATGCACCTACAAATCAGCTTAGAAATGAGATTATGCCCATTAATAAGGCCTATCCTTTAGAAGAACTTGTTAAAGCGATATCTTTTTATATCAAAAAAACAAATCGAAGGGTAACAATAGAGTACATTTTATTAAAGGATTTTAATGATACTTTAGAATGTGCAAACCAACTGGCTGATTTATTACATGGATTAAATGTTTATATCAATTTGATTCCTTATAATGAGGTCAAAGAGAAACACTATAAACGTTCTTCCTTAGACGCCATGCATGCTTTTTATGATCAATTAAAAAAAAGAAGTTTAAATGTTACACTGAGAAGAGAACAAGGCTCAGACATTGATGCTGCTTGTGGTCAACTGAGAAGCAAGCATATGAAATAATATAAAAGATGCTTATAAACAAGTGCTGTTTATAGGCATCTTTTTTCATAAACTTTTTTATTTTGCAAAATAATAGTAATGGTGATATATGTGAAGCTTTTTTATCGATTGTGGCTTGTGATTTTTGGGATTATTATTATTTGGATATATTTTATCTTTATTTCTCCCAAAATTTTTCATAATACAATTTTAACTATACCAAATATTGTGAATTTAAAAGAAGAAGAAGCAATAAGTTTGTTAAAAGAAAATAAAATAGAATATCAAATAACTTATTTAGAAGATAAGGATGAGGTTGTGAAAAAGACAATTCCTTATCCAGGAACAAAAATAAAAAAAGGGAATAGAATTGAAGTTTATATAGGTAAAATCATGCCAAATTCATATCATAGTTATTTAGGCCAAATTTATGCATTAGTTCAAGAAGATATAGAGCGCATGTGTAAAGAAAATGGGTTGATTTTGAAAATTGAGTATGAGGAGCATAATGATATGCCAGGACAAACCATCATTAGGGAATCTTTAGTAGATGGAAGTAGTTTAAATCATGGGGATGAACTCATATTAACAATTGTTTCTAACAAAAATAGTTTTATTATGCCTAATTTAGTAGGAATGCATTTAGATGATGCATTAGCTTTATTTAAAGAAACAAAAATCAAAATAAATATTAATTATTATCAAACACCAATTGAAGAGGATATAGTTTTATATCAATCGACTGCCCCTAATACAATTATCAGTATATATAATAATTCTATAATTGATTTATATGTATCAAAATCTTTAGATAAAACAACAGTTGTGAATGTAGATGAGTTTATTCAAGTTATTGAATTATTAAACTTTGATTTAGAAGTAAATTATGTTTCTTCTTCAGAAATTTCAAATAAATTAGTTGCGTTTCAGGTTCAAAAGTTATATGATAATAATAGAACAAAATATATACTTTGGATAACGAAATAGGAGCAATTATGATAGGGCGAATAACGAATTTAAATGGTGGAGTATATCAAGTAGATTTAGAAAATGGAAATACGATTGGTGTTAAAGCAAGAGGGAAACTGAGAAGCATTAAGATGCAAGCAGTAAATCAAAAAGCTATTAGTAAGAAAGAAGATTTGCGAACAATTAAACTTTCTCCAAAGGTTGGAGATCTTGTGCGTATTGATAATGATATGATTGCTGACATTTTAAATCGTAAAAATGAATTGATTCGTCCTGATATTTCAAATGTAGATCAAATTCTATTAGTTTTTGCTGCTAAGGAGCCTGATTTTTCTTTTTATCTTTTAGATTTATTTATTGTTAATATAACAAGACAAAACATAAAACCATTAATTGTAATTACCAAAATAGATAAGCTTGAGAAAATGGAATTAGATGAACTAAAACAAAAGATGCTATATTATACAAATTTAGGATATGATGTATTATATGTGAATAGTAAGACAAAAGAAGGAACTGAAATTGTAGCAAAGCATCTTGAGAATAAAATCACAGTACTATCTGGACAAACAGGAGCTGGAAAATCAACTTTAATTAATGCTATTTTACCAGAGTTTGAATTGAAAACACAAGAAATTAGTTTTGCTCTTGGAAGAGGAAAGCATACTACAAGAGAAACTACTTTGTATGCCTATAAGGGAGGCTATATTGGAGATACTCCAGGATTTTCCAAATTAGATGTTTTGGGAATTGCTAAAAATGAATTATCTGACTTATTTGTGGAATTTAAAAACTATCATTGTAAGTTTAAAGATTGCCTTCATCAAAAAAATGCATTAGGATGCCAGATCAAAGAGGCATATGCAAAACAATCTATTTTATCTACGCGATACAATAATTATTTAAAAATGCTAGAACAAATTATGACTAAGGAGAAAAAATAATGGAAATCTCTGTATCTATTTTATCTATTGACTATGCAAATATAAAAACAAATCTAGACAAGTTTTCTAATGATATAAAATATTTACATTTAGATGTGATGGATGGAAGATTTGTTCCAAATATTAGTTTTGGGCCTGCTTTAATTAAATCTTTAAGAAAGAACAGTCATCTTATTTTTGATACTCATTTGATGATTTGTAATCCAGAAAAATATGTAGAAGATTTTGTTAAAGCGGGAAGTGATATGATTACATTTCATTATGAAGCAGTGACTAACCCTAAAGAAATAATTGAACTTATTCATAGTTATCATGTTAAAGCTGGAATAAGTATAAATCCTAATACAAGTGTTGAAGTCTTAGAAGATATATTACCTTATGTCGATTTGGTTTTAATTATGTCTGTTCATCCTGGACATGGTGGGCAAGCCTTTTTATCTTCAGCAATTGATAAGGTTAAGTATTTAAAGAGTAAAAAAGAAGAGAAGCATTATTCTTATTTAATTAGTATTGATGGAGGAATTAATGATGAAACACTACCTCTTGTCTTTCCTTATATTGATTTGGCAGTTAGTGGTTCTTATATTGTACAAGCTTTAGATCCTCAAGAGAATTTAAAAAAACTTATGCATATTTCCTCATAGGAGTTCATACCTTTTACTAAAGGTGATATTATTAAAATTCTAATTATTACGTTACCCAATTTCTTAGTTAGATTTCTATCTATCTTTAGAAGAAAAAAATAAATACTTTTTAAAGTGGAAATTATTTTATGAATAATTTCTATTTTTTTTAAAAAAAGACTTGACAGTTGAACATACATTCAACTATAATAATGATAGTTGAACAGATATTCAACTAAAAAGAAGGTGTATGAATGAACGATTTAGAAGAATGTCAAACCAATCATCCTCATAAAGAAATTGTGAAAGAGGTAAAGCAATTCATGCCAAATGAAAATGATCTTTATGAGGTGGCAGAGGTATTCAAGGTTTTTGGTGATTCCACTAGAACGAGAATTTTAGCAGCACTTTTTCAGCATGAATTATGTGTATGCGATATTTGTAAAATTGTAAATATGACGAAGTCAGCAATATCGCATCAATTGAAAGTGCTTAGAGATTTTAATCTCGTAAAATTTAGAAAGCAGGGCAAGGAAGTATTTTACTCTCTTGCAGATGAACATGTAGTACTAATTTATGAAAAAGCATTAGAACATGTATTAGAAAAGAAAGAAGAGGAAAAGTAATATGAAAAAAGTATATCGTTTAGAAAATTTAGATTGTGCAAATTGTGCGGCAAAAATGGAAAGAGGAATCTTAAAAATTGATGGTGTATCTCAAGCAACCGTTAGTTTTTTATCTCAAAAGATGACGATTGAAGCAGAGGATGATCGCTTTGAAGAAATTATGGATGAGGTAATTAAAGTTTGTAAAAAAGTAGAGCCTGATTGCATAATAAAAAGATAAGGAGAAAATAGAATGACTAGAAAACAAAAGAAGAATTTAATTCGCATTTGTATTTCACTTATTTTATTTGCCGTATTATTTTTAGTTGATTGTCTTGTTCATTTAGAAACAATCATTCCAAATGAAAAGATTTCTTGGCTGTTGCCAGCAGGACTTTATCTCTTTGTTTATATTATAATTGCTTATGATGTGTTATGGAAGGCAATACGTAATATTTGTCATGGACAAATTTTTGATGAAAATTTCTTAATGTGTTTAGCTACAATTGGAGCGTTTGCGATAGAGTCTTTCCCAGAAGCTGTTGCGGTTATCTTATTTTATCAAGTTGGAGAGTTTTTTCAAAATTATGCAGTTGGTAAATCTAGAAAGTCAATTGCAACATTAATGGATATACGACCTGATTTTGCAAATGTAATGAGAAATGGTGAGATGGTTACTGTTGATCCTGAAGAAGTTTTAATTGATGAAATTATTGTTGTTCAGCCAGGGGATAAAATTCCTTTGGATGGTATTATTGTAGAGGGGTCTTCTACATTAGATACTAAGGCATTAACTGGAGAATCGTTGCCTCAGGAAGTAAAGGAAGGCGAAGATGTCATTAGTGGTTGTATCAATATGACACAAACACTTCATATAAGAGTAACTAAGGTTTTCTATGATTCTACCGTTTCTAAAATATTGGAACTTGTAGAAAATGCTTCTGAACACAAATCTAAAACAGAAAACTTTATTACCAAATTTGCCAAATACTACACTCCGGCTGTTGTTCTTTCTGCATTAATTTTGGCTATAGTTCCTGGAATAATTACACATGATTGGACGAATTGGATTTATCGAGCTTTAAACTTTTTAGTTGTATCTTGCCCTTGTGCATTAGTTATCTCCATCCCACTTTCCTTTTTTGCAGGAATTGGTGCTGCCTCTAAACAAGGGATTTTAATTAAGGGATCCAATTATTTAGAAATGTTAAATAAAGCAAATATATTTGTGTTTGATAAAACAGGTACTTTAACAAAAGGAAACTTTGTGGTAACAGAGGTTGTTCCAAAAGAAAAAAGAGAAGAAATATTAAAATATGCTGCAATCGCTGAAGTTGGATCTAATCATCCAATTGCTAAGTCTATTTTAGAGGCTTATCCTTCTGTGGATACGGACTATACTTTAGAAAATATAGCAGGCTATGGCATCATTGCTAGAAAAGAGAATTCTATTATTTTATGTGGAAATGAAAAGCTTATGGAAAGAGAACATATTTCCTATAAAAAAGTGGAGAGTATGGGGACAATCATTTATGTGGCAAAGGATTCTACTTATCTAGGCTCAATATTAATAAGTGATGAAATTAAAACTGAAACCCAGGATGTTATAAAAAGATTAAACCAGTTAGGAAGCAAGACAATTATGTTAACTGGTGATAATGAAAAAATTGCTAGCAATGTAGCTTTAAAAATTGGAGTTACTGAGTATAAAGCTTCCTTACTACCTCAGAATAAAGTAGAAGAAGTAGAGAGACTTCTTCACAAGAAAAAGGAAAAAGAACTCTTATGCTTTGTAGGAGATGGCATAAATGATGCTCCAGTATTAATGCGATCAGATATTGGAATATCTATGGGTGGCGTAGGATCTGATGCAGCAATAGAAGCATCTGATATAGTATTAATGACAGATAATTTAACAGGCATATCTACTGCAAAGAACATAGCGAAAAAAACGATGTTTATTGTAATGGAAAATATTATATTTGCGTTAGGAATAAAATTAGCTGTACTCATTTTATCTGCAATTGGTATTAGTAATATGTGGTTAGGAATTTTAGCAGATGTAGGTGTTGCTATATTAGCTATATTAAATGCGATGCGTTGTGGAAACTATAAAAAGAAAAAAGAAAGATAAGATAAGTAATGTCTTATCTTTTTTTTATAAAAAACAAAAAAAGAGGCTTTTTAGCCTCATTTGTGAAATCAAATATCACATATTTAAAATCATAAGTTTAGGAATTATGCTCTTTCAATTTTGCCGCTCTTTAAAGCTCTAGCAGAAATCTTAACTTTCTTAACGTTTCCGTTTTCGTCTTTGATGCGTACAGTTTGAAGATTTGCTTTCCAAGTACGACGAGTAGCATTTAAAGCATGTGATCTTTTATTTCCTGTTACTGTGGTTTTTCCAGTTACATAACATCTAGCCATAGTTTTTACCTCCTTATGACGATAAAATTATTTCATCAAGCCTTATTAGTATACCTTAATTCTATAGGTTTTGCAAGGTTTTTTTTATTTTTTTTCAAAGTATTTGACATTTCGTAAAAAAATTGGTATAGTTTTAAAGGTTATTGCCTCTAAATGCAAAATTTATTTTACATTTTGTTATTTTAGTGCTATAATGTTAAATGAATTAAACATTTTAAATCTAGGGGTGATGATTTTAACAATAAATTTGTAATCATTTTTAGAAGAAGTTTTTAAAAAATTATTAGTTTTGACGATATATAGCAAATTGCTATAATACATATATTTAATTTGATATTTAGGAGGATTACCATGGTTGTAAGCAGTATTAGCGTAGCTTTATTTAAAAAGATGGTAATGAATGGCGCTATAAACTTAAAGAATAACCATAAAAAGGTTGATGATTTGAATGTTTTCCCTGTACCAGATGGAGATACAGGAACAAATATGTCTATGACAGTAATGTCAGGTGTTCGAGAGATGAATTCTTGTGAATCATCCTCAATTATAGAAGTAGGTAAGGTTTTATCCCGTGGAGCTTTAATGGGAGCTAGAGGAAACTCAGGAGTTATTTTATCTCAATTTTTCCGCGGTGTGTATGTAGGTATGCAGAATTTAGATCATAATGAACTTACAGTAGAAGATTTCATGAATTGTTTAGATTCAGGGTGTAAGGTTGCATACAAGGCAGTAATGGAACCAGTTGAAGGAACGATTCTTACTGTTGTAAGAGAGGCTGCTGAAAATACAAAAAGTCATTTAAAACAATTAAAAACAATTAATGAATTATTAGAGTATTATTTGCAAGAAGCACAAAAGTCTTTAAATAATACACCAAACCTTTTGCCTGTATTAAAAGAAGCTGGGGTAGTTGATAGTGGTGGTGCTGGATTTTTAGAAATTATTCAAGGAATGATAATGGCTTTAAATGGACAGATGCTTGAGGCTACTGAAGATTCTGCTAAACAAACTTCAGCCGCTGGAAGTTTAGATGTGGAAATCAAGTATGGCTATTGTACTGAATTTATTTTGGATTTAAAGGATCCACAAAACTTTGATGAAAAATCATTAAAATCTGTTCTTTCTATGATGGGAGATTCTCTTGTTGTAGTTAAAGATGAAAATATTTGTAAGGTTCACGTCCATACGAATTTCCCTGGACGTGCTTTAGATGCTGCCCAAAAACATGGTGAATTTATCACTTTAAAAATTGAGAATATGCGTTTACAACATTCAAATTTAAAAGAAGGCGCTAAAGAAGAACAGCCAAAAGAACCAAAGAAGAATATGGCCATTGTTGCAGTATGCTTTGGAGATGGAATTTCACAGACTTTTAAAGATTTAGGAGTAGACTATATTATTGAAGGTGGACAAACCATGAACCCTTCAACAGAAGCTTTTGTAGATGCTTGTAAGAAGATTCATGCGGATAATATAATCATTATTCCAAATAATGGAAATGTAGTTATGGCTGCTGAACAAGCTGCAAATTTAATAAATGATGCCAAAGTAGAAGTTTTAAAGGCAAAAACGATATCTCAAGGATACGCTTCTTTAATGTGCTTTGATCCAGAAGGGACATTAGAAGCCAATTTAGAGGCAATGAGTGAGGCAGTGGAACATGTAAAGACTGGTGAAATCACTTATTCTATTCGAGATACAGAAATTGGTGGCGTAAAAATAAATTCAGGTGATTTTATGGCTATAGCAAATGGCGATATTATTGCATCTAAGGAGTCTCAAGATGAAGCATTAAAAACTTTACTTCATGACATAGTAGATGAGGAAAGTCAGATTGTTACATTCTTCTGTGGAAATGATGCTAAGGAAGCAGAAATGGAAAATTTAGAGGATATATGTAAAGAATTGAATGCTGAAGTTGAAGTTGAAATTATTGAAGGAAGACAGGATATTTACTCTTACATTATTGCAGTGGAATAAAATAAACAAATGGTTGGAAAATTCCAACCATTTTTTATAAAAAGGAGGTATTTTTTTGGAATTAGCACAAATAAAAAGTATAGGACCTAAAACATTAGAACGGTTAAATGCAAATCATGTTTATACTCCTAAGGATTTACTGCTGTTGTTTCCAAAAAAATATCATTTTTTTTTGGTAGATGAGACCAATGTATTTTCAGGAGAAAATGTGTGTTTCCGCGCCAAAATTATATCTAAACCAGTTCTTATAAAGATGACAAAGAATTCTAGAGCATTTGTTTTTTATATTTTATTCAAAAATATAAAACATAAATGTATTATTTTTTCTGGAGAATATTTAAGGTATAAACTTCAGCCAAACACTGAGATCATTTGTTATGGAAAATATAGAGCTATAAATAAGGAATTTAGCCTTTTAAATATTTTTTTTGAAGACTTTGAATGTAAAATTGATTTGGATTATGGAATTGCGGATTTAAGCAATGCAACAATTCATAAAGCAATTGAACGAATTATCAATACTAATTTTCATATTGAAGATGAACTGCCTATAGAATACATAAATAAATATCGATTAAAAACAATGGATGAAATAGTTCGAATTGCACATTTTCCTAAGAATGTTCAAGATTGTATACAAATCAGAAGACGGATGCGTTACGAAGATTTTTTTTGGTATGGCGCTTCTTTAGAGGGCCTTAGAGTTTTACGCAAGTTTGATCATAAAATTTCAAAAAAATTTGATATGGACTTGATATGGAATTATATACCTAGATTGCCCTTTTCATTGACAGAAGATCAAAAAAAAGCAGTACAAGACATCTTAAATGATTTATCTTCTGAAAATTTAATGAATCGATTAATTAATGGAGATGTAGGATCAGGAAAAAGTATTGTTGCATTTATAGGTGCTTATGCAACAGTTTTAGCTGGCTATCAGGTATGTCTTATGGCGCCTACAGAAATATTGGCTAAGCAGCATTTTGAGAATAGTAAATTCTTATTTCCCAACTTAAAAATAGAATTCTTATCTTCTTCAATAAAAGAAAAAGATAAACAGCACATATATGAAAAATTATTAAGTGGTCGAATAGATTTAATTATTGGAACTCATGCTGTTTTAGGGCAAAGAGTATTATTCAAAAAATTGGGATTACTTATTATTGATGAACAGCACCGTTTTGGTGTTAATCAAAGAAAAATATTGATGGATCGATATCAAGAAGTGGATGCCTTGTATTTAACTGCAACTCCAATTCCAAGAACATTGGGACTAACAACTTTTGGAGATTTAGATTTATCTTTAATAAAAACAAAGCCAAACAATCGCAAAGAAGTAATTACTAAATTAATATTATTAGATGAATTAGGCAGTTTAAGAAAAGTATTACAACGACATATTATTGTTGGAGAACAGATATATGTTGTTGTTCCTTTAATTGAAGAAAGTGAAACATTAGATTTTATAGATATTCAACAAGCAAAAGAAATATTTACAAACTTATTGCCAGAAGCCTCAATTGAAATTTTACATGGGAAAATGAAATCTATAGAAAAAGATACGATCATGCATTCTTTTAAAACTGGTAAAATAAATTGTTTGATTTCTACAACTGTAATTGAGGTTGGCGTTGATGTGAAAAATGCCACTGTTATGGTGATACTGAATGCTGAACGATATGGACTTTCCCAAATTCATCAATTAAGAGGGCGTGTAGGAAGAGGTAATATTCAGTCTTATTGTTATTTGGTTAGTAAAAAGGATGATGTAAAACGATTGAAAATATTGGAAGAAACTACAGATGGATTTTTATTAGCAGAAGAAGACTTTAAACTTAGAGGGCCTGGTGATTATTTAGGAGAGGCGCAATCTGGATTTCAAAGTCTTGCTTTTGATTTTGAATCAAACGACATGGCAATATGGAAATGTGCAGTTGACGATAGCAAAGAATTTGTTGCAAGGTTTTTAAATGGAACAATTCAAAATAAAAAATTTGATGCAATTTTTAAACAGCTTTCCTCTAAAAAAACGAAAATAAACTAGTTTTTACGACAAGAAAATGTTAAAATAAATTTAATTGGAGGTTTTAATTTATGATTAAAATAGCAATTGATGCAAATGGTGGAGATTTTGGTGTAGATACTACAGTTTTAGGTAGTATGATGGCCGTTCAAAAATTGAAAGATTTAGAAATAGATTTATATGGTGATGAAGAGAAAATACGTCCCTTATTAAAAAATTCTACAAGAATACAAGTGATTCATACTAAAGAAACAATTTCTATGGGAGAAAAAGATCCTGTAAAAGCAATTCGTCATCAAAAAGAAGCTTCATTATGCTTAGCAATGAAAGCATGTAAAGAACAAAGGGCTGATGCTTGTGTTACAAGTGGTCCAACCCAATGTGTTGTTGTTGGAGCACATTTATTAGTTCGCAGATTACCACAAATGGAACGTGTTGCATTATGTCCTTTTGTGCCAAACTTAGATGGTCATCCTAGACTTTTATTGGATGTTGGTGCGAATGTTGAATTAAAAAAAGAACATCTTGGTGAACTAGCAATCTTTGCTAGTGTTGTTTCTAAAGAAGTATTAGGAGTAAAAGAGCCTAAGGTGGGATTATTAAATATAGGTTCAGAACCAGGAAAAGGACGTGAAAATGAAAAAGAGGCTTACGCTTATTTGAAAGATTTGAATGGTATTCATTTTTATGGCAATGTAGAACCTACAGAAATGGTGGATTGCCCTTGTGATGTAGTTGTAACAGATGGATTTACAGGAAATATCTGTCTGAAATCTATTGAAGGCACTGCAAAAACTATGGGAACTATGCTTTCAAATGAAATAAAATCTTCTTTAGGTGGCAAAATTGGTTATCTATTTATGCGGAAAAATTTAAAAAGATTTAAAAAGAGGATGAGTACTAAAGAGGTTGGTGGAGCTATGCTTTTTGGGTTATCAAAAATAGTAGTGAAAGCTCATGGAAATTCAGATCCAGTTGCATATTTTAATGCAATTCGGTTAGCCTACGATCTTGTAAAAGCAAATATTATTCAAAAGGTAGTGGAACAATTACCAAAGGAAGAAAGTGTAAAATGAAACCAAGATGGATAAGTTTTCTTTTAGTCTTTTTGATGTTTGGTGCTTTCTTTTTATCAGTAATTACTAAAAATGCTATTTTTATATATATTCTTTTTGGATTCTTTTTCCTTTTATCCATTTTATGCATTCCCCTATACTTTAAAAGATTTAAAAGAGAATATCAACAACAAGAAAACAAATCCAATGATGAAGTGATTGAAGAAATTAATCATCAAAATGGGTATAACCAGCTTGAACATGAGGTACAACAAGTTCGTATGGTTACTCAGACATGGAAAAATAGTAGTTCATCAGATAAAATAAAAGGAACCTTGTTTTTGTTATTTTTTCTAGGATGTATATTTGGATTTGTGGTTTGTATGTTTTTAAAACAAACGATATTAGGATTTATTTTTTTTGGCTTAGGTTTTGCAGAAATCATTATAGCTTTAATTGTAGTGAAATTAGCAGAACGGATTTCTCTTAGACCTAATAAAAAAAGAAACTATATAAAGGCTACAGCTACAGTTTTAGCTACAGGATTATCTAGTCAAAGTACTTCAGGGGAATATCATAAAAGTATTTACAATACTACTTATAAAGTTTTTTTACGGATCAATAATCAAAAAAGAGTTGCTTATAGTAAAGAATACTATGAGGTTGGAGATAAAGTGATAGTTCAAATTGATTCTAAAAATCCAAAAAGGATACATATTCTTAGTAAAAAAGAGGATATTTTTGATTTTGATGAAGATAAATATTAGGAGATGATGACATGGATCTTTTAAGTTTAGAAAACCAAATAAATTATTATTTCAAAAATAAAAATCTTTTAAAATTAGCTTTAACACATTCTTCTTATGCGAATGAGCATGGAGTAGAATGCAATGAAAGACTAGAATTTTTAGGAGATGCAGTTTTAGAACTTTGTATGTCCCATTTTTTATATAAAAATATACATTTAGATGAAGGTGTACTTTCAAAAACAAGAGCTAAAGCTGTCTGTGAAGATGCATTAAATATATATGCTAAAAAAATAAATTTGGGAGAATATATTATACTTGGCAATGGAGAAGAGCATAGTGGAGGAAGAACACGTCCGGCTATAATTGCTGATGCATTTGAAGCTATGCTAGGAGCAATTTTATTAGATTCATCTTATGAAAATGTTTATCAGGTTGTTGAAAAAATTGTATTTCCTTATTTTGAGCAAGTTATACAATTTAAAGACTACAAATCAACCTTTCAAGAACATGTGCAAGCAGACAAGCGAACATTGCATTATGAGATTATCAAAGAAACTGGACCTGCAAATGATAAAACTTATGAGGCAGTTGTGTATATGGATGAGATTTTAATGGGAAAGGGAATTGGTAAGAGCAAAAAAGAAGCTGAACAAAATGCTGCAAAGGAAGCATTAAAAAAAGAAGCTAGAAATTAATTTAAATCATATAATAAAATGGTGATGTTATATGATAATGGCAATTATAGGAATCTGCGGTAAAATGGGAAGCAGGATGTATGATTATTATAAAGATGAGTTTACAATAATTGGAATAGATCTTATTAAGCATCCTGTAGTTCAAACCTATAACAGCCTAAAAGAATGTGAAGGAAACGTTGATGTCATTGTTGATTTTTCTTCAGTAGAATGCTTTGATGTTTTGCTTGAAGGACTAAATAGAGGAATCCCAATATTAAGCGGAACAACAGGCTATAAAATCGAAGAAATTGATACATTAAATCAATTAGCTAGAGAAAAAAATACCCCTTTTGTTTGGAAAGCAAATTATGCAAAAGGGATAAAACTTTTTTCTAAGTTAATACAATCTTGCAAAAATGAATTTGAACTTTTGGATTTTATAGAAGTTCATGCAACAACAAAAAAGGATGCTCCAAGTGGAACAGCAAAAGTTTTGGCAAATGAACTTGGAATATCAGAAAATAAAATACAGTCTTTGCGAATTAATCAAGCACCTGCAATACATGAAATCCTTTTTTCTTCTTTAGATGAAAGAGTTATATTGCGCCATGAAATTATAAATAAAAAAGCATTCATAACAGGTTTTGATGAGGAGTTACGTAAAGTTATTTAGGAGGTAAGAATATGCTACAAGAATTATATTTAAAAGGATTTTTAAATTATTCAAAAATTCTTTTGGAGTATTCTAAAGCATTAGGATTAAATGCAGAAGAAGCTTTTGTTTTAAATAAAATATTAGACAATTACTTGGCTACAAACACGTTATCTTTAGATGATTTACAAAAACAAGTGCTAATTAAATCCAATCGATTAGATAAAATTGTTGCCTCTTTGATGGAGCGAAATTATTATGAAGTATATCTCTCCTATGACAATGGTAAGGGTGTTGAATGTATTTCCTTTGAGCCTCTTTTTTTAAGAATGGAGAATCTCTTAAGTCAAGAAAAGACAAAAGATCCATATGATATAGAAAAAGCAAATCAGTTTCTATGCAAGAATTTAAATCGTGTCTTAACTGCAAATGAACTTGAAATACTAGAAAATCTTATGGTAGAAGAGCACTATACTTATGAAGCAATTGTTGAAGTTACTGAACAAATTAAATCTTCTAAAAGAGTTTTATCTTTAAAAACGATTGCTTTAGCCTTAGCAAACAAAAAGACAAAAGTTGAAGCAAATACGATTGCTCCACAATCTTTTCAAGATTTTATTAAGAGGATATGATTATGACTTTTGAGCGGTCTTATGAAATTATAAATGAACTAAAAAAAATTATTCCTAACCCTAAATGCGAACTGAATTATACATCTGTTTTTGAGTTGCTTTGTGCTGTAATTTTATCAAGTCAAACAACAGATAAAAGGGTGAACGAAGTTACCCCAACTTTGTTTGCTAAATATCCAACACCAAAGGATTTAAGTCTAGCAAATCCACAAGAGGTATATTTAATTATACAATCCCTAGGCTTTGCGAAAACCAAATCAATTCATTTAATTGAAATGGCAAAAACCTTGCATAAAGAATATAATGATGTGGTCCCTAACACATTAGAAGAACTACAAAAATTAAGTGGAGTAGGCAGAAAAACTGCAAGTGTAATTTTGGTGGAAGGATATAAGATTCCTGCTATGCCAGTAGATACACATTTAGTTCGTATGGCAAAACGATTGGGGTATATAGCAGAGCATGAATCCATAAAGGAAGCAGAAGAAAGCTTCAGAAAATATATAGAAGAAAAAGACTGGATTATTTCACATCATTTATTTTTATTGTTTGGAAGATATCATTGTAAAGCAATAAAACCAAATTGTGAAGGATGTAGTTTAAAAAAATTTTGTAAGGTTGAACATTAGTTCGCCTTTTTTTTATCTTTTTTTTCTACCACAGGGGATAAACTATATTGGGTGTTAATATGAAGGCAAAGTTATTTGATTTTGAACATGAAAAGGATTTGGAAGATGCTTTAAATAATTTTTTTTCAGAGAATCCAAAAATAGAAATTAAAAATATTTTATATCAAACCAGTCATTTTGCAATAAATAGTGAGCAAATTTATTCTTTTTCTTGCTTATTACTTTACAAGTAAAATTAACATAGAAAAAAATGTTTTTTTTCTCAAACAAGGTATTGCTTGCAATCAAACAAAATCCATTTATAATAGGGAATGTATTCGGTCGTGGTTAATTGAGGAGTTGTATGTGAAAAACAGTATTTTTATTGATGAATTCTCAAGAAGGATGAAAAATGATGATAATGCTTATCGTATGGTAGGCGCAGAGTTGAGAAGACTAAGAATAAACCAGTCTCAGACACTCTCAACGATTTCTAGTAATATTTGTTCTGTGTCTTATTTATGTAAAATAGAAACAGCAAAAATGAAGCCTAATCGAGCAATGCTAACTGAGATATGTAAAAAATTGGACCTTTCAGTTCCTAAAATTGACCTTTTATTTAATTTAAAAAATTTATTAATGGATTGTGTAGAAAAATTTTATAGAAATAATATTACATTTT
Source organism: Anaeroplasmataceae bacterium (assembly GCA_029051735.1). GTDB lineage: Bacteria > Bacillota_I > Bacilli_A > Acholeplasmatales > Anaeroplasmataceae > Pelethenecus. The sequence continues at coordinate 11,313 of JAIDKZ010000131.1, read as the reverse complement.
TGAGTCGTGCTTATGAGGAGTGTAAAGGCTTTGAAAATTATAGAAGTAAGTTGATTCAACTTATTTTCTATATTGCAACATTTCGTTTAGATGAAGCATCACTTATTGTTAATGATCTTTTTAAAATAACAAGTGTTATGTCTAGTGAAGAACTCATTATATTTATGGTATTTCATTCAATTTTATCTTTCTATGAAGAAAAATATCATGAAGTATTAGATAATTTGACAATGACTAGACCTTATAGTGAAACCGGAGAAACGATTAAAAAAATTATATATTTGATTTGCTTGCAATGCTATCTAAAACTTAATAATCCAAGAGCCTTAATTTTATCAGAGCAATTAATAAAGGAGTTATTGGATTCAACAGAATTTGAGATGGCCGATTATGTACGCTATCTTTCTTGTATTTTTATGATGAATAATTCTATGATAAATGATGCAAGGCAACAGATGAAAAATTTGCAAAAAAAGGTCTATCTAAGAACAATAGAATTTTATCTAGACTTAAAAGAAAATAATCTGAAAGCAAAAACACATTATTATACGGAATTACGCCCATTTGCTAGATTAATTTTCATTTATGTATTTGATAAAATAAATTATAATAAATATTTTGAATCTTTAGATAAAAGACGATTTTATGATTGTGATTTTAGTCCAAGCATTGCGCAATATTTAACTTTAAAAGATGAAATAGAATGTTATAATGAAATCAGTGATGTAATTATACCAAATCTTGCCATAACAAATAATGCTATTGAAGCTCAATTTTTTTTGATTGAATTAAGTCGAATTTGTTCTAATCTTGGGAAATATAAGAATTTCAATCGCGCATTTGAACGGTTAACAAAGAATAAGTTTCGATGAGAAAAGTAGGGTTAATCTTATTAATAATATTTGTCTTTTGTCTTCAAGTTGAAGCAAGCACATGGTTATTTGTTTGGGATGAAGAGACAACAACTATTGAAATACCTTTGGGTAGCACACTGCAAAATTATATACATATTCCTAAGGCTAAGCTTCTTAAAGATCAAAAAGAATTAACAGATGCTAAAATTGAATATATCCCAACAGGTGACTGGCTTTATCTTTTAACAGATGTAGATACATCAAAGGTTGGAGAATATCAAGTTTGGTATAAGGCAGTTGAAACGAAATACAGACCTGGGCAATGTCAAGGTTATAAAACTTTAATCACATTTAAAGTTGTAGATAAGGAACCTCCTGAAATTGTTTTATATCCCAAATCATTGAAATATTTAATTGGCCAGGCACTTCCTAATTATAAATCTAAGATAGTAGCAGTTGATAACAGCAATACTTGTGAAATCATAATAGATGATTCATCCGTTTTATATGATATTCCTGGAAAATATCCCGTTTACATTCAAGCAAATGATGGGTATAATATAACTATAGTAGAAATAGATTTAGAAGTAGAAGACCCTATTGGACCAATAATTACTTTCAAAGGAGATAACAATCATATAATTTTAGCTAAAGGTGAAATGCCTGATATTATAAATTATTTTACTGCTTATGATCAAATAGATGGAGATGTGACTCATTCTATTCAGTATCCAAAGTTTGATACATCAAAAGAAGGAATATTTGATTTAGAGGTTAGCTTTAAGGATAACCAAGGAAATCAATCAATAATTCTTGTGACAGTTGAAATTGTAAATCAAGATGAAATTGAGATTGAATTATTTCATCAAGAATTAATTTTGGAGTATAATAAAGATATTACAGAATCTTTAAAAAATAATATTAAGAAGGCTCTGTATGGCAAAAAAGATATTTGTAATGTGATAAGTATTGATGCATCTAACATTAAACCTGAGGTTGGAAGTTATAAAGTTAGATATTGCTTTTCAGAAAATGAAAAAAGCAAAGTAGTTGAATGTGAGGTTAAACTTCTTGCTGTTACGCCGCCAGTTCTATTGGTACAGAACATTTCTATTCCTATTGGGCAAAAGCCAAATTATTTAGATTATATTACTGTGCAAGATCCATCAGACCCTCAAGTTTCTTCTAAAATTCAGTGGAACGATTCTTTGGTGGATTACACAAAAGAAGGAACATATCTTGTCAATGTTAGTGTGGTAAACTCATCAAATTTATCTACAACAGAAACTATTATTGTTTCAATATATGCGGAAAATCAAAAAGAGAGTTTTGATTTTAAATTGACATTGTTTTGTATATGTTTTGGAAGTATTACATTAATAACATTAGGTTTAATTGTATTTATGAAATATAGAAAAAGAAAAGAAACAAAACAATAAACTTTAAAAGGAAGTGATAGAATGAAAGGATTTTTATATGGTCAAACAGAATATAATTTATTAAACAATACAATACGTTTAGAGGATTATATTTCTTTAGCAAAAGAAAAATCTTTTACTTTTTTGTCTATCACTGATAAGAATTTATATGGAGTATATAAATTTTATAAAGCATGTAAAAAACATAACATTTTGCCTGTGATTGGGTTGGAGATAACTTTTGTTGATGAGGATAATTATAATTCAAAGCTATTAGCTTATTGTATTAATGATATAGGATATAAAAATTTATTAAAATTAACCACATATCTGAATACAAATCCTATACCTACTTCTTTAGAATTTCTAAGAGGTTATACAGAAGGCATAGCCTTGATTTCAGTTTTTGAGAACTCTATATTAGGAAGATATTATTTTTCAAATCAAATGTCTAATCTAGAAGAACAATTAAAAAAATATCAAAAACTTACAGATTATTATGTAGGCTATTCTACAACTAATTATTTGCAATTGACTGAAAAGATAAATGAAGTGCTAACACTTCTTCATTCTAGAAATATTAAAACTCTTCCTCTACATAATTGCCGATATTTAAATAAAGAAGATAAGATAGTTTATGAGGCTTTAACAAAAATTGGTGGGGAAGAAGTGAAAATAAAAGAACTAGAGGATTTTAGCTTCAATGCTAACCCTGTGATGGAAGAAGAACTTTTTAATTTTATTCAAAAGATTCAAATCAAATTATATTCAAAGAAAGCCAATCTGCCTAAGTATCCTAATACAAAAGGCTTAAGTGCTGAAGAATTTTTGAAAAATTTGTGTAGTAAAGGACTTTATCGGAGATTAAAGGGAAAAATTCTTCCAGTTTATCAGAATCGATTACATTATGAACTCTCAGTAATCCATAAAATGGGATATGAAGATTATTTCTTAATTGTATGGGATTTTATCCTTTTTGCTAAAAAAAATAATATATTCGTAGGGCCAGGAAGAGGAAGTGCTGCAGGATCACTAGTCGCATATTGTTTAGGAATAACAGAGATTGATCCCCTCAAGTATAATCTTTTGTTTGAACGATTCCTAAATCCTGAGCGAATTAGTATGCCTGACATAGATATTGATTTTCCTGATATTTTTAGAGATAAAGTGATTCAATATGTTCATCATCTTTATGGACATAAGCATGTATGTTATATTTCTGCTTTCAGTACTTTTTTGGCTCGTTCTGCAATTCGAGATTTAGGAAGAATTATGAAAATTGAAGGAGACCGCTTAGAAGAGTTAATTCGTTTGACAGAGGAAGCCAAGGATTATGAAACACTGTTACATCAATTTGAAAATCGAGAGGATATATATCATCTATTATTTATTGTAAAAGGACTAGAAAATCTTCCTAGACATATCACAACGCATGCAGCTGGAATTATAATATCAAGTTATGATTTAGATGATAATGTTCCTCTACAAGAAGGAATAAATGGGCTTTTCCAATCTCAATTTGAAGCTCATGATTTAGAAGAAATCGGTCTATTAAAAATGGATTTTTTAGGGATAAGAAATTTGACAATTTTAAGTGATGTTATTCATCAAATTCCTAATTTTACAATGGAAAGCTTAAGGTCAATTCCGTTGAATGACAAAAAAACATATTCGCTCCTTGCAACTTCGGATACCTTAGGAATTTTTCAATTAGAATCTGCTGGAATAAGAAGGGTTTTATATCATTTGAAACCAGATTGTTTTGATGACCTTGTTGCTGTTTTAGCGTTATATCGACCAGGGCCAATGGATAATATAGATGAGTTCATAGAAAGAAGACATGGAAAAAAATTCACATATCTTCATCCAATATTAGAACCTATATTAAAAAACACTTATGGAATTATTGTTTACCAAGAGCAGATTATGCAAATCGCTGAAAAATTTGCTGGCTTTAGTTTAGGAGAAGCTGATCTTTTACGTAGAGCAATTTCTAAAAAGCAAGAAGATGAATTAAAACATTTAAAAACTCATTTTTTAGATGGCGCAATAAAAAAAGGTTTTTCAAGCAAAATTGCAAATGACATTTATAACTATATTTTGAAATTTGCGAACTATGGTTTTAATAAATCACATTCAGTTGCATATGGATTGCTTGTATACCAAATGGCCTATTTGAAGGCAAATTATTTTCATATTTTCATTTCAAAAATTTTGAATAATGTTATTGGCGCCTCATCAACACTATATAGTTATATTAGTTATGCAAAAGAACACAAAGTGACTGTATACAAGCCAAATGTAAATATTTCATCAAATATATTTGAAGTTCATAAAGTTGGTCTTTTCATGCCATTTCAAACGATTAAAGGAATAGGAGAAACTATTACAAATTTGATTGTAGAAGAAAGAACACAAAATGGCTTTTATAAAGATTATAAAGATTTTAAGGCGAGAACAAAATTAAATTCTTCTAATCTAGAAGGCTTAATATTTTCAGGTGCTTTAGATTGTTTTGGTTTAACAAAAAAACAAATGATTGATACGAAAGAGATATATAGTGATATATTTGCTAAACATTTAATAGACAAAATAGATGATGAGACAGAATATGATTATCAATATTTACAAGAAAAAGAATTTGATTATCTTGGTTTTAATATAGAATATAATGTTTTTAATAAGATTGAAGAAAAGCATTTTCAAACTAAGACATCTTTTATAAATAATAAAGTAGGAAAAGCAGTTGTTGCTTTTGAAAACAAGCGGGAAATAAAAACAAAAAAAGATGAACCTATGCTGGTTGGGGAATTGTCTGATGGGAAAACTTCATTTGAATTTGTGATTTTCCCTTCAGATTATAAGAATATAACAAATATAGAAGGAAATAAATTGTATCTTATAGAATTTTCTATAAAAATGGACAATCGGACAAATCGAAACAAGCTTTATATAAAAAGTGTGATAGAGTGTTAATCTCTATCATATTTTTTATTAGGTGATAAATTTGGAAAATTACTATATCCATAAGCTTAAAGAAACAGATGATGTTATAATAGAGAAATATAAAAAAGCTGTTCTTTCAAATTCAATGTATGAATCTTTTATGAATGAAGAACAAATTTCTCTTTCTAAAGGGTATATGGTCTATCTATTTATTGAAGGTACAATTCGCAATTTAGAATACCTTATCATTACAAAAGGAAAAGAAAAAACAGGAGTAATTGATACAAGATATCAAATGGCTTCAAAAGAATTTATTATTCATGAACTTAAGACAAAAGAATTTATAGAAGAGAAATTAGACTTAGATGAGATAATGATTTTTAATAAGGATATTATAAAGAAACAAGAAACCTTTTTTATAGAAGGAGCAATAGAAAAAACAAAAGAGGCAATTTGTAAAAGACATAATTTTATTTTAACCAATAAGGACAATTGGATTGATGTTGCGCCAATTAAAGAATTTGCAGAACTAAAAAAAAGATTTTATTTAGAGGAAATTGTTTATTTTGATTATTTTGAAAGAGGTCATAGAAAAACATATCGCAGTCTATATTCAAGTTTTAAAGAGGATTTTTATTTCATTGATTATATAAAAAGTAATCAATTTAATGACTTTCTAAAACGATTTAAAAATCCTATTGTTCACATTCCAAAAGATTTCTTATCTCAATATTATAAAATAGCTTTTCAAGTATTTACTAATACACAAGAAGAATTAAAATATATACCCGTTTCCAAACTTTTAGAGAAAGTGAAAAAAAATGTAGAATTTAAAACTTATACAAAACATGATGATTACCTGTCTAAACTCATTTTTTATTTTAAAAAAAGAAATTACTTATCTTATTACACAATGCCTTGTAAAACTTTAAAAGAAAAAATATTTTATTTCTATTTGACTTTAAAATATAATCCAGAAAGTGGATACTTACTTGCTGAATTTGTTAAAAATAAAATTATAGAAGATGATTATATCAAGTTACTATCTTTTTCAGAAAAACTAGGGAATACACAAGCCAAAAAAGCTTTATTTGAATATTATTCTCATCCAAAAACTTATAATGAAGTGAGGATAAAACGTTACACAAAACAAAAAGAGGTTTAAAGCATATAATAAAATGGTGGTTTTATGAAGATTGTATATGGATGTTTTTTAGGCGTTTTTATTTTATTGCTGATTCTGATTTTCTTATTCCATCCATTTTTTAAAATAATGAGAAGTCAAAAAAAACAATTAAAATGCCAATATAATTATAAAAAAAATAATATTTATCCTTACTATATTCTTTATTTGTTTTTTCTTGTCATTTTAGTAATTTTATTTATAATTTAAAAAAGCATGTAATACGCTTTCTATGAATTTTATTTGAAATATAAAAATAGAAATGGTATAATGTTATCGTTAAAAAAGGCTTTATTTTTGGAGGATTAATAAATATGGCTAAAAAAATTGTTTCAGATTTAAATGTAAAGGGAAAAAAAGTCTTAATTCGTGTTGACTTTAATGTACCTATGAAGGATGGTGTGATTACTGATGATACACGTATCCGTGCAGCATTACCTACAATTGAATATGTAGTAAATCATGGTGGTAAAGCTATCGTATTCTCTCATTTGGGAAGAATTAAAGAAGAGTCAGATTTGAAGAAGAATGATTTAACTGTAGTAGCAAAGCGCTTAGAAGAATTAATTAAAAAGCCAGTTCATTTTGTAAATGCTACTAGAGGAAAAGCTTTAGAAGATGCAGCTCTTCAATTAGGTGAGGGTGAAATTCTAATGTTCCAAAATACTAGATATGAGGATTTAGATGGTAAGAAGGAATCAAAGAATGATCCTGAATTAGGAAAATATTGGGCATCTTTAGGTGATGTTTTTGTAAATGATGCATTTGGTACAGCACATCGTGCTGCTGCCTCTAATGTAGGAATTGCTGCGAATGTAAGTGAAACAGCAGCTGGATTCCTTTTAGAAAAGGAAATCAGATATATTGGTGGTGCAGTAGATGAACCAGTTCGTCCTTATATTGCAATTTTAGGTGGAGCTAAAGTTTCTGATAAGATTGGTGTAATTGAAGCTTTATGTGAAAAAGCAGATAAGATTTTAATTGGTGGAGCAATGATGTTTACCTTCTTAAAGGCATTAGGTAAAAATATTGGTGTTTCAAAATGTGAAGATGATAAGTTGGATTTAGCTAAAGAATTATTATCAAAAGCTGGAAATAAACTTGTATTACCAGTGGATACCGTTTGTGCAAAGGAATTTGCAGATGTTCCTGGTATTGCAAAATCTGTTGATGATTTAGCGGCTGATGATATGGGATTAGATATTGGTCCTAAAACTTTAGAATTATTTGCTACAGTTTTATCAGGTGCAAAAACAGTAGTATGGAATGGACCAATGGGTGTATTTGAAATGAAGAACTACGCTGCTGGAACTATTGGTGTATGTGAGCTTTTAGCTAATTTGAAGAATGCAAATACTATTATTGGTGGTGGAGATTCTGCTGCTGCAGCTGAATCTTTAGGATATGCAGATAAATTTTCACATATATCTACTGGTGGTGGTGCATCTTTAGAGTATCTAGAGGGCAAAGTATTACCAGGTATTGATTGTGTAGATGAAAAATAATTTTTTAAAAAACAAAAAGGAGAATTGAAGTTATGCAAAAGCAAATTGTTGTAAAAAGCACAGTAGGATTACATGCTAGTCTTGCTGCAAAGGTTGTTCAAGCCGCATCAAAATATTCTGTTGATATTAATTTACATTATCATAATAAGGTTATTGATGTTAAATCTATTTTAGGATTGATGTCATTAGCAATTCCTAAGGGAGAGAATGTTGTTATAGAGGCTACCGGTGATCAAGCTGAGGCTGCAATTAATGATATAGCTTCAATCCTTGAAAAATAATTGTAAAGGAAGAATAAATTTATGAGAAAACCAGTGATGGCTGGAAACTGGAAAATGAATAAAACGAGAGATGAAGCTTTACAGTTTATTTATGCTGTAAGTGATAAGCTACCTAGTAAGGATAAGCTTGATTCTATTATTTGTGCTCCAGCAATAGTTTTAAGAGACTTAGTAAAAAGACAAGGGGATTTTTTGAGGATTGGTGCTCAAAACGTTCATTTTGCTGAAAGTGGTGCGTATACTGGTGAGGTTTCTCCAGTTATGCTTTCTACTACAGGAGTGGAATATGTTATTATTGGTCATAGTGAAAGAAGAGCATATTTTAATGAAACTGATGAAACAGTTAATTTAAAAATCAAAGCATCTTTATCACATGATTTAAAGCCAATAGTATGCTGTGGTGAATCTTTAGAAGAACGTGAAAATGGTACAACTCACAATGTTTTAGAAACGCAGATAACTTTAGGATTAAAGGATATCAAAGAAGAAGAATTAGAAAATATCATTATTGCATATGAGCCTATTTGGGCAATAGGAACTGGAAAGGTTGCTTCTGCAGAAATGGCAGATGAAGCTTGTGGTTTTGTTCGTTGTTTAATTGAAAAACTATATTCAAAGAATGCAAGTGAAAAAATTCGTATTCTTTATGGTGGTTCTGTATCTACAAAGAGTGTTAGTGAGTTAATGGCTCAGCCAAATATTGATGGTGGATTAGTTGGTGGAGCTTCACTAAATGCAGATAGCTTTATAGAATTATGTTCTAAAGCAATATAACAAAAAAGGACACTTTTGATGAAGTGTCCTTTTATTATTTATAAAAATGTTTTTCGCTTTATTGCTGCCTCATAAGCCAAAATTGAAGCAGCGACTCCAACATTTAAACTATTATTGCTGCCTTTCATAGGAATAAAGACTTTTTGATGGGAATGATTATACCAATCTTCATGTATACCAAATCGTTCATTTCCAACAACTATAGCTATTTTTCCTTTATAATCATAATCATGATATGAAATTCCCAATTTAGGTTCACCTAAATAAATTGTATAGTCATTCTCAAGCAAAAAGTTTAATGTATCTTCATACTTGGCATCTATTGTAGGAAGAATAAGATTTGTGCCACGAGCAGAAGCAGTTAATTTTATATTGTTACGTTTTGTAATAGAGTCTACTAAAATAACACCACTTGCTCCACAAGCATCAAGTGTTCTATAAATGGTACCAATATTTCCAGGAATTTCCAAATGATCTAATATGATAATAAAGTCTCCTAAATCATGAAAATTGAATTGTGGAAGCTCAATGATCGCTATGATTCCAGCATGATTTTCTTTCTGTTTTATCATATCATATGTATGATTAGAAATCTCATAACAATTTTTTGCCTTTTGAATAAGTTGCTGCAATAAGATTTGTGTATCATCTTGATAAGCTTTTTCATAAGAATAAATCAGGTAAGGAATCACTAAACGATTGTTAATAACTATTCTTAGAACTTCTAAATCATCGCTAGCAATATAATTTTTGTAATGATTTGATTTGTTAATATCTTTAATCATTTTTATAACTTCATGATTTTTTCCGATTCTTTCCATTATATCACCAATTTATTATATCATATTTAAAAAAAATATGGTAGAATAATAGTTAGGAAATAAGAAAGGGTGAGTCGTATGCATTTGAAAACTAAAATCATCGCTGCAACTCCTATGATAACAATTATTGTATACTTATTATTAGGATTTTGTGCGAATGCGTGGCATCCAGGATGGATTGTATTTTTTGCTATACCACTAGTTCCTATGATTTTAGGAATTGATAGTTTGGCAGGCCTATATCCGCTTGTAACAGTCATAGCTTATTTAATTATGGGATTTGTTTGGAATCTATGGCATCCAGGATGGATTATATTTTTAACAATTCCAGTAGTTGAAATTTTCTTGCCAAAACGTAAACATAAATCCAAAAAGAAACATAATTTCAAAAAAATATTTTCATATGATGAAAGTGATGAAATAGAAGACTAATTTAGGCTAGTCTTTTATAATAACAATAGTAATTAAAATAAAAAACATCTTCAAAAAAGAAGATGTTTTTTATATTATCTGTTATAGAATTCGACAATTAATTGTTCATTGATTTCTGGTAAGAATTCATCTCTTTCTGGAGTTCTTACTAAAGAACCAACAAGTGTGTTATCATCAAAAGATAAATATTCAGCACGACTTAATTTTGCTTCTAATGCTGCCTTAACAACAACTAAATCCTTTGAAGATTCCTTCATGCAAATTGTTTGACCAACTTTAACTCTGTAAGAAGGGATGTCTAATTTCTTGCCATCTACTAATACATGACCATGATTTACTAACTGACGAGCTTGTGCTCTAGTAGCAGCAAATCCAAGTCTATATACTAAGTTATCCAAGCGAACTTCTAATAATTTTAAGAAGTTAACACCAGTTTTTCCTTCTAACTTAGATGCTTCATTGAAAGTCTTTCTAAATTGTTTTTCAGATACACCATATGTGAATCTAACTTTTTGCTTTTCAGCTTGCTGAGTAGCATACTCACTTAATTTTTTGCGCTTAGCGCCATGTTGTCCTGGAGCGTATTTTCTCTTGATTAATTCTTTTCCTGTTTCACTAACGGAATAGTTTAAACGACGAGATACTTTCCAAGTTGAACCTGTAAATCTTGACATTTGTCATATCCTCCTAATATTTATTTTGGAGTAAAATGTTAGCCACTATTTATAGGTCATCTCAAATTATACGTTCACCATGAAGCAGCGAAGATTACTAGTAATGCCTTTTGGCTTTGAGATAAAAACTATAAATTATAATGACTGCTGCTTTTTACCCACGCTTTAGAATTATATCACAAATATCATGCTTAAGTCAATTCATTTTTAATTTTTGTTCTTCGTGCTTTTTAAGTTTGTTATAAATTCGGATAAATCTTGGTCTTAAATATCTTTGTAACATTACAGGCATGATATTTAAAATTGTGATTACAAGCATTCCACATAACCCAATGGTAATATAAAATTCCTTATGTAAAAAGAAGAAGAAAAAAGGAGTAACCAAAATATCAGTGAAATGTAATATGGATGCATTAATATTTTCA